>JAKSOW010000082.1 GCA_024405395.1 Kiritimatiellia bacterium | reverse complement strand
CGGAAGCCCGTGTTGTACACCCGCTGCCAGGGATAGTAGGGCACGCGACGCGCAAAAGAGGCCAGTCGCGGCAACGTGTCGAAGGCACCGCCTTTCGCCACAGCACTGCCATCAGACGCCACACACCATTCCTCCACGTTGCCGATCATGTTGTAGAGGCCGAAGGCATTCGCCGAATAGGCCGCACCCGCCGCCTTCGCCACCGTCATCTCCCCATCATCCACCGTCGGATGGTGCAGATGATAGTTGAAGACATAGAACTGGTTCGGCAAGTCCGCCACACGCCTGTCGGCCAGATTGGCCACATGGGCGAACTGTGCGTCATCCGTACCCCAGGCATACGCCCCACGCACGCCCGCACGTGCAGCGGCCTCCCACTCCGCTTCGGTGGGCAGGCGGAACCTGCGCCCCGTCTTCTCCGACAACCAGGCGGCAAAGGCCTTGGCCTCGTCAAAGGACACGCGAATCACGGGCTGCTCCGGCGACATCACGCTCTCGCCCGGGCAGTTGTGGTCCTTGCCCACCCAGTCCACGAAGCCATTGTAGTGTTCCGGCGCAAAGGCCAGGTAGTTTGCGAGCGGGAGTTCCGTCTCCGCGAACCAGAGGCCCGCTCCGACTTCCCGGAAGGCGAGATCGCCGCCAGGCGCAGCGATCGTCTCTCGCCTCAACGAGCCCTTGAGGACGCATGCCGGGGATTTCGGGGCGCACGGTTGGGCGGCATGACGAGGCGGCTCAAAGGCGATCTTCGAAAGGTCCTTCTCGGCCTGCGCAAAGTCATAGGTGTCCAGTTCCGGGTCATCGGCCGGATTCCAGAAACCCTGGAAGCGCTGCTCGGCATACTGCCGCCGGGCACGCGAACAGGCCATCTTCTCGAGATTGATCACATGGTTGGTGCCGTCTCCCGCCCAACGGCGGTTGCCGTCGTTCTGCCACCAGGTTATCTGATCCGTCCAGGTTCCCCAGAAAGGCGCGTTGAGGTCAATCCAGGTGTAGAGCGTACGCCATTCGTCCTCCGTGAGCGTCACGCCATGGTGCCCCGCCTTGAGCAGCTGCACAAGCGGGCTGGTGTTGGCGTGATATTCCATCGGGTTCAGCAGACGGTTGTCGGATTCCGGCCCCGGGCGCCTCACCCAGGCCTGCAGGGCGAAATAGCTCTTGGAGAAGGCGCCCGCCCCACTGGCGCACTTGTCGTCATCCAGCACGGGCTTGTTGACGCCCAGCGGCGTCTTGTACTGGATGCGCATCGGACGGATATCCGCGAAATTGGGTTTGTCGCCACACGTGAAGCGCGTCTGCTCCGTGGACGCGAAACGCAGGATGCCGCGTGCGTCCGGCGTGCGTGCCGCCACCACAGGATCGGCGTCTCGATTGTGGCAGCCTACGCAGCGACGCTGCAGGATGGGCTGCACTTCGCGGAGGAAGCTCCAGGTACGCGGCTTGGCCTGTCCGTTGGGCGGCGTAACGGGCGACGGACGCCGCCGCACGATCTGCAAAGGCGCCGCGGCCACTTCCGGATGTTCATGGCAGCCCACACAACTGACATATTCGCCAGGCATCCCCACCGTCCAGGACCGCATCAGCTGAATGGCGCGCCCTTCCGCATCCAGCGGCTGAATGGAGATGGGCTTGTTCACCGGGGCGTCGAAGAAGACGCTGCCGTCTTCCGTCACCGGCACCGTGCCCAGCACGTACTTCATGTCATAGGAGGATTCGACGCCCGTCGATTCATGTCCCGCCGCATGATGATAGCCATAGTGATAGGCGAAGAGGCGCACCGCCTTCACCGTGCCCCGTGGCACGCCCTTGAGCCCCTCGCCCTGGTAGATGTCGCCGCAGTACATCGTGCAGTAGGGCACATTCTCGCGACGCCGGTCGGGAATGGCGGGCGGACGCTTCCGTGCCTGAAGGGCAATGGGTTCGTTGAAGCTCCAGCCCTCGGCGGCGTAAAGCGGCGTCACGTTGTCGAAGACGTCCACAAGGCAGATCGTCCACAGCGCACGCGGCGAAGCCTTCATCGCCACAAGGAAATACTTGCCTGCACCGTCGGCCGGCCTGGTGCCCAGGGGGAACGGCTGGAGGAATCGCGGATACACGTTGTTGTAGAGGCGATCCTCAATCGGCGTCTCCACGGGCTTGCCCCAGCCCGGAATCATCTGCACGGCACCAGCACCGCCCTTGCGTGCGCGCTCCGCGTCAAAGAGGCAGAGCCGTCCGCTCTTGGGCGTGTGATGGCCCGTGGCCACGCAAATGAACTTGCCGTTGTCGCCCGGAATCGCGAGCGGGCTGCCGTAGTGGTTGGGCCAATAGGCATTGGAGCCATAGAAGCCCATCTGCCGCGTGCCGTCCGGATTCATCGTCATCATCACCCGGCTGAAGAAGTGCGAAATGTCGCAGTATTCCCAGCGCACATATTGCACGCGGCCATCGTTGAGGACATTCGGGTACCAGTCGGAGTCCTGGTCATAGGTGAGGCGCTCCACCTTGCCGTTCGCCGGATCGAGCCGATACATGTTGCTCATCCGCACACGGCCGGACTCGCACGGCAGCCCCTGCTCGCCCGCATCGGAGGTGAAGATGATCTTGCCGTCCGGCAGATAGCAGCAATCCGCCGCCTCGTGGATGAACACCGAAGGCAACAGGGGGCGTGCCTCCGCCGTTGGCACGGAACGCGGCTCCCGGCCTGCGCCCAGATCTATCTCAAACAGACGCCAGGCATTGCTCACGGCGGCATCTGGCGCAACAAAGAGCACACGCTGCCCATCGAACTCCAAATCGACGGAGTGGATCGTCGTTGGCGCCATCGGACGAAAGACGGACTTCACCGCCACCTCATCGCCCGAGAAGCCGGAAAGCGACACCAGTTCCGACGGCATGTCCTTTTCGATGTCCAGATGGTTGTAGCAGGAAAGCGGCGGCATGGCAGGATGCTGCTCATGGCGGGCCGGCATGCCCTTGGGGCGCAGCCACACGTTGTCGCCGATGCCGGGCGCATAATCCGCATTGGGCGCATGCGTACGCCCTTCGTCCGTATGCTTCACGGCCAGCACCGAAAGGTTCTTCACCAGCGGATGCGCAGCCACGTGCCGCCGTTGCGCCTGAAGCAACGCGCATGCCGGCACCGCATCCCCCTTCTTGAGCGCCTCGATGGCGGCAGCCTTCGCGCCTCCCGCCGTGGCGGCAAACGCGCGCAGTGCGCGCGTGGCGTCGGCCGCGCCCCACGTCTTCTCCCAATCGTCGGCCAAACGCACCAAAGCCGCCGGCGACACCAAGTCCACTTGCGCAGTCAGTTCCTCTATTTGAGGACTTGCACCTTGCGCAACAAACATGCCTCCAAGCATGAAAAACAGGACCAGACGTTTCATGTCTCTATTATAACACGCCAATGCCTCCAAGGTACACCATAAAACAGCGTTGTCAATCATCCAATTCTTGGTGCGCATTCTTGGATAACTTAAGCAGCATAACGGATAATCCTCTTCTTGATTGATTTGACTGTATAGCTATTTGCTATACTTTTGATAGACAACGCGCACTGCAATTTGATATAATGAATGGCATGAAATCCGCGACAACCGTACAAGTCAATTTCCGGGTTGACGATGCCATCAAGCGCAAGGCCGACATCATTCTCAACGGCATTGGCATTTCCATGTCTTCTGCACTCAACATATTCCTCCGGCAAGTCGTTGCTCGGCAGGCGATTCCAATGGAGCTTCGCTACGACCCGCTTACAGACCCCGCACGGCTCGAACAGGCATTTTCAGACTACGAAAACGGTCACAGGAATTATCATTTCCATGAGTTGCCGCCACTGCCCGAAGATGAAGTGGATACACCCATGAAGAAGAAAACTTCCCGCCATGCAAAAGCTCTGGTCTGACATCGCCTGGGAGCAATTCCAAGAATGGGAATCTCGGGACCGCAAGACCTTGCGCCGTCTGCACCTGCTTCTACAAAGTATTGACCGCAACGGATACGCCTGTCTTGGCAAGCCCGAACCCCTCAAAGGCAACAGAACGGGTTGGTGGAGCGTCCGCATTGACGACGCCAATCGCCTGATTTTCAAAATCGAAAACGACATCTTGGTCATCCATTCTTGCATGGGTCACTACTGTTGAGTGGCATACACCTCCCGTACCACACCCGGCAGAGCACACGTACTGGGATGATACGTGAACAAGTCGCCTGTCGCATTGAAATTCGAGGCTGGACAAAAGTCGGCGGCGAGCGTCAGACACTCGCCGCCACTTTGTCAGCCTTGGTATTTTCCAGAAATCACCACGGGCTCTCGTCAAGCTCGGTCTCGGCGAAACTGGTAAATCTCAGAATCAGCAATAGATCACAGTCCGAATACCAAGAAAAGCGTCGATGCTTCCAACCACACTATTTGTACTGGTATTCGCTGAACTCGCCGTCCAGTTCACAGGCATAGATCGCCATTCGCGAACCGGGGAAGAGCGGATGTTCCCGATAGATGCATCCATCCTCGAAGAGCGGCTTCACAGGGGGGACGGCACCGCGGAAACGCTGATGAATGCGCTGCGTCAGCTCGCTGCTGACATCGGCCGTCTCCTTTTCACCTTTTGAAGACTGATTGAGTACCGTCGAAGAGACGGACGACGTCTCGGTATCCGAACGCAACGCCCAAGCGACGGTGGTTGCACCTTTCATCTGAAGCATCCGCTCAATCACCAACTGCTGCCGCATCAGCAATGATTTGTCACACGGCATTGACACGATGCCGATGAAATGCCGTTTGCCCTTGTTGTCGACATACTGGCGAGGCCCCACAACCTGCGCGGGATCAACGGCTTTCTCAAACCATTCCTCAAGCGAATATTTGCCTGGTCTCTCGGTCTTTGCCGATCCAATTCCGCTCATAATCGTTTGCGCAGACTTCTGAAGTCCCTTGCTCCAGACCAGAGACACCGCCATCAGATATTCGCCATCAAGATTGCTCTCGGCCTGCAGTAAGACCGTCGCGCCAAGAATCTGATGCTTCGCGAGAAACTGGATACGCGACGATGTCGTGATGCCCGCCTCGGCCTTCGCCGAATCTCCCCAAAGATGCCGCTTCTCTTCCGCCGAGAGGGAGAAGCCCAGTTTCTCAGCTAGCTTGAGCTTGGCGTCCATCAGGGCGACTTCTGCAAGTTCATGCCGCTTGGCGATGATTTCAGACGGCGTCTTACCCTCCAGCGCGGCAATGCCGACAACCGCGATCCATCCCTTCTCCTGATTCCATTCCCCAACCCGGCTCTGATCAATCTTCAAAATCTCGGCCGTACGCCGTTCGACGAACTCAAGCGCATTCTCGGCATTTGCCATCCCCGCCAGCAACACCGATACAATCAGTAGAACACTTCTGCAGCACATCATTCTCTAGCTTCTTTCCTTAGCGGGAAGGTCTCTCAAGCGATATGACTTCATACCCACAAACATACATCTCGCGGTTCGGACAGAGCGGATGACGGCTCCGCATGGCAAAGACTTGTCGAAAAAGCGCTTTGACATCCGTCATCTTCCGTCCTTTCCCCAAGAACGCACGAACGGCCATCGCCTGTGCATCCAGTTCCGCCCTGCGGATATTCTGCTGCGACAAAACCACATTGCGTCCAATCGCCATCGCCGAAATGCCCAGAAAATGAATCTTGCCGTCTACGTCCTGAACCTGCTTCGGTCCAATCCACGTGGTCAGTGACTTGCTTTCGTCAAGAGACGGCACATAGGCGACCGCGTCCGCCGCATTCGTCGTGGACAGAATTCGATTGGCCGCCGCCTCCCGTGTCGCCGACCAAGCGGCATCCAGCCGCAGCGTATAGACGCCGTTTGTATATCCTTCGTCGATCCCGCAGATTGTCACCCCTCGCAGAGCCTCCTCGTCACGTCCCGTCTTGCCCACAAGATTTGTCACAGCCTCCGTGAAGGCCTGACGGCAGAGCATGGATCTCCTGAGAAAGAAGGCTCCATTTTTATCCGCCGCAGGATCTTCGACGGCGACACGAGCACAAGTCTGCACGACGACATCCTCGGCTTCCGCAGGAGCAAAACTCACACATCCACCCAAGGCGATCGCAAGTCCCAGAATCATCCCCAGATTACGGAATTTCATCGTTTCAGAATCCTTCCCTTGTCCTGCCGTCAAACGAAACCAAGCCGACCCGGTACATTTCTCCGGGTCGGCGAGGTAACCAATCATAACGAGGATTAATCGACATTCGTGTCATCGGCGTCAATCTTGTCGCCGCTGCACATGCCGTCGATGGCCTCTACGATCTTCTTGTACTTGTCATAAACGCCGGCGGCCTTCATCTCCTCGCGGACCTGATCCAACTTGGCCTTTGCGGCCTCCTTGTTACGCTTGGTCTCGGCGGCGATTTCCTTGAGTTTCTCAAGACGCGCCTTCGCGCGCGCGGCATCATCCGTCTTGTACTTCTCAATCTTCGCACGCTGTCCTGCGGCCTTGCCGTCGCGCTTGGCCTGCTCGATCTGAGCCATGTACTTGGCCTTGATCGCCTTGTAACGTTCGTTCTCGTAGGCGACCTTCGCACGATCAAGATATGCCTGCTTGGCGAGCTCGCGCGCTTTCGCGACGCTCTCGGCATTCAATTCGGCACAGTAGACGTAAAGCCGACCACCCGGGAAGAGCGGATGTTCGATCTCCTTCTGGAACACCATGCCAACGCCATTGATGGCCTGTCCCTGAATCTTCTGCGTGACCTTTGAATTCAGCGTACTCTGTACCTCCGAAGTCGGCAAAGCATCAAGATCATTCGGATCAGAAACCTGATCCATCATGTTGTTCATGGCTTCAGCCGTCGTCACATCCGCCAAACAGCTGAACGCCGCACAGGCGATCGCGTCCATCTGCGCTTTCCGCTTGTTCTGTTGAGCGAGAACGGTATTACGCCCAACAGGCATCGCGGAGATTCCGAGAAAGTGACGCACCCCCTCGTTGTCGAGATACTGGCGTGGGCCAATCAGGAGGTAGGGATTCTCCTGAAATTCCACCCACTCGCCAAGGGACTTCTTGCCCTTCTTCGTTTCTTTGAAGCCGGGCGTGCCGCACATCGTCGCCACCGCCGACTTCTGCAGAGCCTCGCTCCAGACCATTGAAACGGCGATCTTGTAGATGCCGTTGATCAGACTCTCCTCCTGCAGAAGTACCGTAGCACCCATGATCGGATGCGAGCTGGCGAATTGAATGGCCGAAGACGTCTTGATGGCGGCCTTCTCCGTGGAATTGGACGTGGCTGGCACATTGAACATGTGCTGCTGCTCCTCTGCGGTGAGCTCAAAGCCAAGGGCCGTGGCCATCTTCAATTTGGCGTTCAGCAGCGCGGATTTCGCGAGCATCGTGCGCTTGAGGGCCCAATCGCCTTTCTTGTCTCCCTTGACATCAATCGGCATCTCGGCTTCACCAATGACGACGATGCGTTTCTTCTTGTGGTCAAAGTTGCCGATCTCGTTCTTGTTGGCCTTGAGCGCTTCGGCCGTGCGCTCCGCGACACGATCTGAAACATCAAACGAGTCGGACACATTCGGCTTCGCTTCGGCGACCTTGGACACCTCCTGTACGGCGACAACCGCCTCGGAGCCGGCATCTTCCGCTGTCGTCGCAGCCTTTACCAATGAGACCGTCGAAACCGCAACTTCCTTTGTGACCTCGGCTTTCGTCGTCTCCTTGACCTGTGCAATTTCGGCGTTCATCGCCTTCATCAAAGCCTCGACATCGGCATTGTCGTCGGCCGACACAGCACTTGCCGCACCTAAAGCCAGAACCGCAATCATCATGCTTTTGAGTTGTATTCTCATAGCTATCTCCATTTTGTATTTTTATGAATTAAAAAACTTGTTCTTACCGCCGTGACTTCTTTCCGCCGACAAACCGAACCTCTACCCGCTTCACTTCAGCCAGCTGGGCGTCGCTCAAGACAAGATACGCGTCTCGTTGAATCTCGGACGAATATCCTCCCTTGACTGGCCCAATTTTCCTGGATGTTCCAAACAAAGGACGAATGAAGAAGGAATCAAAGACATTGGCATTTTCCCACAATTCACGGACCTCCAGACGAGATCTCGGGACAAATCCACCTGTCAGAAGTGTGGTTGGAACAACATCCGTCGTTGCCGAGATCTCCTCTCCGTCTTTGTTCAGCAATACGATTTCAATCTTCTGGACAGGCCTCCACCCCAACGCATTGGCAGGTTTCTTGCAGACATAATTTGAGTCCAGATCTCCATAAACAGTCTTCCAATAGGCATGGAGCGCCGCAACGGGAACCTTGTAGGCGGAACACCGTACGGCCGTCATGTCTTTGTTCATACGATCCAAGAGCCAGATATTGCAAGAACGACCGTCCTGAACTTTTTCCAGTCCTTTGTATTGGTCAAACATAAACTGAGAAGGATTGCCTCCTCTACCCCGAGGATTGCGCCCTCCTTGTATGGAGACCTCCGGAAAACCCGAAAGAGACACCGGATTGACAAATAGCGCATTACAGGACCGCGTGAGGGACTGCCGTTCATTTAGCGTCAGACTTTCCGCCTTCAAGAGGACGTCTTCATTTGCCTCGCCAATCTGCATTTTGCTCAACACCTGCTTGAAGTGCGGGACAAAACCCTTGAAGTAGGCCTCGTTATCAACTGTCATGGAATAGCGAACGGCATAACGCCCCTTACCGGGCTCATTGCCAGAATTGTCGTTACCTTTGGCGGGCCGAAGTTCCATTCCCTTCACGACTGACAATCGTACCCAATTCCGCATCCGATCAACATCGCCAATGGCCGCTTTCATGAGCGAAGCGGCGTCCGTCGAACGGGTTGCGGCGGTGACCTTCTGGGCATGAATCGACGAGGCGACCCCTTCGACATCCGCGAATGCCGCCGGAAATACATCCTTGAACTTCGGCGTAATCGCCTTCTTCTCGACCGTGGCCCTGATCTGGACGCCATACCCGCCCGATTTCAGCCGACCTTCTTTCAGTGTCTCACACTTCGTGATGTCGGCATTGCTGATCGTGTTGACGCGATCCTTGACCATTTCATAGTTCTGCATCATCGATTCAGCATCGACATAGACGCCCACGGCCTTTTCAATGGCGGTACGGAAGGCATTCTTCCTCGCCTCTTCCTTCGTCTCACCCTTTCCGAAAGCCGTCACCACGACGACTTTCGAGTCCTTGGTTGCACGTTCGCCGGACTCATCCAGTACAGGCCGTGCAACTTTCTGCCGTTGGGGTTTCGGTTGCGGCTTTAAAAGACTCGTTTCATCCTTTGCCGCCGACTCCGTTTTCGGAGTTTCCTTCGCCTCACGCTCGTCAATTTTTGAGATTTCGGCATTCAGCGTACCGATCAACGCATCGGCATCAACCTCCTGGGCCTGGACAACGAATAATGTTCCAAGAGCAATTATGGGAATCATGAAAGACTTGATTTTCATTTCTCTATTCCAATCAGCTGTGATTTTTTGTTGTCCCTTAGATACCCATCATCGAACGAAAATCAGATATGATCTTACAAGGTTTCCCTCGTGACGCATTCATGACACCATCAATTGACCACCATTCTTTGGGGAGGTTTTGTACATTGCTCAGACGAGGATTCTTCGCGTAAGCAGCTTGAATTAAGTACTTCTCAACCTCTCGAATCGTTGAATCTGGCGTTCTACCACGTGCTGAATCAATAGCAATAAAGGTCATAACAGGCGTTCCCTGATTACGGGTAATTATCGGTTGGTAATGATGAGAAATCTTTTGTGCTGCAAACGACTCTTCTTCAAAAGACCTCTTTGTTTTCCCAACGTAATATGGAGTTACTCCACCTCCATTCCGAAGGGCAAAAACATAGCACCCTTTCTTATTCTTGTATTTCGCAGCCTCACCGACAAAAAACGCCTCGACGCATGTTTTCCCATCTAGAAGTCTTCGAGCATTCAGAGGTACATCAAATGCCTTGGAAACCGAAAAATGCCGTGTGGTTCTGAGTACTGCCTTTTTCATCTCTTTATAATTCATAACATCTCCGAATCTGTTTTTCAATCAGGCAGGCAGACACATCGCCTATGTAACTACCCGCCCCTCTTCCAAAGTAGGTTCACGCCTCGCGGATGGCGCGAATCGTTTTCCCTACACAACGAACAGCATGCAATTATTTCTCGAAAAAACTATGATATTTATTTCCCGTGCAACGCACACCTCCAAAACCATCAAGCTCATATGTCGAACCATCAGACGGACATTTCGGCTCGACGCGAAAGTAATCTTCGCGACATAGTTCTTCGACAGAAGATGGATTCCGCCCAAACTTTTTCACGAAATATTCTTGCGCTGTAGAAATTTGTTTCAAATTGACAAGACACAAAACTCGGTCGTCCAGACTACCGACCTCTTTCACCTTCGCCTTATGCTCATTCCACTCCTTTAAAAATTCCGCCTTTTCCTTTGCCAATATTTCTTTCTTCCGTTCCTTGCTCCCACAAAAAATACAATCGTCAACTGACATCTCCCCCAGTTCAACCGACAAATTTGACCTTTCTATACCGAGCAAAACACGCTCTCCCATTAAGCGTGCATACTCTTCGTCGAGACTTTCACATCTAAAAATCATTACCATAAAAACAACAACCAACGGAACTATAATCAGAGTGGCCTTGCCAACAGCACCGCTCTTCCAAAGATTCTTTACTGAGCAAAACAACTTTGCAACACCTTGTGTACCTTCATCGGGCTTAAAACTGTTTTTAGCCTCAACGACAGCCTTTTTAACTTTGGCCGTCACTTCATCTAACACAGCCTTTAATGCATCTTTTCTCATACCAACCTCCAGCCCTTTACGAATTGACGGAAACGAACGAGGGCGGCGTTCCCTTCCGTGTCGGGAATGCCGCCCTCTAGACAAATAAAGCGGCGCACTCCCTGATTCTCGTCTCGCAGAAGGCACCGCTAAGAGCCTATGATGAAACATGAATAGAAAGTACGCCGCGTGGATACACCACGTAGCGCACCATCGTATCTCGCTTCATCACAAGAAAAGTTAGCGGTTTTTCTGCGAAGCTCAATACGCTGTTGCGTACGCTGCCGGGATCCTTTCGGGATTCCCCGGCTCCCCGGCGGGCGGCGATCACAGATGTAACACGCCCGACCTGGGTTCTGGCCGCGGGACGAACACGACAGAGCGCATCCATCCCGTTGGCCCGGTGGCTGACGCCGAATGCCCGTCAGCCGTTGTTAAAGATCAACACCGCCCAAGGCGGTTCTCCAGGCGAGGCATCACCCGCCTAGAATGAAAAAATCGTCATGCCGTCGTCGAAGCGATACGCGCACTCGGGAAAGAAACATAGACGCGACCAGCCGTCACATCTTGCTTCAACCATTCTCGCGCCGCCGCGACGATCTTACGGACATCGTTACCATACCTCGACGAAATCTTGCGGCGCACCGCATAGACCTCATCGATCGGATCTTCAAATTCAAAGGATTCCGTCATAGCCCGAACTCCTCTTTGCGTTCCAGAAACTCCATCGGCGTAATTATGACTGGGGATTTGTATCCCGCCCTGGCAATCACAGAAACCGTAATCGGCAAGGTCACCGGATTTGCCATATGACGGCAGTTGAGCGTCAGCAGAACGTCCATGCCGGTCACTGCCGCTGTAGCGATATGCAGGGCATCCGTCCCTTCACAATCGGGTACGGCATGAGCCGCCATCAACTTCTCCGCCAATTCAGCAACTTCGTCGGTTGCGCCGTTGACGCCCTTCACACCATCAAGGCTGCGAGAACGCATCTCAACCCGCTGCGGATTTCCATCCCGGGCTTCCGAACTTACAAACTGCGAAATGAACACCTCGCACTGCGGTGCGATCTCCTGCCACCACTTAAGCGATGCCGCCTGCTTGACAGCAATATGCGCAAGCGGCGTCGGACGTCCATTCAGATAACTCCAGAAGGACGTCTCACAGTAAACTTTCAGTTTTTTATCTGCCATAAGTCCTCCTTTCATTGTATTTGGAATTTGCGCAGAAAACACGCCAACTGTTGCGTACGTTACCGTGATCCTTTCGGGATTCCCCGGCTCCCTGGCGGGCGGTGGTCACAGATACGACACGCCCAACCAGGGTTCTGGTTCGTTCAGGCGCTGGCCCGTCTGAACCTGGTAGTGGACGCCTTGGGCACATCCACCAATGTAAAAGATCAATAGCTCCCCAAAGAGCTTTCGTTATTCTACCACAATGGATGATAAGGCACAATAGGCTTTTGCCATCAAAGTTCAAGGCAAATTGATTTGCCCCACAAGCTCTACAACCGATCAGCTTATCTCTGACGCGGCAGCGGATACTGCGCGTGACGATTGGACTCCTGGAGCCGACCGAGCAAGAACTCATCGCACGCAACACATTAGACGTCAAAATACCGTACAATAGGCGTCTAAACAACCGAACCTGACGCCTAATCCGGCGACATTAGACGTCTAATATCAACTTGTCACAGTAGGCAGCAGTCCATTTCATATGGGCAAACAACGGACTACACCCTGGGTGAACGCCTTATTCAAGGCGGGAATCAGCGGCTTCGGTGGTTAGGATCATACGATTTGACCGTACCGACCAATTTACGCACCCCCAGCAAAGGTGTAGTCACTGATTGTCGTTTTCATCGGCAGACTCCACCCTCTCTCATTTCCTGAGCAACGTCACGGCCTCGCCGCCCTGTGCCCGCAGGTCCGCCGCGAAGATCTTCGCGATCTCCGCCGCCCCTGATTTGACGGGATGCGCCCAGTCCTTGCCGTTGATCGAGTACATGTACCACTTGCCCGCCTCGACACAGCCCAGCTCCTTGATTCGCGCAAGCGTGAGCGCATTGAGGTCGACAATCGGCACCTCAAACTCATTCGCGACACGCTTCATGGCGGCCACCCAGCGGGCCAGGGGATTCTTCTCCTTCCAGCCATTCGTCTTGGCGTCATAGAGATAGAGCGTGATGGAGGTCACCAGCAGCGGGCGCCCGCCCTTCAGCCGGACATCCGCGACATAGCGGATGAGGTTGTTCATGTACTCGACGTCGGGATCGGTCTGGCGGTCAACCTTGGGATCGCTCGCCTTGGACATGTCATTGTGGCCGAACTGTATCAGCACCCAGTCTCCCGGACGGATCTGGTCCACGACCTTCTTCTGCCAATCAGGCATGAAGGTACGCGTGGATTTTCCGCCGATGGCACAGTTGACGATCTCCACGTCATCCGCCAGCATGGGGGCCAAGGCTTCTCCCCAGCTGCCCTGGGGTGCCGTATCCGCCCGATGCTGCAGGGTTGAGTCGCCGGCGAGGATGAGCCGCCGTTTGCCGACGCCATCGGCACTCCGCAGCGGCTGCGACGCCAACCAGCTGATCGTGGGCGCGTAGAGCGATACGCGCTTGCCTTCGGCGACATCTATGCGCGCCTTACCCGCCTCACGGCGGAGGGCCAGCTTGCGCTGCTTGGGAGGATAGTCCGGATTCTTCTGCTTGGCACGGTGCGCTTTCGGCACCTGCCCATTCTTCAGGGCCGCCACCAACGAATCCTCAAGGCCCTCGCCTGTTGGCGCCAAAGCGGTGAACACCCGTGTGGCCACATCGACGGAAGCCGGATTCGCGAGTGCCGAGACAACCCAGACCGGCGTCCCGCGTGCCGCCTCAAATCCTTCCGGATACTTGGAGGGCATCACGGACACAACGCCGGCGAATCTCGTGGGGGCCGCCGCAACGAGCGCCAGCGCCTGATCCGCCGCCGCACCATCCCCCCGCAGCAAGATGCGCGACGCGTCGATCTCGGACTCCAGTTTGGCGATGGCCGCCAGAACGCCCGGCGCATCCTTGGCGAAGGGCAGCAGCATGGCCCATCCGTTCTTCAGGCAATCTGCCAGGACATACGCCAGGGGCTTTTCGGGCGTGCACCCCAAGACCACCAGCAAAGGCGGTTTCCGTCCTGCGACGGCAGAGGGGAAAGCCACGAAGCCATAGTCCTTCTTTGCCTGATCCCAGAATGCGGTCTCAGCCTTCTCGGCCGAACCGGGCACAACCTGGCGCACGACATCTGGCGAGCCTTCGCTTTTCTGGAAATCGCAGGCGACCGTCGTGATCGTGGCGTCATCCACAAAGATCGCCGGCCGGCCCTCAGGAGCCGCATGACGCGTCGTCACCTTCTCGAAGCGCACGCCATCGGCATGTCGCACATAAAAGGCATAGGCCGGCAGCGGCAGACAGTGGAACATCCGCGCTTCCGGGTATTTGTTCTCCACCTCCGGCACAGGCACAAGCGTATCCGACGCCACACCGCCGCCCGGGAAATCAAGCGTGACGTTGCGCAGCGTGACATTCTCCACACGACGTCCGGCCACGCCTGTGATCGAACAGGCGATGCGGCTCATCGCTGAACCCGTGATGTTCTCGAGCAGCACATTGCGCAGCAGGGGCGTACGGCCATTCCGGCAGTCACGGCGATGGCCAAAGCGCACGAAGATCGGCACCTGATAGCCCGAGAGCGTGATGTTGCGGATGGTGACGTCCTCCAGGTCTTCGCCGTCCACGCTCTCCACGGCAATCGCGGAGATGCCGGTCAGATATTCCGTGACGCCCGGCGTGCCACGACGCCAATCAAAGCGGCCATGCGCAGACGGCGGAGCCAGCGTGCAGTCGTGGATATTGACGTTGCGGATGCGGCCATGGCTTTCCGTGCCGAACTTGATCGCGTTGCAGCTCGATGCGAATCGGCAGTTGCGCACCTCGACGTTCTCCACGACGATGTCGGGCTCGGAGGTCTTGAACACAAGCGCGTCATCATCGGCATCCACATCGCAATCCTCGATGAGCACATTCCGCGATGACACGTCCATGCCATCCTCACAGTGATTCAGGTGGCTCCAGATCTTGACGCCACGATAGACGACGCCATCACAACGCCGCGAAAAGAGCGTCCAGCTTCCGCCGCAACGCAGCGTCACCCCCTCGACCTTCACGTTGCGGCACTCCCAGAAGTTGACGAGATGCGGACGCGAGACCTTGGAGGACATCATGCCGCCACGCCCGTCGATGGTGCCCTCACCGGTGATCGCCACGTTCTCGGCGTCCTTCACATGGATGAGCGCAGGGAGCTTGGCCGTCTTGTACACCGCCGGATCCGGGTCGCCCATGAGCACAGCCCCCTTCTCGAGATGCAGCGTGACGTTGCTCTTCAACGCCAGCGGGCCCGTCTCCCATGTTCCCTTCGGCACCACCACGGTACCGCCGCCTGCCGCCGTTGCCGCATCAATCTGCGCCTGCAGGGTCTTTGCGTCAAAGGCTCCGAAGCCCAGGGCCGACAACAGGCACGCGATCCCTGCGACAACCATATTCACGTTTGTCTTCTTCATAACATGATGCTCCACACGCCCCAGTCAGACTTTGATGAATATCTTTCTCCGATAGAGGAAAAAGAACACGCCCCAGCTTACCGCAAGCGCCCCCGTCGACAGGCAAAGCGCTTCCCACCCGGGCACGGCACAGGCCTTGGGCAACGCACCCAGGAGAGATGCAGCAATCGGCTTCCAGGGAACGAAGGCGTGAGCCATATAGACGGCGACGGCATTCGCCCCAATGACCCGGAAGTAGAGGCTCCACTTCACCCAGCCCTTGACGTCAATCACCCAGTAGAACATCGCCAACAACGCAAAGGCGATGCCCCCCGCAATCAGCGAATAGGAGGAAGAATAGACATTCTTGACGATCGGCAGGGAAAGTCCGCCGAAGCAGGTGGCCAGCACCCCACCCAGTGCCGTGGAAACTGCACCTGCGCCCAACAGCACAAGCGTACGGCGATTGCCGCTGAGCGCTCCGGGCCGCCACCGCAGAAATGCGCCGGCGAAGATGCCCAGCATGGTGAGCGGCGGCATGGCCAGCGTGGCAAGGCCTCCCTCATGCCGATGCGCCGTGGTGAGAAAGTTGGAGTCCACCCAGGTGGCGATGCAGTTCGCGCCTGTGGCCATCGGGGCGGCACCGGCTGGAGCATCCGGCGAAGGAACGAGCGCAAGCAGCAGCCACCAGACCAGCAGCGTGACGCCCGTGATGACTGCGCACGTACGCGGCTTGAACACGGTCCACAAGGCGGCCGCCACGCCCCAGGAAATGCCAACGCGGCCGATCACGCTCCACACGCGAAAATGCGGCCAGTCCCAAAGCTGAATGCGACTGTAGACAAGCCCGAGCCCAATCAGAATCAGCGTGCGGACGAGAATGTGGCGCAAGATGCCCCCCGTGGTCGCACCCGCCTCCCGGCGTTTGGCGCACGAATAGGGGAAGGACACGCCCGAGATGAAGAGAAAGAGCGGGAAGATGAGATCGTAGATCCGCAGGCCGGCCCACTCGACATGCGTCATCTGCGTGGCGATCCAGGTCTCGCGTGTGCCCGTGAGAAGCCAGGCCAACGCCACCAGGAAGGATGAGCCTCCCGTGATGAACCACATGTCAAATCCGCGAAGTGCGTCAAGCGACGCCAGGCGTTCCGTCTTCTCCATCTGAATCCTTCGCCTCAATGCACCAGCTTCGTCTCCGGCAGACGCGCCCCTACACGGCGACGATCCGCAGCGCGCCTAGCGCGCCCGCGACAATTCAATGGCGACAATCTCGGCCATGGCGGCCACGGCCTTGTCGGACGAAGCGCGCAGCACCGAGACCTCAGGCGCCTGACGCGGATAGCCGCACCAACGCAGCTGGTCCAGCATGAACACCT
>JAKSOW010000081.1 GCA_024405395.1 Kiritimatiellia bacterium | reverse complement strand
CTTTGCCCAACAGCTGAACATGCCCCGCGATGATGCGCGTATCGGTGAAGGCCACTGTGGCGGCCGGACGAAACGCCCCATCCGCCCAGACCGAGCAGACGCCGCACGCCATCAGCGCCACGATATGCACTTTGATCTTATTCACCCACCTATTCATTCAACTAGACCTTTCATTCCTCGTATTTTCTCTATTCTACCACAGTTTCCCCGAATAGTCACCTCCTTGACTGCCTTTGCCGCAAATTGCTATAATTCCCGCCCGAGGATTCAGCATGGACATCGAAAAGACAACGCGCAACGGACTCGAGATCATCTCCTACGAGGGCGAGAACTACAAGCCGCTCATGGCCTTCAAGGCCTGGCGCGTGGCCACCCTCAACCACGGGCCCCGCTTCGAGAAGGCCACCTACCTGGAGCGCCACCTGCTCACCGACGAGGTGTTCGTGCTCCTTGTCGGCGAAGCCACCCTGCTCATCGGCGAAGATGCCGTGCGCGAGCCCCTGGTTCCCGGCAAGGTCTACAACGTCAAGGCCGGCGTCTGGCACGCCATCGAGACGAAGCCCGGCACCAGCTGCCTGATCGTCGAAAACGACGACACCTCCCGCGACAACTCCGAATATCGGGATCTGTGACCCATGGCAAGATCTTTCCTGATCGCGGGCCTTGTCGCGCTTGCGGGCCTCGCCGAAGCTGCCCTCCAGCCTCTGCCGCCCGGCCAGCTCCCCGACCCCGCCACCCTGAAGATCAACGCGGACCGGGAAATCCTCTTCGCCCATCCCCTGCCGCGCATGCGCTGCGGCAAGCGCAACTGCGGCACCTACAACAACTGGGAGCTCGCCTATCCCGGCGTGCTGACGACGCGCGACCACGATCTCGGCGATGCGCTATGGCATCTGCGCAAGGTCGTCTGGGCCGACCGCCGCCAGGTTTTCATCGACGGACGCGTCCTGATGTGCCAGCTGAACTGGGTGCGCGACCACATTCATCAGATGAAGGGCTATTGCCACTGGGAATACGACCTCACGAGCTTTCTCGACTTCATCCTTGACACGCAACGGGCCGACGGACAGTTCTATGAGCTCATCAAGCAGCTGGACGACTTTCATTGGACGTTCGTCAACCCCGACTGCCGCATACTTTATCCTGAAGACAATCAGTCGCTGGTGCGCCTGGAGCTTGAGGCGGACATCGAATATCTGATGGTCGAGGGCTGCCTCCAGGCCTGGCGTACCACAGGCGACGACGACTGGCTGCGGCGGGCCCTGCCGCGTCTTGAGAAGGGCATCGACTACCAGACGCGTGACGTCAAGCGCTGGGATGCCGCCCACGGACTCTGCAAACGCCCCTATACCATAGACACCTGGGACTTCACCGCCGATCCGCTCTCTGTGCGCAACCGCACCATCCAGCTCAACGAGCCCATGGCGATCATGCACGGCGACAACACGGGCGTCTACCAGGCCATGACGCAGCTCGCCTGGATCAACGAACGCTTCGGCCAGACCGCTCAGGCCCGGCAATGGCGAGCACGTGCCGCCACGCTGCGGGAGAACACCATGCGCCATTTGTGGAATGGGCGCTTCTTCCGCCATCAGCTGCCTCTCAACTGTCCGCCTCAGGACAACAACGAGACCAATCGCCTGTCGATGAGCGACGCGTACGCCCTCAATCGGGGGATCCTCACGCTCGAACAGCGCCATGGCGTCATTGACGAGTATCGTACCCGCCGCCAGACCACACAGGCATTTGCCGAATGGTTCACCATTGATCCGCCCTATGAGGACTTCGGCCCGAACCCAAATCACCGCAAGGGGCAATACGTCAACGGCGCAATCTGTCCGTTCACGGCGGGCGAATTGGCCAAAGGCGCCTTCGAAAGCGGTTGTGAGGCGTACGGCTGGGACATTCTCGAGCGCCTGGTCAAGATGGTGCTGCGGGACGACGGCCGGGTGTTCTTCCTCTATCATCCCACCACGGGCAAACCGCAGGGACGCGGCCCCAGCGCCTGGGGTGCCGCCGCTATCCTGAGCGCCGTGGACCAGGGATTGGCTGGCATCCAAGACCTTGACAAGCTTTATCGCCGAATGCGCTTTGCGCCTCGATGGGCCGTGACGCCCTACACCGAGGGTCGCTACCTGACCGGCTACGAGGTCTCCAGAAAGAAAGTGGACGTACGCTGGAACTTCACCGACAAGGGCTTCCGCTATCGCCTGGAATGTCCTTCCGAATCCGTGGAGGCGCATTTGCTGCTGCCGCCCGGCCAGCAGGCCGCCCGCGTTCTGGTCAATGGCCAGGAGATGCCTTTCAAAATCATGGACATCTTCGGCTCCTGCTATGTGGACCTGACGGTCACCCCCAGCCAGAACATCGCCGATTTCGAAGTGCTGTATTGAGTTCCCTCGGGCACCTCGCACTCCTCTTCCCCTCGTAAATTGAATAATTGGCCGAAAACGTCAATTATCAGCAGAATAATCCCTGCCATAGACCATGAGATTTATTACGCATTGAAATCTCATCGTATGCGAACAGGGTTTATTTCTCCCGTAAGAGGGGCATTGTGCCCACAGAATCTGCGCCATCCTGCGCCATGGTGTGTCACAGTGGCACGTAATATGATCTGAAATGAGCCGTTTAACCTTTTGGCACGCCTCTTGCTAAAGCTAAGTGTGTGACCAAGATAAAAGAAAGGACAACCAAATGAATACACTTCTCAACATCGATCCGCTGAATATCTTCGATGAACTCTTCGACACCGGCAACCTGGCATTCCGCCGGATGCGCGAACGGGCAGCCGGTCGATTCCCGCCGGTCAACGTCTACCTGGACGACAACGCCATCATTCTGGACATGGAACTGCCCGGCAAGACCGCCCAGGACGTGGAGCTCACCCTTGAGCCGCAGGCCGTCGTCATCGCAGACCGCCCCGCCGCCACCAACAATGCCGAAACGGGCAAGGCCGAAGCCGCCCGTCCCGCCTGGAGCCGTCGCCTGGAGCTGCCCTTCCGCGTCAATGCCGAGAAGGCCAACGCCAAGTTCACCAACGGCATCCTGCGCGTGGAGCTGCCCAAGGCCGAAGCCACAGGCGTGCGCCACATCGCCATTCAGGACTAACCCTCAAACGCAACACAGAAATCACATAAGGAGTAGAATCATGGACACCGAAAAATACATCGTCCCCGTTGCGACCTTCACCGAAAAGCCCGAAGAGTACGAGCTCAAGGTCCAGCTGCCCGGCACCCGCAAGGAAGACGCCGAGCTGCACATCGAAAACCGCACGCTCACGCTGAAGACCCACACCGCCTATCAGGCGCCGGCGGGTTTCCGTCAGGTAGTCGCGGAATTCGAACACGCCAACTACGCCATGAGCGTGGATCTGCCGGAGATGGCCGATCCGTCCGCCTTGGTCGCCAAACTCGAGAACGGCATCCTCACGGTAGTCGTGAAGAAGCGCACCGAGACGCAGGCCAAGCGCATTCAGATCGCCTAAGCGAGCAGCCTGAAGAAGAGGCCGGCACAGGCCAGGACATCATCGAGGGCGTCATGACTGTTGCACCCCTCGATGTCGAGCGCGCCCAGGAGATTGCACAGCTTATAGCTGGGCAGCCCGGGCGCGAGATTTTTCGCCAAGGCGATCGTGTCGCACGTCTCGATCGCCTCGGCGCAGAACTCAAGATCGAACTTGCGGCACATGTTCTGCACCATGCGCAGGTCAAACGTGATGTTGTGCGCCACCAGCAGAACGTGGTCGCCGAGGAACTCGAAGAACTGCGGCAACGCCTCTTCGGCCGTGAGGCCATGCTCGAAGAGGAAATCCATCGAAAGGCCATGGACAGCCTCGGCACAGGGATTCATCTCGCACGTCGGGCAGATGTAGACGCTCATCTTGCGCGTGAGCTCCCCGTTCACGTATTCGGCGGCCGCCAACTGGCAGATCTCGTCGTCGCGTGTGCAGCCCGTCGTCTCCGTGTCAAACACCACCACCCGCCCGTTGCGGGCGTAGTCGACGAGGATCGGCAATGTGTTGGCCGAGATTCTCATTTCAGCAGCCGCATCCAATCGCGCATGGTCCACGCCCCTCAGCGGAAGTAGAACATCGAGCCCTTCATGTGGCGCACCAGGGCCGACAGCTGCGCATAGCCCGCGTCGTCCGCGCCCGGCGCATACGCGAACACCAGCGAGTTGACGTCCGCCGTGGCCTGGAAGGAGAGCGTCTTCGCCCCATCGGCCGCCGTGAAGGTCGCAAGGGGCTCGTCGTTGAGCGTGGCCGTCAGCGTGCCCGAGCCCGTCACCAGGACCGGCACATCATACGTCACACGCGTGGCGGCAGCCCCGGCCAGCCGCAGCGTCACCGCCCCGGCGGGAACATTGACCGTGCCCGCAGGACCTTCGACCACCTGTTCGTCGGCGCTTACCACAGCATCCGAACGCAAACCAAGATCGCGCGCATACACCGGACGCCAGTCGTACTCGTAGGCGCCCAGGTCGATGCGGCCGTTGGAGATGCGCGGCAGGCCCTGCACATCCACGCCGTCCAGCCGGGCCTGGGCCGCGGCCGGCACATCGTCCGATCCCGCATCCACCACCAGCGACGTCTTCGCCGTAGGCCGCCCCTCGGCGTCAAGGCCCAGTTCCTCCACGGAGTCCACCCAACGGCAGTTGGTCGTCTTGGCGGCGATCATATCCGCCGTCCAGGTGGTGTTGGTGACGAAGACGCATCCCGAGAACGCCGCCGTCTGCGCCGCCACACCGGCCTTGCAACCCAGCATGATCACGGAGTCGACGACAGTGTTGACGTAGTCGAAGGGATCGCCACTGACGGCATTGTGAATGCCGAACGTGCAGCGGTAGACGCCGGTGGCGAAGCGGCACCACTGGAATTGCCCGCAGCCATCCACGAAGCAGCCAATGAGTTCTGAGCCATAGCCGGTGGGCGTGCAGCCTGTGGCGTTGTTGTAGAGCAGGCGGCAGTTGACCAGGCGGCCATACCGTATCGCACCGCCACGCCCGGCCACACAGTTGGTGACGACGCAGTCATAGGCCGTGCCGGCGTTGACGTCGCTGCGCGCACTGCCGTTCGACAGGATGCCGCCGCCACAGTCCAGGTTGGTCTCACTCGTTCCCGTGCCCACGGTGCGGCCACCCGTCAGCGTGAAGCGCCTCAACACGGCGCCACTCGCCAACTCGGCGCACCGCAGCGCCCCCGGGCCGCGGCCATTGACGTCAGACCCGTCACCCGTGCTCTTTTCGCCGAGGATGCGCGTGACCTCCGGGCCTTCGTCCGCCACCAGCGTCACCTTGCGGGGCAGGTAGAAGCGCGAATTGCCCTGTGTCGCGCTTTCGTGCCGTCCGTCCGCATAGTCGCCGGGCGCCGCGTGCACGAGGTCGCCTTCCCACACCACGCCCGAGGTGTTGATCCGCTCCAGCGTGCGCCAGGCCGTCTCGGGCGTGCAGCCGTCGTTGTCGTCGTTGCCCGAAACCGCGTTCACATACCAGTTCGTCGCCAGAATCGGCGCAACGAAGACCGGCGGAATCACATTGCCCGATTCGTCGAAGAGCGGCGGGCACGTGTAGGAATAGGTCAGCGCCTCCTGGCTTTCGCCATTCACCAGCAGACCATCCAGGCGCCGCGTGCCGTTGCCCGCGAACGTGATGGTGACCGACTCGCCCGCGGAGAGGATGTTGGTACCGCCGCCCTGCGAATAGTCGCCATACGCGCACGCGGCGCCCACTACCACCTGTGCCGGCGTCTGCACGGCGCCCGGCAGCACATTGCCGTGCACGTAGTCGAACGGCACGCCATAGACGTCGGTCGCCGGCAACTTCCAGTAGTTCGCGTCCACGCCCGCATAGAGATTGGTGAAGACGGCAGAGGTGGTGCGCAGACGGAAATCGCCGCCCGCGACATCCACAAAGCCCTGCTCGACCTTCCGGGCCATGTCCTCGCCCAACGGCGTGCTGTTGGCCACGTAGCGCCCGGCGCCCAGCAGCGTATAGAAGCAGCGCGTCACGCCATCGACCTTCTGGTCGGCGTTGTTGCCTGTTGCGGCATACGTGATGCAGCCATCCAGCGAACACGTGTTGATGTGCGTCGAGAAGTTGTTGGTGGTGACGAGCGTGCACTGGTAGAGCGAGGAGCTGTCGATGCTGCCGGCGCCGCTGATCTGATTGTCGTGGAAGATGCAGCTGCGGAGGTCGCCGTAGCGTATGGCGTGCCCGCCCGTCGTGAGGCGCCAGCCATGGAAGATGCAGCGCGTGAACACGCCATTCCAGGCCTGGCCGCCACGGAAGGCCTGGCCGCCCTCCAGCTCGCAGTCGACGCATTGGCAACGCGCCGAAGTGGACGTGAGCACGCACACCAAAGCGCCTTTCCGCAGATAGTCGTTCTCCATTCCCGCATCCGAATAGCCATTGCGGATCGTGAAGCCCTGCACACAGCTGAGCTTGCTGCCATCCATGATGACGCACCGAACCGCCTTCGGGCCGCGGCGGTCAAGCAAATCCTCGTTCGTATCGGGATCCGGCGCACCCGAGATGAACGACAGCCCGCGTCCGGCGCCTTTGAGCCGGATCGTCTTGCCGGTCAGCGAAACACGCCACTGGCACTTCTCCTCCGTCATCGTTTCGTCCTTGTAGTCGCCCGCCGCCGCATGGATGAACACGCGCTTCCCTGCAGGCGCTTCAGTAACCACCTTGGCGAGCGTCCGATACGGAGCCGCCGCCGAACCGTCACCCGTCTCGTCATTGCCGTCTTCGGCTGAGACGTAGAGCTCGCTCTCCACGGTATTCGGCTCGTTCGTGAGCACCACGCCAGCCGGCGGGAGCGCCACGTAAAGCGATTCGTCCATCTCGGGATACTGGATGCCGCCCTGGTCCGCGCCCGGCGCATATGAAAAATAGGCCACGCCGGCCGGCGGCGTCACGCGAATCGTCTCGCGGGGCGTCTCGGAGTAGGCGTACATCGCCGTGGACCGGTCGCCGCCCGACTCGTGGCCATCACAGACCACCCGCCGATTGATGAACTCCACGCAGCCGCCCGCCGGCGTTTTGGCCGTGGCATAGCAGCCCGCCGGGTACGCGTCCGACGTCGCGAATTCGTTGCCGTCGAAGTCCTTGCGGATGTCCACGCCCACCCGCGAGGCGCTGCCCAGATACTTTTTGCAGAAGTCTTCGAAGACCGTCTTGCTCGCGAGCGTGGCTTCGGCGACACCCGTGCGCACGTGGAAGTCGCCCCGCAAAGGCGCGAAGAACGGACGGAAGGCCCCATAGAGGCACGCCTCCTCGTCGGAGTTGACCGGATACGGCAGAGACGAATGATACGACCCCAACGTATGCACCTCGGTGATGCCCCCACTCGGCGGCGTAAGACTGCAGTGGGCGAGGATCGTGTTGTACAGCCCCGTGTTGCCGCCCACGCGCATCAGCGGAAAACCGCCAGGCGCATCCGCGATCACGCAGTTGAGCAGTTGGCAGGACATCAGGTTGGCGCTGGGCCGTTCGAAGAGGCAGCCCACACAGTAGAGGTCGCGCCCCATGCCGTTGTCGCCGGCGCCCGGACGGAACCGGCAGCGCACATAGCAGCCGTTGCGTGCGTTGCCGCCGCGAACGCCATAGCCATTGAACAGCACCGAATCCGTCACGTAGATGTTCTGCCGACACGCCTGCGGCATCGCCACGCCGCCCGGGTTGCCCGACGGGATGTCTGGCCCAGCCGCCCCCTGCGAGCCGTCCGAATTGACCCCATATTGCTGCCCGCAGTAGCCATCCCGAATCGTGAAGCCCTGCAGCAGACTTGTCGCGGTGCCTTCGCCCGCCGCCAATTCGAAGCGCACGCAGCGCACGGCATTGGGGCCACGGCCCTTATGGACGGTGTCTTTCGTCGCCGGATCCGGTGCACCCACGATGTGTGTGGCGGCCGCGCCTTCCATGGAGATGATGCGCAGCGGCTTCGTCACGAGCACGCGGGTGAGGCTGTCGCCCTCGGCGGCCTCGGAACGGCGGCCTCCCTTGTCGTAGACGCCCGGCAGCACGTAGACGGTGTCGTTCGCCGCCGCCGCGTCAATCGCCTCCTGAATGGTGCCGAACGCCGTGGCGGCCGTGGTGCCATCCCCGGAAGATTCGTATTTCGCGGCATCGGCATACCAGGTGGCGGCCAATGCGGCCGGGGCGGCCAGCACGCCCGCCAGCGCAAAGGCCCAACGACGCTTAAGGAAATCCAGGTGCATAAGTCTCATGTCCTCCATGTTTTGCCACTACGAACGTTGAAGTATAGCATTTTGTGCGCTCACCCGTCAACTGCGCGCTATTTCATCTGCGCCAGCCGGAGATCAACACGCCCACCACCGTGAGGACGGCGCCGGCCGCGGAAACCGCCGTGAGCCGTTCGCCCAAGAAGAGATAGGCGAACACGACCGTGATCGCCGGGATGAGGTAGAGCCCCACGGTGCAGCGGACAACCCCCAGAATCTTGCAGGACTTGTTCCACCACACAAAGCAGGCGGCGGAGGCCAGGCACCCCAGGAACCCCAGGTTGACGAAATTGAGCGCCGAACTGAAGCGCGCCTGATTGGCGGCCAGGTCCAGCGTCACCTTGAACGAGCCCTCCATCACCTCTCCGCCCACGGGGGTGAGGCCAAAGAGGACCAGCGGCAACGTCAGCGCCAGCGCCCAGAAGAACGTGCGGCGGATCACCACCACGGGGCTGAGCGAAAGCTGATTGACCCGCGAGACGAGAATCGAATAGAACCCCCAGCTCAACATGGCCGCCAGGGCCATCAGATCCCCGACGGGACGGAAGTGAAAGGCGCTCACGCCATTCAGGCTCACCATCACCACGCCCGTGATCGCCACCAGGAAACCCACCAGAAACAGCGGCGAGAGGCGGCGTTCGCCGTTGACGAGACGCGCCAGGATCGCCGTGATCGCCGGATTGAGCGCCACGAGGATCGAGACGTTGGAGGCGTTGGTGTAGTGGATGGCGCAATTCTCCATCAGTTGGTAGACGGCGACGCCCGTCAGGCCCAGCAGCACGAAGAGTCCCTCCTCCCGCCAGGGCAGACGCGCGCGCCTGGGGTGGATCGCCCACAGCACGACATACGCCAGGGCAAACCGCAGCACCTGGATCTCAAGCGACGAGAACTGGTTCAGCAGCGCGCGCGTGTTGACGAACGTGACGCCCCAGATGAGAATCGTCAGGCTGGCATAGATGAAGCCCCGCATCACGCCCTCTCTCCCGAACCGACCATTCCTTCGGGAATGCCGCCTATTCCGTGATCTCGCCGCGCTTCAGACGGTCGAAGTAGCTCTTCGTCTCCTTCGCGATGACGCCCGACAGCACGATGAGGGCGATCATGTTCGGGATGGCCATGAGGCCGTTCACGATGTCGGCGATGCCCCACACCGCGGAGATCGTCATGTAGGGTCCCACAAACACGGCGGCGATGTACAGCCAGCGGTAGATCATGACCGGCTTCATGTTGCCGCCCGTCAGATACTCCAGGCAACGCTCGGAATAGTAGTCCCAGCCCAGAATCGTGGTGAAGCCGAAGAGGATGAGCGAGGCCATGAGGAAGAAGTCGGTCACGATCCAGGGCAGGAAGGGAATGCCCTCGCGGAAGGCCTGCATGGTGGCGGCCGCACCCTGCAGCGCGTCCGGACCGAACTTCTGGCCCGTGAGCGTGAGGGCCAGACCCGTCATCGAGCAGACGACGATCGTGTCGAGGAACGTGCCCGTCATCGAGACGAGGCCCTGCCGCACCGGCTCATGCGTCTGCGCCGCCGCCGCCGCGATCGGGGCCGAGCCGAGACCCGCCTCATTGGAGAAGATGCCGCGGGCGATGCCCTTCTGCATGGCGACGATGAAGGAACCGACGATGCCGCCCGTGACGGCGCTCGGCGCGAAGGCGCCCTTGACGATGGCCGCGACGGCGGCGGGAATCGCCGTGATGTTGCAGCCCAGCAGCAGCAGCACGAAGACGGCGTACAGCACCACCATCAGCGGGATCACCTTCTCGGACACGGCGGCGATGCGCTTGAGGCCACCGATCACCACCATGCCCACCATGAAGGCCAGCAGGATCGAGCCGAAGATGACGCCGCAGGAGTACTGGTTTCCGAAGATCGTGAAGACATGCGTCTTCGCCGGGTCGATCCAGGTCTGGAAGAACGTGTTGAACGAGCCGCAGATCGAGTTCACCTGCGTGAAGGTGCCAATGCCGAACAGGCCCACCATCACGCCAAACACCGAGAAGAGCTTCGCGAGCCATTTCCATCTGGGGCCCATGCCGCGCTCGATGTAGTAGAACGGGCCGCCCAGCGTGCGCCCCGTCTCGGGGTCGTGGTCGCGGTATTTGACGGCAAGCAGGCCTTCGGAGTATTTCGTGGCCATGCCGAAGAGCGCCGCCGTCCACATCCAGAAGATGGCGCCCGGACCGCCCGTCACATAGGCGGTGGCCACACCCACGATGTTGCCCGTGCCGATGGTCGCCGAAAGCGCCGTGCAGAGCGCCGCGAAGGAGGTGACCTCGCCCTTGCCGGTCTCCTCGTTCTTGAGCATGTACCTGAGGGCGCGCGGCAGCTGGACGAACTGCATGCCGCGCAGACTAATGGTCAACCAGATGCCGCCAAAGAGAATCAGGCAGATGAGGGGCATGCCCCACACATAGTCGTCCACGATGTTCACGTACTCGGTGAACGCGTCAAGCCAGTTCATTCGTCTATTAGTCCTTTCCGTCCTTTTGCCTGAGAGATCGTCCCCGACCCTTTCGGGGATTTACACCTTCGGCACTCCACACACGACATGGAGCTTCTCCGGACCGCCCTTACGGCGTTAGCCGTGCATTATATCAAAAAACCAATAAACAAAAAAGAGTCATCGCACCGTCCGATTTCCGTGCGCGTCATCCAAGCAGAGCAGCAGGGCCAAATAACCCATCAGGGACGCTTGTCGATCCAACGCCACAGGCGATACATGGCATAGCCCCACAGGAAGAAGAGGACGAAGTACACCCAGCGAGGACAGTTGTCGACAACGCCCTTCACCGAGAAATACTTCTGCCAGTCCGGGATGTCCGTGTAGTAATACTGCCCACAGCCGAAGTCGAGCCCGGGGATGAGTCCGTACTGACCGCACATGAGCCAGATGGCGACCAGCACCGCCAGCACCATGACGCAACCGATGATCTTGCCGCTCATCCCCGAAACTCAGCCTTTCGCTTCGCAGTCGACTACGCCCATCGTGGACTCAAGCAACAGCTTGGCGCGAACGTCGGCCAACGGAATCCCCGTCAAAGCCGCGAGGGCGTTTCGATAGCTGCGCATCTGCCCCGCATACGTCTCGCAAAGCCTTGTGGCGAATTGCGCCTCCGATTCCCCTGCGCGCCGGGCGTTCGTCTTGAAGTCATAGATCACGGCCGTGCGACGTCCGCCCTCAATGCGAAACACGACGCGGTCAAACTGCCCGGTCTCCCAGGCACCCTGGATCATGAGCTCATACGAACGCTCGCGCCAGAGCGCCTCATCCGCGTCCGTGCGCACAAATGCCGCCGACCAAGGTGAATTGAGGATCCGGGACTCCGTCTCGTCCTTGGGCGCGGCAGGATCGATCCAGGCAATCGCGGCATAGCGCGCATGTGCCAGCGTTCCCCGCTCCGACGCCGTGGCGCCTTCATCCGCGAAAAGCGAGGCCGTCGCCATCTTCCATCCCGTGCCGTGGCTGGCCATGTCCGAAGACGGCGAACGACGCGCCACCCGCGTATCGCCTGCGGCGTGCGTCCAGGGCACCTCCTCCGCCGCCGCGGTCTCCTTGCGGCCAAAGTCGGGCATGGACCCCAGTTCGCAGACCAACGTCCCGTAGGGGCATTCCCGCGAAGGCGACTCCTGAAGAAAGGGCTGCACCAGAAGATCGCGGAACTGCACCTTGCCGGCATGGTCGTCGCCACAGACGAAGACGTGCGTCGACTTGCGCGCACGCGTCAGCGCCACATAGTTGA
The DNA here is from genome assembly GCA_024405395.1 of Kiritimatiellia bacterium. Lineage (GTDB taxonomy): Bacteria > Verrucomicrobiota > Kiritimatiellia > RFP12 > UBA1067 > RGIG6720. Next base: position 5,039 of record JAKSOW010000081.1, on the reverse strand, counting down.
GGCGCAGCTGCTCCAGCACCCGTTCATTGGCCGCCTGGCGCCAGGCCCTGGCGATCATGGGGTTGAGCAGAGCCTCCGCCTCCGGCAAGGCGTTGATCGCCCATCCCGCACCCGACAGCGGCGTCCCCTTGCGCGGCTTCACGATGGTGTCCGTCTTGCCGGTCTCCAGGATCGGCACGATCACGTGGTCAAGCGTAAGACCCTTGGAGCGGTGGATGGTGAGAATGCGTATGACGTGCGGCGAGGCCGAGGCTTCGCGTCCCGATGTGGTGGCCAGATAATCCGCAAACGCGAGGATCCCCCTCGCCGCGTCCCGCCGCCTTTCGTAGTTGACGCCTTCGCGCACGAGCGCCTCCAGCCGCTGCAGGCTTCGCGGATCAGGTCGTTCGGGCGCGGCGGCGAGCCTGGCCACGATCTCGCGCAGCGTGCGCGCGAGGCCAAAGCGCGTCAGCATTTTCGCCACCTCCTGCGACACCTTCCCGACGTGCGTGATGCCCGGGAAGACAATCCCGCAAATGGGGAAGAGCGTGTGCACCGTCTGCCACGCAAAGGAGTCCTCCGGGTGTTCGGCGAGCTTCAGCAGCTCCAGCACCGCACGCACGATCGGCGCATCCAGCGCACCACTCGCCCCTTCCCAGACGACGGGCAGACCCTCGGGGCCGCAGGCGCGCAACCGCTCGGCCAACGCAAGCCCGTCGCGGTTGTTGCGCACCAGAATGCCCACCGTGTCCGTGCTCTGCTTCGCCTCGTGCTCGCGCCAGAGATCCGCCACACACGCGCAGATCTGCGGTGCGAGAATCTTCAGGGCGGCACCGCCCGAATCCTCCTCATTGGCGCTGGAGGAGTTTTCGTCATCCGCCTCGGCCTGTGCCGCATCCACGGAAATCACCGCCACATAGTCATTGGCCTTCTCGACCCCGGCCTTCGTGTCCGGCCGATGGGTCATCCAGCAATCGTCCTCCAGCCAGCGCGACACCGCCAAGTCGCTTTCGTCGCCCAACACGCCCGAACCGCGCACGTTCTCCGGACCAAACACGCGGTTGACGAAATCGGCGGTGTTCTTCTCGTATCGGTAGGAGATGTCGTTCGGCACGACTTCGCCCTGGTCCCCCGCGAATTCTGGCCAGTCGTCCATCATCTCCTTGAACGGCGCATCGTTGCCGCCACGCCAGGTGTAGATCGACTGCTTCAGGTCGCCCACCGCCATCACCGAGCGTCCCGCGCCCGGCTGCGCCGCCTCCCGGACAAGGCGCCTCAAGCACAACCACTGCAGGGCGCTCGTGTCCTGGAACTCATCCAGCGCCCAGTGGTCGAAGCGCGCATCGAAGCGGAACTGGAGATTCTCCAGCTTGAGCGCAGACTCCGAATCCCGCTCCGCCAGCGCCTGACAATCCGTGAAGTCCGAGAAGGTCAGCAGGCCCCGCCTGCGCGTCGCCTCGTCGTACTTGTGCTCGATCATGCGGCAGAGCAGCAGCTTGGCGTGCACGACCTCAAGCACGCGGCCCAGCTTCACGTCCATCATGTATTTGACGATGTCGCGAATGGCCGCGGCGCATGCGGGCGTGCAGACGATCGACTTGTCATTGCCTTTGTCGGTCTGATAGGTATAAGTCGTCTCCTCCGGATGGACGGCGAGGTACTGCATCAGTTCGCCGCCCTTGTTCTTGGGGAACACGCTCTCCGCTCCCGTGAAGGCCTCCAGGGCATTCACGACGGCGCCAAACGGATCGCCGCGCTTCCCCGTGACGGGCAACGCGTCCACAGAAGGCCGCTGCGGATTCTCGGGCACGCCCAGCGCCGCACGCATCGACGCGGCAGTCCAATCCCGGCAATCCGGGTTAGACAGAAGGAAATCACGCCAACCCGTCAGCGCATCGCCCAGCGCCTTCGAGCAGGCACGGCAGAATTCACCGCCCGTCGCCAGCTTGTAGGCCTGCGTGAACTCGCCGTTCGCGTCGGTCCCGTCCAGCAGCGCATGCTGCGCCTCGGCCACCGCCTTCTTCTCGCCGAAGCCGTCCAGCACGTCCACCGCGTTCTGGAACCCCATCTCGAGCGGGAAGCTCCGCACGATCTTGAGGATGAAGCTGTCCAGCGTGGCGATCGTGCCGTGATGCTGCGTGGCAATCACGTCCCGCAGAATCTCCGCGAACCGGCCCGGACGCCAGTCGATCGCCTCGGCGGCCTTCCGCTCGGCGTCGCTCAGGCCCTGCAGCAGAATGTCCCGCTCGACGGCCGCCCCCTTCTCCGAGCATGCCGCGTTCCACAGGCGGTCCAGGAGCTTCATGTAGATCTCCTGCGCCGCCGCACGCGAAAACGTCAACGCCACAATGCGCTCCGGCGAAACGCGCTGGAACAGCATCAGGCGGATGAAGCGCGTCGCCAGCGAAAACGTCTTGCCCGTACCGGCCGAAGCGCGGATGATCAGGTTCTGCTTCATGCCGCACCTCCCTCTGCCGCCAGCTGCGCCAATTTCGCCTCCTGCGCATCGCGCCAGGCCGTGCCCACGGGGAAGTCCTTTTCGGGCGAAACCGACAGGAGATCCTTGACGTCCCATCGCCATTCTTCGGATGGTCCAGGCGGCCAGAAGAAATTGCCGCGAATGCGGCGGATGGCCACACGGGCCGTCTCCAGGGCCAACTCGACATGTTCCGCCAAAGGCACCTTGCCCACTTTTGCCGCCTCGAAGGGCTTCTGGTCAAACACGCTGCCCAGCACAACCGAATCCTCGGGCGTGCTTCCCAACAGCACATAGCAGTAGTCGACGATCTTGCCCTCGAAGAGCTCTGGCGCATATCGCTCCAGGCACCGTCCGTAGAGCGGCAGCTGCACGGTGAGGAAACGCTTGCGCTTCTTCTCTTCCTCGCCCGCGCCCAGAACCGGCAGCTTCAGCCGGGCCGCATGCTGCGACTGATCGAGACCGCCCTTGAGGATACGGCCCGTGGCGCCCGATCGGCGATCCCAGGTCTTGTAGTCGATGAGGCGATAGCCCTCACCCTCCTTCCAGTCGATGCGGTCAACGGAGCCCTTGATGGACACGTCGCAGTCGCCCTCGCCGGCGAAGGGACGCGTCACGAAGTCATACTCGGGCTTTTCCTTCACCACCCAGCCTTCTGACGCCCACTTCGCCTGAATGCGCGCGAAGCACCGCAGGCGGTCGGCGGCGGCATCCAGCTGCAGACGCAATTTCACGCTCGGCTGTGCGCCGTAGCTTCGACGCACGACGTCCATGGCCCTGGCCAAGGACGCCTCGATGTCGCCCACCTCGTGCAGCTGCACGAGCCCCCGCTGCGTGCGCGCGAGTTGCTCATGCGCGTAGAGCTCCAGCACACGATGAACCACCGTGCCAAAGTCGTCCGCCTCGAGTTCCGTGCGTTCCTCGACGCGACGCATGCCAAGGCCATAGGTAAAAAGATAGGAGAACGGACACTTCAGCCACGCGTCGATCGCGGAGGCGGAGAGACGGCCGTCGGGGAACTCGGCCTTCTTGCCGTAGATCTCGACTTCGGTCGGCAACTGCGGCCGCCAGGCGTCGACGAGCACGCGCGCCGGACTGGGGGCGCTCGGCGGCAGATCGCCGAAGAGTCCCCTGGCACGCAACGCCAGCCTGTCCGCCGCCACCAGGAAGAGCAGGCGCGACGGACGATGCAGATCGCCCGCATTGTTGGTCTGCGACACATAGGCACGCACGCTGCCAGGCTCCTTCGCCCGTGCCCGAAGGAGATCCGCCAGCAGGAACGAATCACGCGCCAATCGGCGCCTGTTGGAGGTGAGCGCCAGTGCCTCGCGCAACGCATCCGGCAGGAACGCATGACCCACCACGGCATCGGGAACGGCACCTTCCCTGAAGCCCGCCAACGCGATCTTGGAAGCCGGACTCCAGGCGAGCTCCAGCCAGCCCTCCGTCTTCACGGCCGACTTGGAATCCGGATCCAGCGAATAGGACGCTTCGGCGACCGTCTTGCGCAGCAGGCCCACCCGCGCCCCCTCCGACAATCCCAAGCCGACGACCTGTTCGCTCTCCAGCTCCCCCAGGATCTGCCGCACGAGCTCCGCGGCCGAACGGAATTCCTTGGCGTCCGACGGCAATGTGCGTTGGGCGTAGATGCGCTGCAGCATGTTCCTCACGAAGCCCGCCACGGATGAGACGCCGCCCTGCGCTTCGTTCACCATGCCGAGGAAGGCGCGCGCCGCCGTCTGGAAGGCATGGAACCTTCTCACGTCAAACGACTTCAGGCGGCTCTCGTCAAAGGCCAGATCGCCTGGCAGGCCATGCGGCAGGAACGCATTCCGACAGACATTGAGCCCCGCCAAGACCTCCGTGCGCGTGATCCGATTGCCTCCTTCGTCCTTCCCGCAGGCGTCCAGGACGGGACAAAGCACATCGTCCTGCCGAAGCAGCGACGCGAAGACCTCCCACGGGATGCCCGTCTTCCGTTCCGCATAAAGCGTGATGAGCCCATCCACCAGATGGCCCAGCGAGGAGGCCGACAGGGGATAGCGTTCGGGGTTGTGGAGCTCATAGCCCGCATTGAGGAACGCCGCCGCCAATTCGGGGTAGAGCTCTTCGTCGCACAATCCCAGCGACGGCAATTCGGCGTCGTCGCTCGCCGGCGGGAAATCGGCGGCCAACCGCTTCGCCAGCTCCGTGTCGGTTCCCGTCCTGATGACATCTTCCGTGCGGATGCCATCAAGGGCCGGTGCGTGCGCGCCCGTCCATCCCGCAACCGTGGGCCGCCCCCAGGCATCAAACCTGTCCGCCTCGGCGGCGGCGGCATGCAACAGCACCGTCACCTGCAGTTCGGGCCGCTGCTGAGCAAGCACGTCGTAGACCACCGAGACGGGATCCGCCAATGCGGGCAGCGCCACTTCGCGGATCTCGGGCGAAATCGTCTGGGCCGCCGTCTTCGCCAAATGGATGGCCTCCACTTCGTGGCGCAGGCCATGTGCATGCAGAAAGCCGAAGAACGCCGTCTCAAACTCCCCAAGCTCCCGCCAGCGCGCCTGTTCATCGCCCACGGCCGCCGCCAGAACCTCCTGCG
>JAKSOW010000080.1 GCA_024405395.1 Kiritimatiellia bacterium | reverse complement strand
TGTGGCGCGGAGGGTGTTGGTGGTGGGCTTCATGTCGGGCGGCATGGCCATCGGCACTATGCCAGAGGGGATAATTATCTCGGATGAGGTGGTAGAGTCTGCAAATGAATTCATTGTGTCTTAACCTTCGGAATGCCGCCCGTCTGGGGCTTGTGGCGTTGTCTGGTCTGAATCTGGCCTGTTGTGCCAGTGAAATGGACGCTTTGCTGACGCCGACGACCTGCCCGGCACCCGAAAAATCCTATGTCTTTGAGACGCCGGCGACGAATGATCCGCCCGTCTGGATTCGGTGGCGGTTGCCGTCTGCAGGTGGGTTCGCGGATGCCGAGGGTATTGAATTCGACCTCTACTGCGACAACCTGACGCGGTATTTTGAGTTTGTGCTGCGTGCCTACACGGATGACGCAAAACGTGGCGGCTACCATTTTCGGCTTCAGCCGACGGTTGATTCCGGATGGGGACGAATCGTGCTCAAGAAATCGGATCTCAACACCTGGCTGTCCGGGCCGATTCGCGGCTGGGGCGACATTCGATTCTTCGAGCTCATTGGCGTGCGCGGAATTGGCTGCGGTGCCGCCCAGGTCCGCGTGAGCGACATTCGGCCCTATCGTCCGACGAAGGCGGCGTCGGTTGTTGTGTATGGCGACTCGTACATTCGCGACAAGATGACGGCGTCGCGCTGGGCGCAGGGACGTATCCGCCGCATGGTGCGCGCGCTGGACCGTCTGGGCATCGGCGCCTTGACGATGAGCGACCTTGATCTGGCGAAGACCGGATTTCCGCAGGAAGCCCGATTGGCGGTATTCCCGATGAACGCCAGCTTGCCTGAGGGGCTGTTGGGGCAGTTGGAGGCCTTTGTGGCGCGTGGCGGCAAGATACTCTATTGCCGGAATGTGCCGCGTGACGTTGCGCGCCTCATGTCCGCCAAGAAGTGCGGGCTACGTACGGAGTTCGTATTTGACCGAGATGAACCGATGGACGAGCCGTTGAAGACGATGCTCGTCGGGCTCGTGCCGGCTTTTGCCGAAGACATAGCCGCCGCCAAGGCGCGCGCGTTGGCGGCGGAGAGGTTGGCGCGTGAGAAAGTGGCCCAGTTTCCGTCAAAGAAAGGTGAGGTCCGAAGCATCTCCTCGCATCGAGCGCACGGGCCCATTGTGGGGCGGTCATGGGATGAGGTTGTGGCGTTTGCCGCCACAAACAACTTCACGCATTTTTCGGCGAATCTCTGTTCGGGCGAAGTTGCCTTCTATGAGTCGAAGGTGCTGACGGTCGCGCCGGAGGTGGCCAAGCTGGGCGATGCGCTTGAGCTCTTCAAGGCGGCCTGCCGTCGGCATGGTCTCAAGTCCGTGGGCTGGCGGTGCTGCTTCACGATGCGCCGCTCGTTGACGCCGAAAGAGATCATCGAGGCGCGGATCGCCGAGGGAAGGATGGCTGTCGACAACCAGGGCAAGCCCTCCGGGGAATGGCTGTGTCCAGGACATCCTGCCAATCGGCGAACGGAGGTGGCGGCGATGGTGGAACTCGCCGAGAAGGGGCTGGACTTCGTGTCGCTTGACTTTATCCGCTATCCGGATGCGAATTGGTGCTTCTGTGAAGGCTGTCGGGCGCGCTTCGAGCAGAAGATCGGCCGGAAGGTCGCCAACTGGCCTGCGGATGTATTGGAGCGTTGGGATGTGCCCACGGGGTGCCTGGCGCATGAATGGCAGGCGTTCCGCGAGGAGACGATCACCTCCCTGGTGCGCGAAATCGCCCAGGCGGTCAAGGCGGCTCGTCCGGGTGTGCGGCTCACGAGCTCCGGGTACATGGATCCGAACGTGTCCCGCATCGGGGAAGGCCAGAACTGGGCTGCGTGGTGTCGGGAGGGACTGATTGACGCACTGGGCATGATGGACTATGTCGACACCTTTGCGGGGTTCAATGCCCTCATCCGCGAGCAGCGGAAGTTTGATGTGGGATCGACTTGTGCGGTGCGGCCAACGTTCGGGCCTTCGCTTTGGCCGGATGACGGCGATGCCGCCCAGGCGTTGAATGCGGCGCGCCACATTCAGGCGATCCGAGATGCCGGGTATGCGGGCTTCAACTTCTTCATGTATGACGAACGTGCCGAGCGCATTTTGCCGATTCTGGCCACGGGACCATTGAAAGACAAGTGAGGGTATGATTATGAGACAGATTTGTCCGTTGATTTTTGGTGTCACGCTGCTGGCCACGCCAGTTGGCGTTGCGGAGTCGTTGGTTGTTGGCCCTGAAGGGGCCTCGGTCACGGGCGTCACGGCTGAATATGAGCGCATGACGCTGCATGGCGACTACACGATTGGCACTTGGGCGGCGATCACGAATCTGTCGTCGTCGAGTGGTGCGCGCGTGGATATAGGCCCTGACGTCGGGGATGATGCCACCTTGACCGTTACGGACGGAGGACAGTTCGTGGGTGCGGGCGAGGCGCAGAGTTCCAAAGATGCATTAGTGATTGGCCAGAATGGGGGTAGAGGCAAGATCGTTGTGTCCGAAGTGGAGAATCCGCCGGCGAGGCGTAATAGGCCCGGTTGGAATTACAACAACTACACTTTCGGCGCGATGCAATGGTGCGTTCTGCTGGCGCCAGGAGCCTCCACGACTTCTGACACAATGGACATCCTACAGATCAATCCCAATGCCTTTTTCAGTGTCTGGGTCGTCTCCAACCAGAATACGCGGGTCAAGGCGCGGCTGCTTTTCAATGGCGGTACATACTACATGCATCATCGCACATCATCGCCTCGTTTCGCGGCGGTCAAGGGCAGTGAGATTCTTCTTGAGGGGATAAACGGGAACCCCGTCAAGATTCATCGCATGAGTGGCGGTCTGGCGAGTTTCAGTGGGTATTCAAACGCGACTGGTACGGGAAAAGTGAGGTTCTGCGGTGATTGTGACGTGTTGATTGAAGGTTCCGGCGACATCAATCCTGGGGTCCGCCTCACGTCTGAATGCTATTTTGAACAGCAGGGAGATCTGATATTGGCGGGCAACCTGTATCTCACGGGGGACGGTTCCAATCTCCTGCCGTATGGTTCGCAGACGGGCAGCGTCGTTCTTCGCGATGCGAATACCGTCTTGGATATGGGTGGACGTAACCATCAGGTGAATGCACTCCTGGGAAGCGGTTCCGTGAGCAATGGCAGTTCCTCGGCCTGCGCCAAGCTAACAATCTCGAATGCGGCGGACCGTGCCGTTTCAGCGTGGCTCTCGCCGGCGCTCAAATGGCCGGATTCCAAGATGGGGATCGAATGCATCAAGGTGGGCAATGGCGCCGTTGTTGCGGATGCCCTCCCGGCCGTGCCTAAGCTCACGGTTGCCATGGGCGGTATTCGCGTAGTGGACGGGGCGACGGTTGAGACGATGAAGGGGCAGTCGCTCGAGTTCCGTCCGGGAACAGCTCTGGAGATTGCGGGCGGCACCTACACAGCCACCCATACGGAATTACATCCCGGGGCGGCGGTGACGATCGCGAATGGCGCCGCCTATCGTGTGCAAACCGGCGATGCCGCCTTGGTTGCGCCTGCCGTCGCCGCTGGCGGCACGATCGAGAAGGCGGGCCCGGGTACTTTGACGCTGTATGATTCGAGTACCCCCTATCCTGGTGTGTTGCGGGCCCTGGAGGGAACGATCCGCCTCTCGGCCCGTGGTGACACGAATGACTACTGGCGTTTGACGATTATGCAGTCGAGCGGACGGGACGCCGCGGCGGAACAGTATGTCAAGCAGCTGGAAGACATCTGCCTCTATTCGGCGACGGACACCAACAAACTCGTCTCGACGGCATTCAAGGAAGCGGCGCCGGGGACGGCTGCGGCCGATCTGCTGGAGGGGCAGGTCACAATACCTGCGAATGTCGTCTGGACGAAGACCAACAGTGCGCAGGCCGACACGGATGGACTCAAATATCTCTTTGACGGAGCCCGTTGGTCGGGATTCAACTTCACCAGTGTGGAAGCCAAACTGGAGGATCCCAGCACGTGGCTTCCCATTACGTTCCGCTACAAGAAAGGTCATGACCCGGTAGATGCCTTCCGGATGATCATCGGCTGGACTTCACCCAACTGGAATCCGCAGGCCTGGCGGCTGGAGTCGAGTCCGGATGGCATCTCCTGGGCTACGCGTGCCGAACGTCTGGGAGGGGAAGTCCTTGCTTATGATAGCGTAGGCTGTGTATGCTACGACTATGTGACGGGCTATGCCTGTGCGGGTTCGGCGGGTTTGGCTGCTACGGCCGTGTTGCGGGCTGACGCCGGCGCCACCATTGACTTGAGCTGCGTGGCGGAAGGTCTGGCGCCCTGCGGCGGACTTGAAGTTGATTGCGCGCGGGGCGGTGGTACCATTACCCGCTTTGAGCCGGTTGCGGACGGCGTACTCAGGTTAAACAATTATTTGGGAAATGCGACGGGATTTGAAGTCCCGTTGACGTTCCATGCGGTTGTCAATGCGGAGAACCTCAAAACCTGGAAGCTCTTTGTCAATGGAGTTGAGAAGTCCAACAGAATCAGTCTTCAGGCGGGTAAGTTGGTTGTCCAGCCGCGTGGACTCATTGTGAATATGCGCTAACCGTCAGTTGCGCCGTAAAGGCGGTACACGCGGCGTTTGGCGGCGTACTGATTTGACATTTCTCGACGTGTGGGAGAGCAAATCTGGTATAATGTCGGCCAATTGATTCCCTTGTGAGGTAATGATTTGGCTTATGCCGAAGCCGTCGCATGGGCGAACGAGCTGGTGCGTCGCATTGAGGCGGGGATATGAAGGTGCTCAGCTTTTGATTGATATTGGCGGCGCTTGGTGGACAAGAACGTGATTTTTCGGTATACTACTGTCGTGAACTGCAAAGAAAACACTCTCGCCGGCTTCTTCTGGGGAACGCCGGCCGAAGTTGCCTCGCGTGTCGAGGCGACCAAGTCCTCTTTCCGTCTGGTCCACCCCGCTGGCGCCTTGCCGCCCACGGGGACGCCCTTCATGGTGCCGGCCAATGCCCGCGCCATCCAGCGTGGCGGGCGCACAGTGGCGCACGCGTGGGAGACAGAGGACGCATCATTCCTTTTCATGGCTGGTGTGCAGCCGCCCGATCTGGCGGCTGCCCGCGGCGCGCAGGCGGCGGCGGTCTTCCCGGAAATGGAGAACATCCTGGCCGAAGAGGGGATGACCTTCGCGAACGTCGTGCGCACGTGGCTGTACATTGACCGCGTGTGCGAGTGGTATGGCGAATTCAACGCCGCCCGTTCCGCGTTCTTCGAGACGCGCCATGTCTTCGAGACGTTCCTGCCGGCCTCCACGGGCATCGGCAGCGCGAATCTGGACGGGGCGGCGCTGGTGGCGGGCGCCATCGCCATGAAGCCGAAACGCGCCGATGTGCGCGCGGAGATCGTCGAATCGCCCCTGCAGGCGCCGGCGATGGCCTACAAGTCCAGCTTCAGCCGCGCGGCCGAGATCATCACGCCGGCGGCACGTCAGCTCTTCATCAGCGGCACGGCGTCCATCAAGCCGAACTCCTCCGAGGTCGCCTATGTGGGCGACATCGTCAAGCAGATCGATCTCACGATGGAAGTGGTGCACGCGATTCTCAAGAGCCGCGGCTACGACTGGCCCGAGGTGTCGCGCGCCATCGTCTATCTGAAGGAGCCGTCCTTCCAGACGGCCTGGCGCGCTTGGTTGGCAAAGCACAATCTGCCCGAGACCTTCGCCGCCGAGACGGTCTGCGACGTCTGCCGCGACGAGTGGCTCTTCGAAATCGAGATGGACGCCGTCAAGGGCGCGCGTTTCATCTGACCATCCTCAACTTAAAGTAAAACCATTCCCCATCAAAAGGAAAAGCCATGCAGAATCAGGAAGTCTACGATTCCGTCGTCGCGAAATTCGAGAAGGTCTTCGGCGCCAAGCCCGCCGTGGTGGCCTATGCCCCGGGCCGCATCGAGGTGCTCGGCAACCACACCGACTACAATGAGGGCTTCGTGTTCTCCGCCGCCATCGACAAGGGCACGTTCTTCGCCGTGTCGCCGGCCGAGGACGACAAGGTGACGCTGGTGGCGAACGACCTGGACGCCTCCTACGAGACGACGCTCGCCGCCGTGGCGAAGGTCGAGTCGGGCGCGACGTGGGCCAACTATCCGCTGGGCACCTTCAACTGGCTGCTCGACGGCGAGCCCGCGAAGGCCGGCAAGGGCTTCAAGGCCGTCTTCGGCGGCAACATCCCGCTTGGCGCGGGCCTCTCCTCCTCGGCGGCGCTCGAGATGGCCACGGCCCTGGCGCTCGCGAAGGTCTACGGCATCGAAAAGGACAAGACCACGCTGGCCAAGATCGGCCAGAAGGCGGAGCACACCTTCGCCGGCTGCCCGTGCGGTCTGCTGGACCAGGCCTCCTCCATGTACGGCAAGGCGGGCGCGCTCGTGAAGAGCGACTTCCGCTCGAACTGCTTCGAGACGGTCTCGATGGGCCCGGCGGTCGCCTTCATGATGGTGAAGTCCAACGCGAAGCATGCGCTGGTCGACGGCGCCTATGCCAGCCGCCGCCAGGCGTGCGAGGACGCGGCGAAGCACTTCGCGAAGGTGCTGCGCAAGCCGGTCACGCATCTGCGCGACGTCACGATGGCCGAGTGGGTGCTCTACAAGGGCGGCCTCGACGAAACGCAGGCCAAGCGCGCGGTGCATCCGATTGGCGAGGATGAGCGCGTGCTGCAGGGCGCGGCGCTGCTCGAGAAGGGCGACCTCAAGGCCTTCGGCGCGTTGATGTTCGATTCGCACGAGTCGTCGCGCAACTGGTTCGAGAACTCCTGCGCCGAGCTCGACACGATTGTCGACGCCGCGAAGTCCATCCCCGAAGTCTACGGCGCGCGCCTTTCCGGCGGCGGCTTCGGCGGCAGCTGCTGTCTGCTCGTCGACCCCACGGCGGCCGACAAGATCGCGGCCGAGATCACGGCGCAGTACAAGGCCGTCTACGGCGATGAGCCCACCTGCTCGCTCATCAAGCCCTCGGATGGCGCGCATCTCGTCTAAGGGATTAAAAGGTTAAAAGGTTAAAAGGTTGAAAATCTCAATCTTGTAAAACTGGACTAAGGATATCAGTCATGTCTTTGAACATCGTCAATGAAATCGACAATCGTGTGGCCGTCAAGCACGTCCTGATGAGCGTCTCCGACAAGACGGGCCTCGAGGCCTTTGTGCCGGCGCTCGTGAAGGCCTGCCCCGGCGTCAAGATCTATTCCACGGGCGGCACCTACAAGAAGGTCGCCGAAATCCTCGGCGAAGCGGCCAAGGACACGCTGGTGGCGGTCTCGGACTACACGGGCCAGCCCGAGATGCAGGGCGGCCTCGTGAAGACGCTCGACTTCAAGATCTACCTCGGCCTCCTCTCCGAGAAGTACAACGACGCCCATCAGGCCGACCTCAAGCGCCTCACTGCGCAGCCGATCGACATGGTGGTGGTGAACCTCTATCCCTTCAAGGAGACGGTCGCGAAGCCGGACGTCACGCCCGAGATGGCGCGCACGAACATCGACATCGGCGGCCCCTGCATGGTGCGCGCCTCGGCCAAGAACTATCTGCGCGTGGCGTCGGTGACGGATCCGGCCGACTACGCGAACCTGACGCAGGAACTCGCGGCGCATGGCGGCACGCTGGGCCTCGACACGCGCTTCAAGCTGATGAAGAAGGCGTTCGCGCACACGGCCTCCTACGACACGGCCATCGCCGGCTTCTTCACCTCCACGCCGTGGGAGAAGGTGGACGGCTGCTACAGCCAGCACTAAAGGCAGCACATGGCCCAGCAGATCTGGTGTTATGATTGCGAGTGGGCGCCCGACCTCATGGCCGGGCGTCGTCTCTATCATCTTTCCGCAGATGTCCCTGACGACGAGGTGATGCGCGTGATGTGGGAGCATGCCGCCGGGTATGATCCCGAGAGCAATCCGCAGCCTTTTCTGAAGACGATTCTCTGCCGCCTGGTCTCGATCGCCGCCGTGGTGCGCACCGTCTCGCCGACGACTGGCGTGTCGCTGGCGCTCTGGAGCGTGCCCGCCCTTGGCGAGCCTCTTGTGGGCGAGCCGCGCGTCGACGCCGCCGGCGTGCCGGAGGCCGACATCCTCCAGGCCTTTCTGGGCCACTACGAACGCCGCTCGCCCGTGCTGGTGGGCTACAACTCGCGCAGTGCCGACCTGCACATCCTCTTTCAGCGGGCCTTCGTGAATGGTCTGCAGCTGCCGGCGTTCTTCCGTGAGGCGACGGCGAAGCCCTGGAATCAGGAGGGCATCGACCTCATGGACTGCCTCGGCGGCCACGGCAGCGGCTATTCCGCTTCGCTCAACGAGGTGGCGAACCTCTGCGGCATCCCCGGCAAGCTGGACACCACAGGCGACGACGTGGCGCGTCTCTACTACGGCGGCAAGCTGCGGGGCGTGGTGGAGTACAACATGTTTGACGCGCTCACGACCTATCTCGTGTGGCTGCGCTACGAATTCTTCTCGGGTCGCTTCACGCCCGCACAATACGCCGAGGAGCAGACGCGTCTGCGCGACCTCGTGGTGCGGGAGGCGCAGAAGCCCGAGGGCGGTTATCTCAATACGTATCTGGAAGCCTGGGAGGCCTTGACATGAACAAGAAGATTCTGCCGTTGGGCAGCATCGCCGCGAACTGCGTGGTGCTGTGGAATGAGGGTGCACGCGATTGCTGGCTTGTGGATCCGGGCGGCGATCCCGACGAGTTGCTGGCCTTCCTGGCGGAGAAGGGGCTGACGCCTGCGCTCGTGGCGCTGACGCACGGACATTTCGACCACATCGGCGCGCTGTCGGGGCTGATGGCCAAGTGGCCCACGCTGCCGGTGCACATCGCGCCCGGCGATGCGGCGATGATTGGCCACGCGATGAACGTGTGGCCGCCCGACTATCCGGGCGTCGCCAAGCCGAAGACGCTGGTGACCGATCTGACGGACGGCGCCTCGCTCACAGGCGGCGGTCTGACCGCCGAGGTGCTGTCCACGCCCGGGCACACGCCGGGGAGCGTCTGCCTCCACTTCAAGGCGGACAATCTGCTGGTCACGGGCGATACGCTCTTTGCGGGATCCTGCGGCCGCACGGACTTCCCCGGCGGCAGCATGCCGGAGATGCAGAAGTCCCTGGCCCGCCTGGCCAAGCTTGACCCGAAGACCGTGGTCGTGCCCGGGCACGGCATGACCACGACCATTGGACGCGAAGTCGAGAGCAATCCCTACATGCCCTGATGGAACGCACCGCCGACACCATTGCCGCCATCGCCACCGCCCCGGGTCGGGGCGGTGTTGCCATTGTGCGGGTGTCGGGTCCGGACGCGTGGCGCGTGGCCGAAAGGGTGACGGGACGTCGCTTGTCCAGTGCCGATGCGGGGCGTTTCCATCGTGCGCGCTTTGCGGCGGTGGATGATGGGCTGCTGCTGGTCTTCAAGGGACCGCATTCCTATACGGGCGAGGACGCCGTCGAGCTTCAGGGACACGGCGGCAGCGTGGCGCCGCGTCGCGTGCTGGAGGCGTGCCTCACGGCAGGGGCGCGTCTGGCCCGACGGGGCGAGTTCACGGAGCGGGCCTTTCTCAATGGCCGGCTGGACCTGAGCGCCGCCGAGGCCGTGATCGATTTGGTGGATGCCCGCACGGAGCGGGCGGCCGATGACGCCTTTGCCCGATTGGGCGGCGCGCTGACGCGTCCGTTCGAGCGCCTCTACGCCGAGGCAATCGACCTCTCCAGCCAACTGGAGCACGCCCTCGACTTCAGCGAAGAGGAATTGCCGCCGGAATTTGACGTGCGTCTGCGCGCGCGTGTCGCCGAACTGAAGGCCGAGGTCGAACGGTTGATGGCGACCGCCCGAGAAGGGCGACTGTTGCGTGAAGGGGCCCGTGTTGTGCTGGCGGGCGCGCCGAATGCGGGCAAGAGTTCGCTGATGAACGCCCTGCTGGGGACCGACCGCGCCATCGTCAACGCCGCCGCCGGCACGACGCGGGATGCGATCGAGGAGGGGCTTGTGGTGGGCGGCTGGCCCATTTGCCTCATCGACACGGCGGGCCTGCGCACCACGGCCGATCCGATCGAGGCCGAAGGCGTTGCCCGTGCGCAGACGCTGATTGCCCAGGCCGATCTCGTGTTGGCGCTCGACTGCGAGATGGCCGGCGCATTGAAGGTACACGCGAAATGCGATCTTGATGTGTCCCCTGCGGATGTGGCGCCCGATGTTCTCCGCGTCTCCGCCAAGACCGGTGAAGGCCTGCCGGAGCTGAAGCGCGCCCTTGCCGATCGTCTGGCCCAGCTGGCGGCGAATGGCGATGAGACGTGTGGCGCCGATGTGACCACGCGGCAGAGGGAACTGCTGGAGAAGGCCGCCGCCGCGTTCGCGCGCGCACACGCCCAGTTCACGGAAACCGACTATGTGGTGGCGGCCAACGAGGTGCGCACCGCGGCCGAGGAACTGGGGCGGCTGGTGGGCAAGACGTATTCCGACGATTTGCTGGAGGCGCTATTCTCACGGTTCTGCGTGGGGAAGTAGGAGTTTTTGGGAAAGGAATTCGCAAATGAAGAAGTGCTGTATGCTCTCGTTGACGTGGACGGTTCTGGCGGCAAGCCTCTGGGCGGCCGAGAAGCCCCATGACAATCCGCCGCCCGGAATGAAGCTCACGGACTGGCAGGTGTCGCATATGCCGCCGCCGCTGGAGAAGCGCCGCGAACAGGTGAAGCCGGTGGCCGAAGGCGTGTTCCGTACGCGGCCCACCTTCAACGCCTGCGGTACGGCTTTTGGACTGTCCACCGAACCGAAGTCGGCGGCACTGGAGTATCGGCGTGTGGGCGATTCGGCCTGGACGGCTGCGCCGTCGCCGGTGTGGTTCTATGAGACGAAGGATCTGCGCGGCTCGATTCTGCGTCTGGAGGAAGACACCGCCTATGAGGCGCGCGTGTCGGTTGACGGCCAGGTGCGCGCCACCAGCGCCTTCCGCACGTGGAAGAGCGAGGTGCCTGTGGCGAAGACCATCGAGCTTGATCCCGCCATCGTGACCTATCCGATCCGCATCCAGGAGAAGGGTTCGCCCGAGGGCTGGATCCGCTATACGGTCAAGAAGGGCCTTAACCTGGGCGGCAAATCGCACATGAAGGGCATCATTGTCGTCAGTGGCGCGGAGTATGTGCTGCTGGACGACATGGTTGTTGAAGGCGGCGGCGGCTATGGCAACGTGCCTGTTCTGATCGAGAACGCGAAAGGCGTGCGCATCCGCAACTGCGAATTCTTCGGCTGGGGACGCGTGGGCCCCGCCAACTTCGAGCAGTTTGAGGGTGGCTTCGGCGGCGGCAAGTTCACGGACCTCAGCGTAAGCAAACCGGGCAAGCCGCCGCGGCTCATCAACTACGACTGCGCGATGCACGTCACGCGGGGCGCCAGCGAGGTTGTGATCGAGCGCTGCTACGCGCATGATCCCCGTGGCCGCGCCAACAGCTGGTTCTATTCGCATCCGGCCGGCCCCGAGGCGGTGCTGATGGACTTCCCCGACCATTCCTGCGTGATTCGCCACTGCGACTTCGTGGGCAGCGACAACCACCGCTGGAATGACGCCGTCGAAGGCGCGGGCAACTTCATCGCCGATGGCGGCTTCAATCAGGATGCCGACGTGTACGGCAACTTCATGATCTACTGCAACGACGACAACATCGAGCTCGACGGCGGCCAGCAGAATGTGCGCTGCTTCGACAACCGCTTCGAGGCGGCGCTCTGTGGCGTCTCCATTCAGGGATGCTGTGCAAGCCCCGTGTACGTCTTCGAGAATCTCTTCAGCGGCATGGGCGAGGAGTTCGGCTATGTGGGGGGCTCGATCAAGACGTCGACCTTCAATCCCTGGTGGTATCATCCCTATGCCTATGTGCAGCGGAACTTCTTCCAGGAAGCTCGCGATTTCTCCCCCAATCCGGGGCATGAGCCGCGCTTGGACGTCAAGGACAACCGGTTCGGCGAACACCCTGCGCAGGATGTGCTGGCCAAGTACCCGGTGCGTCCGCTGGACTTTGTGCTCGACAAGGGCCGCATCGATGGCGTGGTGGCCACGGTCGAGGGCGCGGTTCCCGCGGCTGTGACCGTCGTGGCCAAGTCCACCGGTTCCGCCGACATGCCATTCACGGTGCGGCAGAACTTCGACGCCAACTGGTTCAAGGTTGAGCCGGCTAAGGGCACGATACCCGCAGGCGGGGCCGTGACGTTGACGGTGAGCTTCATCGCCGACAAGATGGCGGATCGCCGCGACTGGCGTTCGGCGTTCCTGGTGCGTACGCCGTGCGGACTTTCGCGTTGCGTGTCGGTTGTGGCGACGCGCACCGACTTCGAGCTGCCGGTCAAGCCGGTGCCCCCGGGCGGCAAGACGCTGTATGCCGACGTGTCTTCGGACACGGGGGCGTTTGAATGCACGTTCGACGTGAAGACGGCCGGACGCTATTGGTTCTTCATGCGTGCGCAGACCGAAAAGGGCGGCGCGTACACGCCGAAGAGCATGGTCTCGATTGATGGCTCCGAACCGGAGCGGATGTGCAACCCGCTCTGGGGCCATCCCACCTGGACGATGATTCGTCCCGGCAAGAAGGAGAAGCTCTCGGGCGTGACGAAGCATTTCGATCTTCTGCCGGGTCAGCACACGCTGCGTGTCACGCCCAACAAGGGCGTCCGCTTTGTGGTTTCGGGCGCGGCGCTCACGGACGCGCCCGAGGCGTTCGAGCCGCGGTGAGGTCCTGATACGGGAGGCGTGCGATCATGATTGGTGCGTGTGCGTTGTTGGCGACTGCGGCGTGGGCCCAGGATTTGTGGCTGGATCGCGGTGGATGGTGGCGGGAGCGCGTGCCCGTGGCGATTGTGAACCGCAGCACGAACGATTGGCACGAGGCGAGTCTGCCCGTGTCCGTTCCCGCGTTGGCGGCGGCTCGCCCCGAATCGCTGCGCCTGGTGGGCGAAGGCGGCACGCAGCTGCTGTTCTCGGTGTCGGCGCCCGGCCGGTTCCTCGTGCCCGCCTCCATTCGCGCGGGCGGTGCGGCGGTCTATCATTTCTATGCGGGCAACGATGAGGCGTGGGCCCTGGCCGATTCCTGGACAAAGCCCGCGACTCCCAATCTCGCGGTTGAGACGGTGGTGGGGGAGAAGGAGCGGTTGGCGCTCGCCGAGGAGGCGGGGAATGCGCCCTGGGAGACGGATGCCGCCTGGGCCTACCGTGTGCCGGTGCGCGTGATGAATCTCTCGGACAAGCCGCTGACGCACGCCTTTTCGTCGGTGTCCGCGGCCGAGGTGCACCGTGCCACGCGGAATCCCGTGATGCGTCTTGTGCATCAGGGCAAGACCATCCCAAGTGCGGTGGTGGGCAACAAGATCTTCTTCTTTGCCTCGGTGCCGGCCAGGACTGTGGCCACCTACTATTTCTATGTGCGGCCGGGCACGGGGACTGTGCAGCGCGACTTCGAGGCGAGCGGCCTGGCAAGCGAGATTCCCTCTGACCCGCGTTTCCGCGAGAAGGTGCGCATCGATCCGGCTCTGCGCCGTGACTTCACGACGATTCTGGAGTCGGGCGTCAATCTGCTGGCGAATGGACTGTTCCAGGAGGGTGCAAAAGGCTGGACCGCGGGAAAGCCGCCTGCAGGCGTCGTGTGCGAGATGGCGCCGGATGGACTGTTCGGCGCCAATTGCGCGCATCTTGTCTGCACGCCGAACAGTGCCGGCGAGAAGTCCTGGAAGGGGTGGCGGCAGCGCCTGCGCATTGAGAAGGGGCGCAGCTACGTCTATGGCGCCTTCGTGAAGACGGCCAAAACCACTCAGCGCACGAGCGTGCATCTGCATTGCCTTGACGCCCGGGGCCGGGCCCATTTCGGGAATGACGCGGGGCGGATCGCGGCACCATCCCAGCTGGCCATTGGCGACAATGGCTGGACGCCGCTTTTTGGCCAGGTGACGCCGGCGGCGGACATTGAGGAGATTGAGCTGCACCTGACGATGTCGGGAGCCGGCGAGGTGTGGCATGACGGCGCCTTCATCGCGGAAGCCGGCGGCACGGTGCGCATAGGCGCGCCCGAACCGGCTCCGCTGGCGTCGGAGGCTTTGCATGTGGCGCCCACGAGCCCGATCGTGAAGGTCTTCCCCGAAACGGCGGTGGTGGACACGAAGGGGCCCTTTGCGTTTGGTCTCGCCCGCAACGAGACGGAAGACCTTCAGCTCGCCGTGCGTGCGGGATCCGATCGCGAGCTCGTCGTCGCGGTGGAGGCGCCGCGCAACGCCGCCGGCCGGACGCTTGCCGTTGAGACGGGCGTGGTGGGGCTTGTGCCGGTGGACTATCCCTCGGCGTATTATTCGCGGCGCACGGGACAGGCCGAGCTGCGCACGCCGAACCATGGCGCCGGCTGCGATGGCTTCAGCGGCTGGTGGCCCGATCCCGTGGTGGCGACGAACCGTGTGCATCTGCCCGCCCGTTCGGCGCGTGCGGTGCGCCTGGCGGTGACGGCCGACGCCCAGACGCCCCCCGGCGCCTATCGCGGAGCCGTGGTGTGGTCCACGGCCGATGGCCGCGTGTTGCGGCGTGATGAGTTCGTGGCCACGGTGTGGGACTTTGCGCTGCCCGAGCGCCCGTCGTTTGCGGCCACCTATGACGTGCGCTTCACGGCACGGCAGAACTACCTCTGGAAGCGCCCCGGCGAGAAGGACATGTCGGGCGCGAAGCAACGTGTGCTGGATCTCATGGCCAAGTACAAGATCTGCCCCGACGCCATCTCGGCTGATCCCACGTTCACGCGGGCCAAGGACGGCTCGGTGAAGGCCGATTTCTCGGCGTACGACAAGGAGGCGGCCGTCTTCTTCGACCACTATCGCTTCCCCAACGCCTATTCGCCGCGGCAGTTCTATCTCTTTGGCTGGGGCCATCCGCCGAAGAAGTTCCTGGGCGAGGAACCGTATGAGGGGACGCGTCCGTTTGCGGGCGTGAATCGCGGGGAACTGCGTCCGGCCTACAGGCGGATCTATCAGGCGGCGCTGAAGCTCTTCTGGGACCATCTGAAGGAGAAGGGATGGGACAAGAAGGTCGTGCTCTACATCTCGGACGAACCGTACTTCAACGAACCCGCCATTCGCGATCAGATGATTGCCCTGTGCCGGATGATCCACGAGGTCGATCCCGGCATCCGCATCTACTCCAGCACCTGGCGCCATTGTCCGGCGTGGGACCAGTCGCTTGACATCTGGGGTGTGGGCGCGTATGGCTGTTTCCCTACCGACGAGATGAAGCGCCTTTCCGCGGAGGGGCGCGGCATCTGGTTCACGACGGACGGCCAGCAGTGCCTCGATACGCCGTGGTGCGCCATCGAACGGATGCAGCCGCTCTATTGCTGGGCGTATGGGGCCGAGAAGTACGAGTTCTGGGGCTGCAACTGGCTCACATACGATCCGTGGAAGTTCGGCTGGCATTCCTTCATCCGCCAGGCGGGGACGCCCGGGGATGAGCATTGGGTGCGCTATCCCAATGGCGACGGCTACCACATCTATCCGCCGCTGCCGGGATCGGCCACCGGCACGCCCGAGGCTTCGCTGCGCCTCTGCGCGATCCGTGATGGCGTGGAGGAGTTCACGTACTACGAAAAGCTGGCGGCACTTGCGGCGGCGGCAGACGCCCCCGCCGCCAGACGGGCGGCCGCCGAGGAATTGTGCGCGGCGTATCGCGCGCTGGTGCCCATCCCCAATGCGGGCGGACGCAACTCCACCAAGATCCTTCCCGAGCCGGAGGTGCTGGATCGGCTGCGTCTGCGGGCGGGTGAACTGCTGTCGGCGAAGCCATGAAGCGAAAGATGAGGCAGGGAGACGCGGGGATGACGACATCCGAGGACGCGGAGGAAGAGGCCACGCTGCTGTGCTTTGACCAGCAACGCCAATTCGCCAATCGGGACGGTTGGCTGCAGGGGCGCTATTATGGCGAGGAGGGGCAAAGCGTGCGCACCATGCTGTCCTTCAACGCCGTGTTCGAGATCCATCCCTGCGAAGTGGGGGTTGATCGGCGTGCCGAGCGGCGGGCGTACAAGGAGCGTCTGCTGAAGATAACGCGGCTGATGGAGCTGGCGGATCTGCTGCCGCGGCCCTTCAACACGCTCTCCAACGGCGAAATGCGCAGGGTGCTTTTCGCACGGGCGGTTCTGACCAATCCGAAGCGCCTGATTCTGGACGATCCCATGGCGGGATTGGATCCGCGCCAGCGGGAACGCTTCCGCCGCATCATTCGCGCATTGGCGCAGGACGGAATGGATATCCGCGTGCGTTGCCGCCATGCGGATGAGCTCAAGGCCCCCAAGGAGCCTAAGGTCCTTAAGGGCGCTAAGGGCCTTAAGGCGGTGAAGGGCCCCAACCTCAAGGCCGCCAAAGGCGCAAAGGTGCCCAAGATCGTTGAGCTCAACGGAATCACGGTGAAATATGGGCGACGGAAGCTCTTCGACAACTTTTCGTGGACGATTCGGCAGGGTGAGCGCTGGGTGCTCAAGGGTCCGAACGGCAGCGGCAAGACCACGCTGATGGCACTCATCACCGGGGACAGTCCCCTGGCCTACGCGAATGACGTGAAGGTGTTTGGTCAGCCGCGCGAGCCGGGACACGAACTGCGCACCATTCGCCGCCGCATCGCCATGGTGAGTCCCGAAATGCAGACCTATCTGGACAAGGGACCCGAGGAGCTGCTGGAGGAGGCATTGGCGCGCGAGCCCGAGCTGCTCATTCTGGACGAACCCTGCCTCAATCTCGACGCGAAAGACGCGCATCGTCTGTGCCGGCGCGTGGCGGCGTGGCTCAAGGCCCGCCCGACTGTCACGGCCATCTGCATCGCCCATCGTGAAGATCATGTGCCGAGCGGATTCGACCAGGTGGTAGATCTGGGATTCCGTATGGGTGGCGGCGGTGAATCGTGCTAGGGGGACTGCCCCCAGACGATCCCCTTATTTCCCGATTACGGTGGTGACGGGTACGACTTGTTTGATGGCATTGGTCGGGGCATTCGTGTCCCCACCATAGTTCTCCGCCATTTGCGAGGAATGGGATATCCAGGCGATGGCGGGGATGCCG
>JAKSOW010000008.1 GCA_024405395.1 Kiritimatiellia bacterium | reverse complement strand
TGCCGACGGCCTTGGCCGCGCCCGTGGAGGACGGGATCATGTTCTCGAGGATGCCACGGCCACCGCGCCAATCCTTCTTGGAAGGACCGTCGACCGTCTTCTGCGTCGCCGTCGCGGCGTGGATCGTGGTCATGAGGCCGCGCTTGATGCCGAACTTGTCGTTGAGCACCTTGGAGATCGGCGCGAGGCAGTTCGTCGTGCAGGAGGCGTTGGAGATGATGTCCTGGCCAGCGTAGGTCGTGTGGTTGACGCCGTAGACGAACATCGGGGTCGCATCCTTGGAAGGAGCGGACATGATGACCTTCTTGGCACCAGCCTGGATGTGCATACGGGCCTTCGCGTCCTCGAGGAAGAGGCCGGTGGACTCGACGACGATCTCGGCGCCGACTTCGTTCCACTTGAGCTGGGTGGGATCCTTCTCGGCCGTCAGGCGGATAGCCTTGCCGTCAACCGTCATCGTGCTGCCCTCGACCTTGATGTCGTGGTTGAAGATGCCGTGGACCGAGTCATACTTCAGCATGTACGCGAGGTAGTCAGGATCGAGGAGGTCGTTGATGCCGACGATCTCGATGTCCTTCGCGAAGTTATCGATCGCCGCGCGGAAAACCATGCGGCCGATGCGGCCGAAGCCATTGATGCCAACCTTGATAGCCATTTCTTTATTACTCCTTTGAATCCACCGCCGAAGGACCTTCCTCCGCCGGAAAAATCAGTTGTAAATGATACCAAAACTCGCCCCATCTGTCAATAGGGGAGATTTTTGTAAAATTCATCGGCGCCTCATGCAGCCGCCACCCCGTCACAAGCCAGCCGCGATCTCCTGCAGATTGCGAATGGCGGAATAGGGGTCCTCTGACGCGCAGACGGCCCGCACAACGGAGAAGTTCTTGGCGCCGGCCTTCAGCAGCTCCGGCAGCCGCCCCGGGTCCACGCCGCCAATGCAGACGGCGGGAAACGGCACGGACTGCGCCATCTGCACCGCGGTCGCCACGCCCAACGTGGGATCGGGGATGTCCTTCGTGGGCGTGGCCCACACAGGCCCCACCCCAATGTAGTCGGGCTTCTGGGGAATGGCCGCCAGAGCCTGCGCAGGATTGTGCGTGGAAAGGCCCACGATCTTGAGGGAGGGATATTGGGCGCGCACCTCAGCCACAGGCATGTCGTCCTGGCCCACGTGCACGCCATCCGCCTCAACCTCTGCCGCGATGGACGGATCGTCATTGACGATAAACAGCGTCTCCGTGCCGCGCGTCACCTCACGCACGGCCTTGCCCATCGCGACGATCTCCTCACGTGGGCAATGCTTCATCCGCAGCTGGATGATCTTCACGCCGGCCTTTACCGCCGCCTTGGCGCATTCGACGTACCCGACCTTCGGGTTGGTCATCACCAGATAGAAGCCGAAATCGGTCACGACAGCCCCTCCGCCAGCTTCTTGATGCGGCGCGAGGTGCGCACGGCGCAGAACTGCTTGCCGCACATCGAGCAGTGGTCCTCGTTGTGGGCCTCGTCCGTGAACGCACGCGTCCGCAGCCAGCGCTCCTTCGCGCGCTTCGGATCGAGGCAAAGCTCGAACTGGCGATCCCAGTTGAACTCCGCACGGGCATGGGCCATCGCGTCGTCACGGTCACGCGCACCCGGCAGGCCGCGAGCCACGTCACCGGCATGGGCGGCAATCTTGTAGGCGATGCAGCCACGGTGCACTTCGTCGGAATCGGGAAGGCCCAGATGTTCGGCTGGCGTCACATAGCAGAGGAGCGACGCGCCGTAGGTGGCCGCCGCCGTCGCGCCGATGGCGCTCACGATGTGGTCGTAGCCGGGGGCGATGTCCGTTGTCACGGGGCCAAGCACGTAGAACGGCGCCTTCTTGCAGACTTCCTGCTGGCGTTCCATGTTCATCTGGATCTGGTTGAACGGCACGTGACCGGGGCCTTCCACCATCACCTGCACACCGCGCGCACGGCAGCGGTCAACAAGTTCGCCCAGAACGTCCAGCTCACCGAACTGTGCCGCATCACTCGCGTCGGCGAGGCATCCCGGACGCAGACCATCGCCCAGCGAAACCGTGACGTCGTGTTCGACGAGAATGTCCATCACCTCGTCCCAATGCGTGTAGAGCGGATTCTCCGCCTTGTTCTCCATCATCCATTCGGCCATGATCGCGCCACCGCGGGACACGATGCCCATCACACGCTTCATCGCATCGGGGATCTGGCGCAGGAGGAGGCCGGCATGAAGCGTCATGAAGTCGACGCCCTGTTCCGCCTGGCGGCGGATGACGTCAAGCAGGAACTTGGGGTCCATGTGGGGAATGTCGCCGAGAAGCGAGATGGTCTCATAGATCGGCACCGTGCCGAGCGGCTTCGGGGACGCGTCGAGCATGCCCTGGCGGATGCCCGTGATTTCGTCCTCGGCTGTGCCGACCGACAGATCCATCACGAAGTCAGCGCCCGCATTGAGCGCAATCGCCAGCTTCTCGAGCTCATCGCCCTTCCCCGAATGTGTCGGGGAACGGCCGAGGTTGGCGTTGATCTTGGTGGTGAACATACGCCCCACGCCAACCGGATGGCAGTTCTTGTGGTGGATGTTCAGCGGAATCACCGCCTCGCCCGTCGCCACGTAATCACGAACGGCCTCCGGCGTGAGTCCTTCGTCAGCGGCGACAATCTGCATCGCCTCGGTGATAATTCCTGCTTTAGCGGCCTGCAACTGTGTCATGTCAACTCCTTGAATGTCTAATGGCCAAACTTTTCCAAATACCGAACCGTTTAACCCTTTTACCGTTTTACCTTTTAACTAGATTCTGTTGTCCCAGTTCTTGAAGACGACTTCCTGTCCATTCGCCTTGATGGCGGCGTACACCTCTTCGGCGGGACGGGAGTCCGTCAGCACGAACTGCGCCACATCCTTTTTCTTCTCCTGCTCCAGCACGGCATAGCCGCCAGGCGTCGTGCGCGAACCCGCGCTCATGTTGTCGGCCGCATACTGCACGATGTAGTCGCGGAAGGCGGGCGCCTCACGCGTGGACACGGTCATGCAGCACTGCGGAAAGACGATGCGGAAAGCAAGCATCATCAGATCCAGGTCGCGGTCATCCACCGGATAATTAGGCTGGAATCCCCCTTCCACCGGACACAGCCGCGGGAAAGCGAACTGCACCTTCGACTCGTAGCATTCCTTCATCAGATAGAAGGCGTGCGCGCCAAGGCTGGCCGCTTCAGGCCGCCAAGGCACAAGCCCCATCAGAAACGCACACCCAAGCACGCGGAACCCGGCCTTGCCGGCGCGCAGCTGCGTCCAGATACGCCAGTCGTACACGCTCTTCGGCCCGGCCGGGTGGAAATACTTGTAGCTAACTGGATCGTAGGTCTCCTGGAAACAGGTGAGTCCTTCGTATCCGGCCTTGAAGAGCTCACGGTAGGCCTCTTCGGACTGCGGCGCGACTTCAAGCGACAGATTGGAGAACATGCCCTTGAGCAGCCGCCCCACCTCGCAGAGATGCTCCACCGTGTTGACCCGAGGATCTTCACCCGCCACCACCAGCAACGAATCGATGCCGGTGGCGCGAACCGCCTCCGCCTCCAGACGAATCTCGTCGAGCGTCAGATTACGACGCACGGTGCCCGAATGCTGGATGCGGAAATCGCAGTAGCGACAGGAATTGACGCAGGTGTTGCCGATGTAAAGCGGCGCATAGACGCTGACGGTCTTGCCGTAGTATTTGATGCGGGCGCGACGGGCCTTCTGCCGCATTTCCTCAAGAAACGGGTAGGCTGCAGGCGAAAGCAGGTTCAGCAAATCAAACCAATCGTGGCGCTCTTTCGCGAGCGACGCACGCGCCATGTCGGGCGTCACCTTCGCGTAGTAGGCATTGACCTGCTCTTCAGTGTATTTCAGTAGAGGAAACATTTTCGTGATCCGTGGTTCGAAATTCACCTATTCACTATAACCCATTACTTGAAAATGTCCATCGGGCTCGTGGCGCTCGCCGTGGTGCGCACGGTCGGCGGGCCCGCCTTGATGCCGATCTCGGCAGCCTGCACCGCGAGATTGAACGCACGCGCCATCGCAACAGGGTCATCCGCCGCCGCAACGGCCGTATTGGCGAGCACCGCGTCTGCGCCAAGCTCAATGGCCTCGGCGGCATGCGACGGCAAACCGATGCCCGCATCCACCACCACCGGCACATGACTCTGCTCGACGATGATCTCGATCATGTCGCGCGTGCGAATGCCTCGGTTCGAGCCGATCGGCGAGCCGAGCGGCATCACCGCCGCCGCACCGGCGTCTTCGCAATGGCGCGCCAGCACGGGATCGGCGTTGATGTACGGCAACACCACCATGCCCAACTTGGCGCATTCCTTCACGGCCGCCAGCGTCTCCACGGGGTCCGGCAGCAGATAGCGGGCGTCCGGATGCACTTCGATCTTGATCCAGTTGTAGCCGGCAGCCTTGCCGAGCTTCGCGATGCGGACGGCCTCATCGGCATTTCGGGCGCCCGACGTGTTGAGCATGATCTCCACCTTGGAGCGGTCAATGACCTTCAGGATGTCGTCGTTCGCGGCATCCCCCTCATGCACACGCGTGAGCGCCGTCGTCACCAGTTCCGTGCCGCTCGCCGCCAGGGCCTCCTTGAGCATCTCGCCGGAGGCGAACTTGCCCGTCCCCAGGAAGAAGCGATTCGTGAATTTCTTTCCGCCAATAACCAGGTCCTTCATATATCTGTCCTTTCAATTTCAGAAATCATGTCCGAGAAGCCACGCCACCACGGCATTGGCCTCCATCGCCGCCGCGATGCCCACGCGTGGAGACACGGGGGCGCAGGTCGCACCCACACTCGTCTCGCCATCGCCGACGGCAACAACGCGCGAGCCGAGCCGACGCAGACGAATCGCATTGGAGCGCCCCCAGCCCGCCAGGCCACTCGCCGTCACCAGGCGCACGCCCATGGGCATCAGCGTCGCCAAGATCATCTCCTTGGAGTCAACCGTGTCGAAGGCCTCCACGACAATGTCGCAGTCCTTGAATATCTCGCGCGTGGCCGCCGCATCCAGTCGCACATCCAACGCCTGCATGTCGAGTTCGGGCTCGATGCGCAGCAGATTGTCCTTGAGCGCCGCCACCTTCTTCTGGCCGAGCTGGTCACGGAAGAAGAACTGCCGGTTGAGATTGGATTCGTTGACGACATCAAAGTCGGCCACCACCAGATGGCGAACACCCGCCCGTACGAGGTGCATGGCGCAATTGGAGCCCAATCCGCCAGCCCCGGCGATGCCGATGCGCGCCTTTTCCAGAATGGTGCGCTCATCCGATGTCAAATAGGGATTGGCCGACATTGCTCAGCCCCCAGCCGTCAGACGGAAGACATCCAGTGTCGTGCCCGGGACAAGCGTCAGCTGCGTGAGATCGGCCCCGGGCGCATACACCTCACCCGCATACTCCACGATGGCCTTTGCGGCATCCACCTGCCGTTCCTGCAGGAAGCCTGCAACCGTTGCCTGGGACGTCTCGACTTCGTCCCCTTGATAGACTACTTTCATACGTTTCCTTTCCTACGCGGGCATTACCCCGATCAGGTTAACCGGTTTCATCTCAGCAGCCCCTGCGAATGCAGGGCGGCACCCGGAAAAACGCAGAGATTATATCATAATCCTGGGCATTCGGCATCAAAATTCGGCGTTCACAGGGACAAAGTCATAGCCTGGAAAATGGTTGTCCGGACTGGATTCGAACCAGTTCGAAGAGGATCAAAACCTCCTATGCTGCCATTACATCACCGGACAAGTGTGCACGGGAACGGCAGTAACGCCCTTCTCGGCCAGACGGCGCACAATCTGATTGGCATCCACCGCATTGCGCGCCACACCGAAGACACAGGATCCGCTCCCCGTCATCGATGCCCCCAACGCGCCAGCCGCCAATAGCGACACACGCGCCTGCGCAATTTCGGGGTGGAGAGCCTCGGCTGCGGCAGCCAGATCATTCTGAAGCGCCGCCGCAACCGCCTGGGGATCCCCGCCTTGAATTGCGCGGCGCATATTATCCACTATTTGCCCCCCACTTGTCAACTGTGGAACGCAGCGGGCATAAACTTTCCCAGTAGACGTGAAGACGCCAGTAAAGGCAAGCACCAGATGAAAGACCGGAGACGGCACTTCATGCGTCACCCGCTCGCCACGTCCTTCCATCAAGACGGCGCCCCCGTGAACAAGCGCCGGAATGTCGCACCCCAACGAGGCCGCCATCTCCGCCAATGCCTCGCGGGAAAAACCCAATCCCCAGAAGTCATTCAACCCCACCAATGTGGCCGCCGCATCCGCCGAACCACCACCCAACCCCGCACCGATGGGAATGTGCTTCTCCAACGTGATCGCGGCGCCAGCAGAACAACCAGCACATGATCGCAGCAATGCGGCGGCACGCCAGACAAGATTCCGGTCAAGCGCACCAAGGAACGACGCATCAACGGCCTCACCACAACGACAAGAAAGCGAAATGTCGTCCGCAGGCGCGAACGACACATCATCAGCAAGCGACACCGGAACAACAAGCGAGCGGAGGTCATGATAACCATCCGCTCGCGCGCCCAGAACCTCGAGCGTGAGATTTACTTTCGCCCGAGCTTTCACCTGGGCCCGTTATTTCTTGGCAGGAGCAGCAGGGGCAGCCGGGGCGGCAGCAGGTGCCGTAGGCGCCACAGGGACTGCAGCCTTGGGCGCGGCAGGAACCGCAGGAGCGGGTGCCGCAGCAGGAGCAGGCGCCGGAGCGGGGACATCCGCCGCAGGCAATTGGGGCATCTGCTGCTGAGCAGGAGCAGGCGCGGCCACATCGCTCATCAGCGTCTTGGTGTGGATCGTAGAGGTGAGACGCGCCAACACCAGCGTATTCACGAGGAAAATCGCGCCCAGCCAGATCGTGACCTTGACGAGGACATTGCCCGCATCCGCACCAAAGGCCGCTTCAGCCATACCACCGCCGATGACGCCGCCCAAACCACCTTCTTTCGGCTTCTGCAGCATGACGACAAGCGCCAGCAGCAGGCACACGAGGACCTCGACGACATACAGAAAACCAATCAGAATGCTCATCTTCTATTCCTTGTTGTTTTTACCGCCGCCCCTACTGACGGCCTGCAAAATGCTTTACGGATCGACAAACGTCAGATTCAGCGTGTCAAAGTCGATCTTGCGGTAGTAGCAGTTGCGCGGCGCACCCGCCTTGTTTTTCGTGTGGCAGATGCCGCCACGGCACGGACGCACCACATACAGCAGCGAGTTCTGTTCACAGTTGACATACGCCTCAAGAAGATCAAACGTCTCGCCGCTCGTCTCACCCTTGAACCAGAGCTTATTGCGGCTCGTGGACCAGAGGATCAACTTGCGCTTGGCGAAGGACTCCTTCATGGCAAACTCGTTGGTGTACGCAACGAGAATGACTTCCTTCGTGTCCGCATTCTGAACGGCCACGGGAATGACACCGGGATCACACGCCGCCGTGCCGGCCGCGCGCGTATCGGCAACCTGCTTGCCGACTTTTTCGAGCTTCGTGAAATCGAGTTTCAGCTCACTGGTTTCTTCTAATTCGCCCATAGGATTATGTATTGTACCATAATCTGCGGCGGAATGCAATCACTTCAAAGGTCCGATGTGCAGCAACGGCAATACGGGAATAGCCCGCGCATCAAGGTTGAACACACAAAAGCCATCTAGCCCGGCCTCTCGGACGGCGAGAATCTCCTCTGCCACGCGCCGTGCATCGTGCCGCCGATCATCCTTCCAGCAGCTGAGGCCGATGCCCGGTCGTAGGGGTACGGTAGCCTCGGCCAGATGACGCTTTTGCGAGAAGACCACCCCCTTGAACGCCACGGCTGAATCGTAATTGTAGTCCATGGGACAGACAAAGTCCAGATATCCCTTGCGACACCAGTCTGCCCAGTCCTGCCCAATCGCACCGGGATTCGTCTCGGGATTCTGGAACACCGCCGCTGAGATCTTCACGCCAGGCGCCTCTCGCCGGACATGCGTGGACACACCTCTGACAAGCGCCGTGATGTTTGTGATGCGAAACTCGCGCCACAGGGCCTTCACGTCGGTATCCTGCCGAACCTGCGCGGGCCAATTGGTGAGCGACAGACCATATTTGGACTCGAACCGACTTTTGCACCCCGCACAGAAGCAGTGCGACTCGTCGGGGTAACGAATGTAATCCAGATGCACACCGTCTACGCCGCGCTTGGCCAACTCCACAAAGGACCGAATCTCGTAGGCCAGGTTGTCGGGATGCGATGGACACAGCCAACCCGAACGAACCGTCCCGTCAAAACACACCTGCGTACGTTTTGCTTTGGTCAGTTTGTCCTGCAGCCCTTTGGTCGCATGATGCCCGAGGTTCCAGCAGACATTCCATACATGGCACTCAACCCCTTGCGCGCGACAAGCCGCCAGGCAGGCCGCCAACTGATCTCCACGCGTAGCCACCTGTGGTGCCACGGGGAGCACGTCAGACTGGTAGAAAGCCGTTCCAGCCCACGCCAGATTGGCCACTACGGCCGTGAATCCATTGGTCTTGAGCAGCCCAATCGTCTCGGCCCAGGACTTTCCGCTCAGGCCATAATAGGCATGGCACCAAAAGCCCCGCCACTCGCCTTTCTTCGTGGGCAGTCGTTTCAACCATGCCAGATTCTGCCGTTCCTCAGCCGCCAGTTCCTCCACCGTGTTGGTTTTGGGAGGGGCGGCAAAGGAAAGATTCGCGACCGCCAATTCCGTGTCATTCGTGCCGCCGCGCCAGCCGCACAGACGAATGGCGGAAACGGTTTCCCAACCGGTGGGCTTGCCCTCCTGCGTTCTGACACGCGCCTTGGGGATGGTCACCCGATGCCATTCTCGTTCCTTCAATGGCGAGAACTCCGTATGCCGCCATCCCGTGCCACACTTGAAATAGATAGAGAAACCGGTGAACTGCGTGACGTCACCGCACCAGAAATCAAACGCCAATCCATCGGCCTCAGCCAGGTTGACGGGCAGCACCAGATCCCAACAGGCACGGTCAGAACGCATCTTTGAAAAGACACAAGGCAATTCCACGGCCCCTGGGACAAGAAGACGCGCGGCGCCGCTATTGTCCCGCGCCACCACGGTTTTTGCCACGGCTGTATCTGTTGCCACAGTACGCCAGGCGGCAATCTCCCGCTGTGCATCCGCTATGGGCACGGCTTTGTACGCGGCCACGGTTTCAGGGCGCATGGCCGGATGCGGAGGCGTTCTCTTACATGGGCACCCCACGATGATGAGCAACACCAGAACAAGCGCGCCCCCACCCCACAACCACCACTTCTTTCGTGCGCAACCATCCTGTTCAAACGCCGATTCCATCAAGCGGTCGCCTCCAGGCGCCGATAGACGACAAGGCGTGTCTGACCATACACACGATCGCGGCAGACCTCCCATAGCGAGGAGACGTCAGGGGCCTGTCGATGCTTCATTTCGGCAATGAAAAGCCCACCAGGCTTGACGACGTTGCGCGCCGCATGCACAGCCAGCATGTCGCCGTACCCCTTCTCCGCCCCCAACGCATACGGCGGATCGGCAAAGACTATGTCATACCCACCTGCACAGGGACCAGCCAACCATTCATAGACATCGGCACGAACTACGCGCACGCGTGGAGCAACCCCTAATGCAGCGACATTCTTCTCAATGCAGGCAATGTGGCGCGGGGCCAATTCCACCAGAGTGGCGGCGGTGGCCCCGCGGCTCAACGCCTCCAGGCCAACAGCCCCGGAACCTGCGAAGAGGTCAAGAAACGACGCGCCGGCGACAGCCCCCTGGAGGATGTTGAAAAGCGCCTCCCGCACACGATCCTGCGTGGGACGCACCTCCTCGCCTTTGGGGACTAGAAGGTTCCGCCCGCGATACTCTCCGCCAGCGATTCTCACAGCGCTGCCAGCTTCTTGGCCACCAGAGGTCCAACGATCTTGGGGTCGGCTTTGCCCTTCGAGAGCTTCATGACCTGCCCCACGAAGAAGCCGGCGGCGGCCTTCTTGCCGGCCTTGAAGTCAGCAACAGGTCCCGGATTGGCGGCAATGGCCTGATCGACGAAGGCCTCCAGCGCAGCCGTGTCGGAGACGGCGCCCAGGCCACGCTCCTTCACGATCGCCTCCGGATCGCCGCCCTTCTCGAATATCTCCGGCAGCAGTTCCTTCAGCGTGGGGCCATTGATGGTGCCCTTTGCCGACAGCGTGATGAGCGCCCGCAGGGCATCAGGCGTCATGGCGCATTCGCCGATGGCCTTGCCGCTCGCGTTCAGGAGCGCCATCACGTCGGACATGTAGAGGTTGCACAGCAACTTGGCCGTCTTCTTGTCCAGCCCCTTGGCGGCAGCCTCGAAGTAGTCGGCGTTCGCCTTGTTCTGGGAAAGCACACCCGCGTCGTATTCGGCGATGCCATAGTCTTCGATCATGCGGGCACGGCGGGCTTCGGGCTTTTCGGGCAACAACGCGCGCCATTCCTCGATCTGAGCCTCCGAGAGCGCCACCGGCACCAGGTCCGGCTCGGGGAAATAGCGATAGTCATGCGCATTCTCCTTCGAACGCATCGGCGCCGTCTCCATGGCGTCCGGATCCCAGCGGCGCGTTTCCTGCACGATCGGGATCGAATGCGCCACACATTCGCGCTGGCGGCGGGCCTCGTACTCCAGCGCGGCATGAATGCCGCTGAAGGAGTTCATGTTCTTGATCTCGACCTTCGTGCCCAGCTTCGTCTCGCCGACGGGACGGATCGAGATGTTCACGTCGGAACGCATGTTGCCCTCTTCGAGATTGCACTCGGACACACCCGCGTAGACAAGAATCTCCTTGAGGGCCGTCAGGTAGGCGATCGCCTCGTCAGCGTCCGCGAGGTCCGGCTCGCCCACGATCTCCATCAGCGGCGTGCCGCCGCGATTGAAGTCCACGCCCGACGTCGTCGCGTAGTGGTTGATCTTCGCGGCGTCCTCCTCCAGGTGGATGTGGTTGATGCGGATGAACTTCTTCGTGCCATCGGCCTTCGTGATCTCCACACCGCCGCCAATGCACAGCGGATTGCCGTTCTCGGAGATCTGGTAGTCTTTGGCCATGTCAGGATAGAAATAGTTCTTCCGATCGAAGGTTGCGTGCTGGTTGATCTTGCAGCCCAGCATCAGGCCACTCATCACCGTGAGTTTCACGGCCTCCTTGTTCATGACCGGCAACGCACCCGGGTAGCCGAGGCAGACGGGGCAGACGTTCGTGTTCGGTTCGCACCCCGTCTTGAGCAGACAGGAGCAGAACATCTTCGTGTTAGTCTTCAGCTGGACGTGCGTTTCAAGACCGATTGTGTTTTCGAATTCCATATATCACTTACTCGTTTCGCTTGAAGTCTGGTTAGACGGCGTATTGGGGCGAGGGAACGGGATAGGCAAACGGATGGACTCCACGCGATTGGTCGCAAGCGGATCCCTGGCCTGTTCTTCCAAATCACGGTAGTCAAGTGACGCAATGCCCTCAATCGCATTCCCCGCACGATCGCCAGGTTCAATCTTCTGCCCCTCTGTATACATGCGTCCCAATACTGCATTTTTGGGCAACCCAACATCCATGGGGATGTTCTTGGGATCCGCCAAACCAACCGTCACGAAAACCAGAATCTCTTTCTGGATCTTCATTCGGCTCTTACTGCCGAAAAGCTTGTCGCCAATCCACGGCCAGTCACGCAACCAGGGAATACCCGTGTCCACCTGTTCCTCCGTGGTCTTTGAAAGGCCGCCGATAACAGCCGTCGTTCCTGCAGACAAGGCAAAATCAGTCACGAGGCGCTGTACGCTGATGATCGGATATTTGCTGCCTTCCGTTGAGCCACTTGAAGCGGTCACCTCACCAGACTTCTCACTGATGGTGGGCACGATCGACACATTGATGAGCCCATCAGCCGTCACCCTAGGCGTGACCTCAAGAGAAATGCCCCAGCTAAAGAACGCCTCTTTCGCAAACATGAGCTTGTCGGACCCCGGGATCTCCGCCATCTTCATGTCGAGGTCCAACGATTCGGAGTTACCGTTAAGCGTACGTTTGGAGGCAATCGTCACATTGGGATATTTTTCGGTCATGTCGACCGTCGCCTTCTTGCCACTGGCGACGATGATCTTGGGATTTGAGAACACCTTGGCGTCCCCGCTGGAATCAAGGGCGCTCAAGACAAGATACATGTCAGAAAACGACAGCGTGCCCGTGAAATAGTCGACCCCACCATCTCGTCCACTCACCACCGACTCAGACGAAGATGAGTCCGTGGTCGTAGTTCCCTCTTTTGAGGTCACAGTCGTCTTGGAGCTCTTCTTGGCCTCCGTGCTGCCGGCAAGTCCATACGTCACCGTATCACCACTGCTGGACACAGTACGCGTATAATTCTGCACTGCATTACCGATATTGCGACGGTCTATGCCCGCGCCAAAGGAAGTCGAGCCCCTGACACCGTCCAACATCGACCAGTCGATGCCCAACTTATGGACTGCCGAGTTCTGGAGTTCCACAAATCGAGCTTCGATGTAGACTTGCCTAGGCTCGACATCCACGTCCTCAATTACCTTCGCACACGCATCCAGGATGACGCCAGGTGCGGTAACCATCACCGTGTTCACCTCAGGGAACGCCTGGGCGATCGTCCCCAGCTTGAAGGGCAGTCCGAAGTCCCCACTCCAGGTATTGTTGAACTTCTCCGCCACAGCCTCCGCCGACGCATGCTTTAGCTTGAACGTCCGCGTGTCAATGCGCCGAAGCCGCTCGGC
Organism: Kiritimatiellia bacterium; assembly: GCA_024405395.1. GTDB lineage: Bacteria > Verrucomicrobiota > Kiritimatiellia > RFP12 > UBA1067 > RGIG6720. Next base: position 35,201 of record JAKSOW010000008.1, on the reverse strand, counting down.
GGCAACAGCCTTCTCAGCCACCGCATTGGCAGATGCGATGGCGGCAGCCACGGCGTCATGAGCGGCCTTCTGCACCAGATTGGAGACTTCAGCAGGCGGCACCGTCACAACGACATTGGAACCTCCTACCTGGAGGTCCACCACATTCGTCGCAACAGGAGCCTCGAGTAGCCGCACAAGATTGGTGGCTGGGAGTAGCGCGAACGACGTCTGGTTCGTCACTTGAACCAGAAACGCCGTCACATTGGTCACTGCCGATGCGTTCAACGGATCCTCTGCCGCCGACACGCCCAGACAAGCCGCAAATACAGCCCCGAACAGCAGTCCCTTACGCATGCTCCTGCCCTTCCCCTCAACCGCGAATCTGCTCGTAGGCCCGAGCAATCCGCAGCAGCTTCTCTTCCTTGAAGGCATCGCCGATAAACTGTACGCCCACCGGCAGACCTGCCGCAGTAAAGCCCGACGGTACCGACATCGAGCAGTTGCCCGCCAACGCCGACGGAATCGTGAACAAGTCGTTCAGATACATCGTCAGCGGATCCTGCACCGCGCCCAACTTGAAGGCCGGCGTCGGCGCCACGGGCGTCAACAGGGCATCGACCTGCGTGAACACCTCCTCGAAATCACGGCGAATGAGCGTACGAACCTTCTGCGCGCGCCCATAATAGGCATCATAGTAGCCGCTGGAGAGCACATAGGTGCCCATGATGATGCGGCGCTTGACCTCTGGTCCAAAGCCCTCCGCGCGGCTGCGCGCATAGAGGTTGAAGACGCTGTCGCTCTTCGCGCTGCGATGCCCATAGCGCACACCATCAAAGCGTGCGAGATTGGCGCTCGCTTCGGCCGGAGCCACGATGTAGTACACGGCCATGGCGTACTCCGTGTGCGGCAACGACACTTCGACAATCTCCGCGCCAGCCGCCGTACAGGCCTGGATGGCCTTCTCGGTGATGGCCTTCACCTCGGGATCCAGTCCGTCGATGAAATATTCCTTCGGCAGACCGAGCTTGACGCCCTTCAGCGAAGCACCCGCCAGCAGCGCGGCATAGTCCGGCACCGGGTCATGCGGCGTGGTGCCATCCATCTCATCATGTCCCGCAAGCACCTTGAGCAACAGTGCCGCGTCCTCAACACTCTTCGTCATCGGCCCCACCTGGTCGAGTGACGAGGCGAACGCCGTCACGCCGAAACGCGAGACGCGTCCGTAGCTCGGCTTCAGTCCCACGCAATTACAGAAGCTCGCCGGCTGGCGGATGGAGCCGCCCGTGTCCGTGCCCAACGCCGCAATGCAGAGATCGCCGCCCACGGCAGCCGCGCTGCCGCCCGAGCTGCCGCCCGGAACACGCGACAGGTCATAGGGATTGTGCGTGGGATGAAAGCCCGAATTCTCGGTGGAGGAGCCCATCGCGAATTCGTCCATGTTCACGCGACCCGCGCACACCGCACCCGCGGCCTTGAGGTTTTTGATCACCGTGGCGTCATAGGGCGAGACATAACCCTCCAGGATTTTGGACGCGCATGTGCAGGGCTGGCCCTTCACGTTGATGAGGTCCTTGATCGCGATCGGCACGCCGCAGAGCGGACTGGCGACAACCCCCGCCGCGCGCGCGGCATCGGCCTCACGTGCCGCAGCCAAAGCACCCTCTTCGTCAAACGTCAGATAGGCGCCGATTTCGCCATCCTTGTCGTGGACACGGTCGATGACCGCCTGCGTCAGCTCAACCGAGGAGAAGTCCTTGCGGCTCAGACCTTCAGCCGCCGCCTTGATGCCCAACTTGTAAAGTTCGCTCATGACTCCGCTCCTTCCACGATCTTGGGAAGCGAGAACTCCGTGTCGCTCGCCAAAGGTGCATTTGCGAGCGCCAAGGCGCGATCCATCGAAGGACGCACCACATCTTCGCGAAACGCATTCGCGAGGGCGCGCCCATGCATCATAGGCGGGACGTCCGCGACATCCACAGCCGAAATTTTCTCGACGTATTTGACGATATTCTCGAGTTGCGGCTGGAATACGGCCTTCTCTTCATCCGTGAGCTCCAGACGCGCAAGTTCCGCGACATACGCCACATCAATGCTGGCTTTGTTCATGATGGATGATTATACCATATTCTTGGGGGAAATGAAAGATTCAGACAAAAAGAAATCGCGGCGGGACAACCCGCCGCGACCTCATTTCCGCAAAGCGCGACCTGTTACTTGGCCTTTGGCGCTTCAGCTTTCGGAGCTTCCGTTTTAGGAGCCTCAACCTTCACGGCTTCCGCCTTGGGGGCCTCGGGCTTCTTCTCGGCGGAGATCGCCTTCTCGGCGGCATCGGCGGCATCGAAGAGCGAACGCGCCGGGCGCTTGGCGTCATAGCGCTTGACAGCATCCGTCAGACGCTCGACGCGCATCTCGGCGAGCTTGTCGTCGCCCACCGTCTTCTTGAGCGCATCCAGCGCCTTCACCGCGCCATCCTTGTCGCCCGCGAGCGCCTGGCAACGCGCCGCACCGAGCTTCGCCGTGAGCGCGAGATAGGAATTGGTCTTCGCGGCGTCGTTCGCATAGGCCGCATAGGCCTCGCCCGCCTCTTTGTACTTGGCCAGGCCCTCGAGGGAGTAGGCGCGGCCCATCTCCGCCACATCGGCAAGTGCTGGGAACTTGGACGCCTTGGCGACCAGGCCCTCATAGACGTCAAGCGCATCCTGATAGCGCTCGCCGTCATAGTAGCTCTTGGCCAGACGCAGCTTGAGCGCCGGCCCGATCTTGGTGGAGCCATAGCTGGAGACGGCGGCCTCGAGATCATCGGTCGAATAGGCGTTCACGAGCGCCTGGTTCGCCGCCGCGTCACGATTGCGGTAGTAGCCGCGCACGCCATAGAACGCACCCACTGCGGCAGCCACAACGGCCAGCGTCAACAGCGTTGACTTTCCTTCCTTCACCCACCAGTCCCAAACGGGAAGGAGCTCCGGTGCCGCCTTGATGAAGGCGGGGATCTGTTCAGGTATGGTTTCGGTCTTGTTTTCTTCGCTCATTTTTCGTCACCTTGCTGGTTGTACAAATCGGCCCATTTGTCGAGAATCGCCTCATCCCGCCCTTCGGCGCGCGCGAGAATGCGATTGTAGTCAAGCGCATCCGGAAAATCGCGGTGCCCCGTGAAGCGGCGGCGCCCGCGCGCAGGATCCTGCGCCAAACGCTTGGCCGAATCAATCATGAAGATTGCGGCAAAATAGGACGCTTTCGGCAGCGCAATCGACTTGAGCATCGTGCCCAGGGCCTCACGCGCACCCACTTTGCGGGCCATCGCCGTGTAGAGCACCGCCGCGCGCAGGGCGTTCGGCACGTCGTAGCCGCACTTGTGCATGGCCTGCTCATAGCGGTCCAACACCGCCAGATAGCGCCATGTGGCGCTCTTCTCTCCGCCGTCGGCCTTGATGAAGGCCGCCAGGTCCGGCAGCAGATCGCCCATCAGGCCAAAATCGTACAGCATCCAGAACGCCTTCGCCGAAGCGCCATAGGGGAAGAGACGGAACACCTCCTCGCACACGCGCGGCGTCGAGGCCGTGAGAATGCAGGAATGCAATTTGCGGATCGCCTTCTCCGTGCCCTTCTCAATCACAAAACCCAGCCGCGACGAGAACTTGACCGCACGCATCATGCGCACAGGATCTTCGCGGAAGCGGATCATCGGATCGCCAATCGACCGGATGACCTTTTTCTTGAGATCCTTCAGCCCGCCCACGTAATCAATCACCGCAAAGGTCTTGATGTCGTAGAACAGGCCATTGACCGTGAAATCGCGCCGATTGGCATCCGTCTCCGGCGTGCCGAAGGTGTTGTCCTCCATCGGGCCTTCGGCGGCATGCTCGATGATGTCGCCCACGCTCTGGGAATTGGCGCGGAATGTCGCCGTTTCGATCACCTTCTGGCCAAAGCGCACATGCGCCAAACGGAAACGGCGACCGATGAGGAAACAGTTGCGGAACGCGCGCTTGACCTCATTCGGCTTGGCGGACGTACCCACGTCAAAATCCTTTGGCGCGCGCCCCAGCAGCAGATCACGCACGCCACCGCCCACCAGATACGCCTCATAGCCCAGGTGGGACAGACGATAGAGAACCTTCAGCGCATCGGGGTCGATGTTCTTGCGGGAAATGCAATGATCTGGGCGCGCGCAGACCACGGGCCCTTCCTTTGCCTTCTTTTTGCTGAAGAATCCAAACATGAATTATTATATTATGCCAAAAGAAAATGCGAAAATCAAGTCTAAATGGCGCCGTCTGGGTCTCACCTGCCGACGGAGTTGCGGCGCAGCGCACAGGCGAAGGCGCCATCATGGCCCGTCTCGAAAGGCACAGACTCGCGCCGTCCGATCTCCTCAAAGTCGGGATGTGCCGCCAGAAATGCCGCCACGCGGTCGGCGTTTTCCTCAGGTTCATTGGAGCACGTCGAATAGACCAGCACCCCACCCGGCGCCACATGGGCTACGGCCGCCGCCAGCACCTCGTCCTGCAGCGTCGTGATCTCCTGCAGACGCTCAGGCGTCCAGCGCCAGCGCGCATCCGGTCGCCGCCGAAAGACACCCGTGTTGGAGCAGGGGGCATCCACAAGCACGCGATCGAAAAGTTCCCCAGATGCCACCTTCTCCAGCGCCTCTACGCCCGACAGCTTCAGACGAAGGATATTCTCGCGCAGACGCCGCAGGCGCTTGGGATTCACTTCCTGCGCCACCAGACGTCCCTGCCCCGCCAGACGCCAGGCGATCTGCGCCGTCTTGCCGCCAGGTGCCGCACAAAAATCAAGTACCGCCTGCCCTGGCGCCACATCCAGCAATTCCACCGCCAAGGCCGTAGCCGGATCCTGGACGATGAAGGCCCCTGTGGCGAACCCCTCGACATCAGTCACCTTCTTGCCCCGCTCAAGCTTCTCGAAGCCACGCGGCGGCGGATAGGCCAGATATGTCTCGGCCGGTTCGTTATGCCACTTCGCAAGCGCTTCGGCGCCCGCTTCGCCATAGCGCGCCGTCCAGCGCTTCACCAGCGCGTTGGGATAGCTCTCGCGCTCGGCGAGCTCCGCCTGGGCAAGCGCCGCCTCAAACTCCGCGCGCCGACGCAGCAGATTGCGCAGAACCCCATTGACCACCTTGGCAATCGACTTGTTCGCACAGTACTTCGCCGCCGTCACCGTTTCGTTCACGGCCGCGAAGTCCGGCACATCCGGCATGTAGAGGATCTGCGCGGCGCCCACCAACAGCAGCGCCTCCATTTCGCCCTTCGGCCACTTGGCGACAAGCTTTCCCAACGTGCTGCGCAACGGCCGGAACCGCCGCACCGTGGTGAAGACGAGATCCTGCACGAAACCGCGTTCGGGGCCCGGCGGCAGCATCTCCGCGGGATAGTCATGCGTCGCAATCCAACGGGCGACGATGAAGGCAGCTTGACGGCGGGTGTTCACAGCGCGGCGATTGCCTCGATCTCGATCTTGACGTCCTTGGGAAGACGGGCCGCCTGCACGCAGCTGCGCGCCGGCTTGGCGGCACCGAAGAGCTCGGCGTAGACGGCATTGACCGCGGCAAAATCGTTCATGTCGGAAATGAACACCGTGGTCTTCACCACTTTGTCCAGGCCCGAGCCCGCAGCCATGAGCACATTCGCGAGATTAGTGATGGCCTGGCGCGCCTGGTCTTCGACCGTTGTCGCCTCAATCGCGCCCGTTGCGGGATTGACGGGAATCTGCCCAGAGCAGAACACGAATCCGCCAGCCACAATGGCCTGGCTATAGGGACCCAGCGCCGCCGGCGCCTTGTCTGTGTTTACGATATCCATTTCATCCTCAAATGATCGATAAAGTCATCAAGGTTTTCTAACCCTTTAACCCTTAAAACCTTTAACCTTTTAACTTTCGCTTACTGATGGCGCCGCATCTGGCGCGTGGTCGGCATCTCCACGGAATCGGGCTCGATGACGTCGGTCTTCGGCGCCGGCGTGCCGTAGCGCTTGCGGATGTACCACATCTGCGCGATCGAGAACACCTGGCTAAGCGTCCAGTAGAGCGACAGCGCCGACGGGAAGGAATAGAACATCACCAGCATCATGATCGGCATCATCACCATCATCATGCGCTGCTGCGACTTGTCGCCCGTCGACGGCGTGAGCCAACTCTGGAGCGCCATCGTAGCCGCCATGAGAATCGGCAGAATGTTGAGGCCGCCGAACGGGAACCAGCTTGCGAAGAGCGCCTCCGGCTCCGAGAGGTCGCTGATCCAGAGGAACGGCGCATAGCGCAGTTCCACCGACGCGCGCAGCACGTTGAACAGAGCGATGAACACCGGGATCTGCACCAGCATCGGCAGGCAGCTGGACATCGGATTCACCTTCTCGGTGCGGTAGAGCTGCCATGTCTCCTGCTGCAGACGCTGCGGATTGTCCTTGAACTGCTTCTGCAGGGCCTTGAGCTTGGGCTGGATCTCCTGCATCTTGCGCATGCCCACAGTCGACTTGTGCGTCAGCGGCCAGAAGACGAGACGCACCAGGATCGTGAGCAGGATGATGGCGATGCCGTAGCTGGGAATCCAGGAGTTGAAGAGGTTGAGCACCCACACCATCGGGTAGCAGAACCAGCGCCACATGCCGTATTCCATCACATCGCGCATGCCCAGGTCCCAGAGGAGCGACTGCTTCTTCGGACCGATGTAGAACGTGGACGTGCGCTTGGCCGCCAGATTCTGGAATGTGGCCGCGGCCGCCACGCTCTTGAGCGCATAGTCCTGATGCGCCATGTCACGCGTCATCGTGGCGCGGAAACCGGCGTTGGCGTCGCTGGACTTCGCCAACGCCGTCACGAAGAAGCGGTTCTTGACGGCGAGCCACTGCTGTGCACCCACCACGTCCACAGACGTCGTCTCGGGGATGCCCTCGGCGCTGCGCTTGCCGCCACAGCCGCCCGCACCGGCCACGAGGTAGCTCTTGAGCGGATCCTCCTCGCCATGGTGGAGAGCCTTGGGCTTGTCGCCCACGGTCATGGAATCAATGGAGAGCAGGTCGTTCTTCGAGTCGCCCAACGTCATGCAGCCAAGCGAAAGGCGGTTCGGTGCCCCCGTGGCGGCGGCGGCGAACTCTTCCTCGAGCTCAAGCTGATACCCCGACTTCAGGGTGATGCGCCGCGTCGCCGCCGAATTCTTGAAGAGGACCATATCGGCGCTCTGGCCGACGATCTCGTAGTCCTCGTCACTCGCGAGCCCCGCCACACCTTCCAGCGCCAACGCGGGCGCGGCGGCGAAATCCAGCACCAGCGGCGGATTTTCGGCGGTAATGGGGCCTACCGACTGCGCATAGCCGAAAAGCGTGGCGCTCTTGACCACGGCGCCATGCGTCGACAACGTCACCGCGACCTCGGCATTGGAGAGCACCACCGTCTGCTCGGGCTTGTGCGGCTTGGTGGGCTTGGGCAGTTCGGGAGCCGCCGGCGCAGCCGCCATTGCGGCAGGCTCCGCCTTCTTCGCCTGTTCAGCCACAGCCACCGTGTTGGTGGCGGCGATTTCTGCCTGGGCGGCTTCCCGCTCGGCCCGCGCCGCGGCTTCCTTCTTGCTCTGGTCAAATGAATACCAGAGCCACCCCGCGAGCACCAGGCCCAGCAGCACGACAATCAGTTTTTCCTGCTTGTTCATCTTCTATTCCTCAATCTTGAAGTCATTCCGCCATTTTCCCGGGGCCGGCACCGGATCGTAGCCATGCGCCCCGAAGGGATGGCACCGCAACACACGCCACATCGCCAGAATCGTCCCCTTCACCGCCCCATGCACCCGCAGCGCCTCAATCGCGTAGTTGGAGCAGCTCGGCTCAAAGCGGCAACACCCGCTGAACAGCGGCGACAGCACCACCTGATATGCCCGCACAAGGAGAATCAGCAGACTCCGCATTTCTCGGCCACGTAGCGCAATTCCGCCATGACATCCGCCGTGCGGCGGTCCCTAAGCGAGGCGCGCCCCACCAGAATCCAGTCGACATCCGCCGCCAAGGAAGGCGCCAGAAGCCGAAAGCCCTCGCGCAGGATGCGCTTGGCGCGGTTGCGGTCCACGGCATCGTGAAAGCTCTTCTTGGAAACGACGACGCCAGCCTGCCGGCCGGCGTCTTCTGAACGCAACACATAAGCGGTGAACAAATGCGCGCGAAACGCGCGGCCCCGGTCGAAGACGCGTTTGTACTTCGATCCAGGAAGCCGCGTGGACATGAACTCTCAGCCTTAGACCTGCGTCAGGCGCTTGCGGCCCTTGGCACGGCGGCTGGCGAGAACCTTGCGCCCGCCTTTCGTCGCCTTACGGGCGCGGAAACCGATCTTGCGGGCGCGTTTGATCTTCGAGGGCTGCCACATCATCTTCATGGTAATCTATCCTTCCTTTGAAAAGTGAGCGAATATTGTAGCAGAATCAGGCCCAAAAGGCAAGTGCCTGTCGTGAGAAACTTAGGGGGCGAGCTCGTAGCAAATGACGGCGTTCTCGTTGGTGCCCAAAGTCGGCGCCCAGTGGCGCAAGGGCATGCCGCGCACCCCCGTCAGCGGATCAACAGGCACAACCGTCCGCCCAAAGTCGACCGTCGTCATGTCAGGCGTGAGCCGATGCACCACCGCGACGCCATTGCCCACGTACACGGCATTTCCTGGGGCGGCATACACGTGAGCCCCAGCCTCCTGGGCCAGTTCGTTCAACCGACTGGGCGTGATCTCGCCGACCGACTCGATCCGCCGGACCTTGGGCCCCAACGCCGCCCACGCGGCGTTCGTGGTGCCGAAATCCCGGCTGGACACGCCTGCCGCACCCGCCACAACGACCAATCCGCGTGCCGACCGTCGACGCACTTCAGCCGCCTGGGATGCCGTCAGCGAGACGGGGCTCCAAAGGATCAGCAGCTTGTAGTCGGGGAAATCGGGACGCGTCACATCCGACAGCAAATGCAGCGCCGGCATCACGCCGCTGGTGCGCCATACGCCATTGGGCGTCGCGTAGGCCTCCTTCTCGGCCAGCAGACGCGTGGCCTCATCCATCACCAGGGCCACCTCGCGCCTGGAATATTCCCCTTCATGCCGCCGCGCAAAGGCATTCATCGCATAGGCCTTCCGCAACGTGGCCTTCGCCTCGGGTTCGTGGTACCACGAGCCGAACATGTCATAGAAATAGAACCCGTGTCCACCACTGGCCAGCACACTACCGGCATCGCGCATCACCTGAAGATCAAAGTCACGCGCCGTGGACGGAATCGCCGCAGCCTGCATCGTGGCCGCCCCCACATGCTGCGTACGCCGCGTACGGTAATCCAGCTCCTGCACGTAAAGGACATTCCGCGCATCCAGCGCCGCCGCCAGGTTGTTCGCCGAAGCCCCCGCCCCCGAGAGCGCTCGGTGCGCGCCATAGTAGCTTACCGTGCCCACGATGTTGATGGCCTCGCCCCGCAGCAAGTCATCCAGCGCCAGACGCGATGGCTGCGCCCAAATCGCCGTCGTCCACCACACCTGCACGACGCAGGGCCGCCCAAAGGCCGCCTTGATCGTGCGCGCAAAGGAATTGAGCGTGCGGGCGGTGCCCACCGCGATGAATCGGCGGCAGTCGGCCAGATGCCGCCCCTCGCCCGGCTGATCATCCGCCACGGGATGCGCCGCGAATGCGGCGGGCGAGGGATTGCGTGCCGTCGCAAGCGTCACGTTTGGATCGCCCCAGGCGCGCTGCAGCGCCGCATCCGTGACATACCGTTCGCGCAGATAATCCACCAGCGCCCGGCGATTGCCCTCGGAATAGTCGAAGTGACCGTGTGTGGGCTTGTATTCCCACTGCACGAACTGGCCGTCCATGCCACCGCCCAGCTGGAAGCCGATGACGATGTTGCCGGCCGGCGTCGTCCGCAGCCAGTTGCCCAGAGCCGTCAACCCCTTCTCCACATATGCGCGCCAGGCGTGGCCCGTGTAGGCATACGCCCAATTGGCGCGAACGTCGTCCGGCAGCGGTTCGTTGCCGAATCCCCTGAACGCCTCCAGCTGGATCCGTCCGCGCCGCCCCTGGTCATCCACGAAGATCTCGTCGGGATGCGCCTCCAGAAAGGCACGGTCGGGATTCAGGTTGAGCGCCAGGATCACGCGGGCACGCGGATTGGCCTGGTGGATCCGCAGCAGATTGGTCTCGATGCGCGAAAAGTCGAAGGTCCCGCGCGCGGCGTCCCAGAGCGCCTTGTCCCAGTTCACCGACGCGTAGAGCCGCCCGCCCGAATTGTGGGTGATCACGATTGTGGCGCCGGCCTCACCCGTCAGACGGTAATCATAGTCGCCCTTGTAGGCGTTGAACGGCGTCGGCACGCCATCCACCAGCAACGTCGGCACGCCCGCACGCCGCACCACCTGGGCCTCGGCGGGCCTGACCGCCGTCAGCGCCGAAAGCGCCGCCACACGGTTGGACGGCGGCGGATCGGGCGGCGCATAGAGCCCGCGGAAAAGCGCGGCCGGACAAGGTGCGGCCAAGATCGTGGCCAAGCCACACATCACCAGCCAGTTCGGCAGATGCTTCCCCACGTACGCGCTTTCCCGTTTACGGCCCGCTATTCTCAGCCTTGCGCCCAGACCACATGCTCGCGGTCAAGCGACAGCAGGCCCTTGGCCTCCAGCGCCGTCACCGTCGCCGCGGCATCGGCCACCTTGAATTGCGTGGTCAGCGTGTTCTGCAGTTTCTTCACGGACCCCGGGGCCATCTTCCGCAGGCGCTCCACCTGTTCGTCCGAGAGATCCAGCTTGGGCGCTTTGGGCTTGCGCGCCGTACGCGTCTTCTTGGGGACCGACGTGCCCCCCTCGGCGGCAGACGCAGCCGTTTCGGCAGCCTTGGTCTTCCGCCGCGTGCGCGTAGCCTTGGCGGCAGGCTTTGCCTCGGCCTTTTCGGGCGCCGTTTCCGTTTCGGCGGCAGGTTCCTCGGCCTTTTCTTGCACAGCGGTGGCCTTCTCCGGCTCGGGCTTCTTCTCGTCGGTGGGCGCAGAGGCCGGCTGGGCCGGTGTCGGCACAGGAATTAGCGTCTGCTCAGGATAGGGTTCCCGCATCTTTGCCGCCGACGGCTCAACCTCGACAGCAGCCTCATCCCCTTCCGGCTCGGGCGAGACATCCAACTGTGTCGGGCCCAGACCTGACGGCGAGTGCACGGGGATGGCCACAGGCATCGGCGCATCCTTCAGCATGTCCAGGACGGTCTCCGGCGATTCCTTCACGTCATAGTCCAGCCCATCGCCGATCGGCACCACAACCGACCCGCCGCCACGCCGGCGCGGCTCCACGGTGACGACATAGGCGGCATTGAACCAAATGGGGGTATTGTCAAATCGGGTCAGCTTGATGAACATTATCTCGTTCCTCGAAATTCACGACATCACGAAAATCAGCGCGCAGGCGCCAGACGCCATTCAAACGGCTCGGCAGGGAGACCTTCGGCATTGTAGAGGTTCACCCAGGGATTGGCCGCAAAACCATACCGCACAGCGACAGGCTTGGACACCTGCGCCGAGAAAACCACGACCACCTCGCCCTGGATCTCCGCCTTGTCAGCCCAGTGCCAGACGCCATCCGCGCCCGCCAGCGAAAAGCCTTCCACCTGCGTCTGCGGTGAATTGCGGAGCACCTTGCCATAGGACCGCGGCGTCCAGCGCTTCAGGTATTTGTCGCCCAGATCGCGCGCCATAAGGCCCTTGCCGCAGTCCGCAAACGAGACCTCCAGCTTGTCCGCGGCCACACGAACCGATGCCAGGTGCGGCCCGCGATAGGGCAAGGCGCGGCGGCCATAGACCTGGTTCAGCGCCCAGGCGGCCAGACGATCGCCGGGCGTGCGCTTGTCGCGCGGGTGGATGTCCTGCTCTTCGCCTGCGTCGATGAGGATGGCCTGGCCCGTATGCGGCAGCGCCAACGTCTTCGTCTGCGCCTCGCGGAGACGCGGCCAGAGTTCATTCTTCGGGTCGTTAGGATCCTTCGCCTTGGCTGTATACGCCGCCAGCTGGCACCAGGCAAACGGCAGGTTCGGCTTCTGGAAGAGTTGCCGCCATGACTTGATCATCGTGCCGAAGAGATCCGCATAGGCGGCCGGTCCGCCACCGCCTTCAACAGGTGTGGCATTCGACTCGCCCTGATACCAGATGACGCCCGAAAGCCCCATCGGCACCAGTCCCGCGATCTTGCCGTTGAAAAGACCGGTGGGATAATGCTGCGCCAGGCAGAAGCGCTGACGCGGCGGCAGATCGTCCAGCGCGCCCGCCTTGAACGGAGGCGACCGGAATTCCTCCGCCAATTCCCAGTCGGCCCCGGTGGTGCGCCGCCCATTCACGCAGAAATATTCGACGACGCCCGGAATCTGCACGGCATTGAAGATACGCACGGTGAACACCCCGCCTGCCGCCGCCGCAGTGGCCGGCACACGATAGATCTCCGTATTCTTCTCGATGGGACTCTCCGGATAAGTCTTGGTCAAACGTTCGCCATTCCAGTAGACTTCCATGACCGAATCGTCAAACCGCCATTGGCTCTCGATGAAACGCCGCCGATCAAGACGAAGTTCCTTGCCCTTCACCTGGGGAGACACCGCGTGCCGCAGCCAGATCGCACCCGCCCCATACCGGAAGGCCGCATGCACCCGCTCTTTTTCCGTCAGCGCCCGCCAACCGTCCTTCGGGGCCGGTCCATGCGGACGATCCGCACGATCCCATTTCTGTTCCCAAGCCCGCAACGCCGCCTGGCACCGGTCCTCGTAGGCGCGGTAATTCGCCATAAAGGCGATCTGACGATCGAGCTCGCGCTTGCCGGCAGGATCGACTGCCATCGAAATGGGATCACACCACGCTTCGATGGACGCCGCCCCCACTGCGGACTCCACAATGCCAACCGGCATCTGCAGCTCGGCCTGGAGCTTCTTCGCGAAGTGATACCCGACGGCCGTCATGTCCGGCGTCTCGCCCGGACGCGCCACCCGCCAACGCCCCTGGATGCGCGCCTGGGGTTCCGTCGCGGCCCAGCCTCCCGCCACAAAACAGCGAAGCGACAGATTGGTGGCGGCGTTCTCCGCATCCGCGTCATCCACATCCTTCATCTTCAGGGACATGTTGGACTGGCCCGAACAGAGCCACACCTCGCCCACGACGACATCGTGGGCCACATGGTCGTTGATCTTCAGTTCCTTAGGGTCTGTCCCCGCGCCCCGCAGGTCCAGGCGCACCAGCCACTTACCCTGCGCATCCGCCAGTCCTTCTGCGGACACGCCGCCGAAGGAGACCTGTACGCGCTCGCCGGGATCCGCAAACCCGAACACCGGCGTGTCGGCGGACTTCAGCAACACGGCGTGATCGCCAAACAGCGCCGAAGGCTGAACACGGCCCCAAACGGCCATCTGCGCCAAAACGATCACCAAAGAAAAGATCTTAACGGTCTTCATTCGCCTATCCAATCACCCTATGGGGCCAAGAACCTTTAACCCTTTAACCTTAGCGGATGTTGAGGGTCAAGCCCGGCGTGGTGACGTAAATGACGCCATTCCGCACATAAGCGTGCAGCCGCGACGACACCGTACCATCGCGACTGACTTGCCAGTTCGCCAGATTCTCCAGGCCCTCGCAATTGAGATACGTGCCCGGCAGCGCCATGCCGCCAGCCGGAAGATTCCGCACATCCAGCGTGCCGTTCGCCGCGAACGTGAAGCCCTGGAGTGTGCCAGCACCCGCCGCGTCAACGGTCAAGCCCGCCAACGGCAAGGTGGCGTTCGACGTCAATGTCGCACCAGCCGCCACCGATACCGACTCGACATGCGCAAACTGATCCTTAGGCTCGGGATCCGCCGGGTAGGAACGCGAAACCGCCAATCCCTTGCCGATAGGACGCTCATGCGAAGCGTTGGACGCATTCACGCCATCCGAAACCCAACAGTTGAAATTCGGGATCTCCGTCGTGAGCGCCTCGCCCTGCGTGGCATTGTCATATACCGTCGTCCAATGACGACCATCCAACGATCCTTCCAGCTTCAGACGCGTGGGCAATTGGACAGCCGTATTGTTGTAGTACTGCACATCAAAATGCGTCACCGGCTGCGCCTCGCCCGCCAGATGCATGACAATGGGTACCCAAGTTGTGCGATCCTGGGGATTGGGCTTCAAGGCCGACCCATCAGGGGCAAACCAGTCGAAATTGCAGAGCCCGCCTGTATTTCCATTGTAAACCCCATCGAAGGCACTCGCCAAACCGAGGGTATTGCCGAATTTCACCTTGTACCCGGCCACAGAAGCATCAAAACCAACCTGGCCTTCCGCCGGTATCGCGCCTTGAATGGTCAGCGTACTACTCGAAGACAGGCTCTCCGCATCCGTCAGGCCCTCATTGAGGCGCTCGCCGGCACTGTTGTACAGGCCAATCTGGCGGATGTTGATCTTGCTGGCATCCCCCGTATAACCCAACTGCGCGAAGGACAGACGATACCAGTTGAAGCAGGTGTAGGATTCACCCTCGGTGGCCGCAGTGTTGAAGCCCTTGCCATACGGACGGGGATGAGAGGCATTGCTGACGCTGACGCCATCCGACACCCAAGAGTTGTAGGCCTTGATCGGCGGCGTCAACGAGGGGCCTTCCACATTGCTCCAAAGAGCATGCCACGAACGGCCATCCGACGACCCCTCAAGTTTGAAGCGCGTGGGATAGCTGTCAATGGTATTCGAGAATCCCTGGATGTCAAAATGCGTAATGGGATTGCTTCCTTCCGGCAGACGCATCACAATGGGAATCCAGGTGGCGGGATCTGAGCCCGTAGGCGTAAGGGTGTTGCCGGCCCGATTCTTGATCTGCAGCGCCGTCTTGCCATAATCGCCATTGTAGCCATCCGCCTCGCGGAAAGACTCCGCCAAACCGGCCGCAACACCCAAAGAGACTTGACGCCCTGCCACCGAATTGTCAAACCACACCTGACCCGGCGCAAGGGTCTGCGCCTGCACAACCTGCCAACCCGCACTTGTCGCCACAGGTTGCGTCAGCCCAACATTCTGGCGCACCCCGTCCTTATCATAGAGGCCGATCTGGCGAACCGTCATGCTGTAACGTGGATTGGCATCCTCACCGATCTGGGCAAAGGACAAGCGGAACCACGTGAAGGTG
Organism: Kiritimatiellia bacterium; assembly: GCA_024405395.1. Classification (GTDB taxonomy): domain Bacteria; phylum Verrucomicrobiota; class Kiritimatiellia; order RFP12; family UBA1067; genus RGIG6720. The sequence continues at coordinate 20,087 of JAKSOW010000008.1, read as the reverse complement.
TTCGTGGGCCAGACATGCGGTTTCGGCACATCAACCGCCAATGTACCCTGCCGCACGTCAATTTTGCCCGAGAACGTCAGGTTGCCGCCTAGCGTCCAGATGCCCGCTCCAGTCTTGGCCAGGTTGACCTTCGCGCCTGTGGCGCCATCCGAAACCTCCTGCAGCTCGTTTTCCGTGCCCGTGCCGTCCAGCGTCAACGTAGGCGAGGTGCCGGCATCACGCGCCGAAACGCCGCCAAAGGTCAACTGGCCGGCCGAAGCCCGCAGCGTACCGCCCGCCCCCACCAAGGCCAACGGACGCGTCGTGCAGGTGGCGATGGCGTTGCCCGTGTAGGTGAAAGACGGATAGGAGACGCCTGCGGGATCGCCCAGCGCATAGGCCCAGTCCACGGTCTCGCCCGTCAGGAACGTACGCGAATCGTCCGGTGTGAGGATGGTCGCCAGGCCGAGTGCGCACATACCCCCCTTTTCCGCAATGGAGTCAAAGGCCAGCTCACCTTCCTGAATCGAAAAGGCGCCCATCAGATTGCGCTGGGAGTTATTGGCTAAGCGCCACCTGCCCGAACCCTTTTTCGTCACATGCGTAGAACAGTAGACGCCGTTTGACGCCTGCGGATAATAGGATCCGCCATACACGCATTCATTGGCGTTGTCGCCCATGAGCCAGAGACGGTAGGTGCCATAGGGCCAGGAGCTGTCGCGATAGGCCCTGATGGCGCCCGTAAAGGTCACGCCGCCGTTCGGACCGGCGTCCAGGAACGCGGGATGGGAGCTGGCCGTACTGCGGAAGGCCTGCGAAAAGATGTCGAAATTCCGGGACGTCGTCTCGCCGCCTTCGCCAATGTAGCGAAAGCCGCCGCCGCCATTGCCATAGCAGAGGATGGCGGCATTGCCCGTGCCCAGCGAGGAATCCGTGGCTCCCGGGTTGCCGAACTTCTTCACCAAGATGACGCCACGGTTCTGCCCAGGGGCAGGTGCATAGCCCTGACTGAGGTTTTCCTGCACCGTTACTGACCCCGAACACGTATTCGCCGTCATCTCCAGGCGAATGGTGCCGGTGGTCCAGATGCGCGCGCCACCGCCAATCGCGCCCTTGATGTAGGACTCGACATCATAGGATGCGCCAGCCGTCACGCCAAAGACATGGCCAGACGAGCGCGCCGTGGCGTTGGTGAGCAGACTGCCCTCCTCCGCCAGGATGTAGTCGAAGTAGGCCTGCGAGGCATTGTTCTCCGACTGCGGAAACCAGACCGCCGCCCCGCTCGCCACCTTCAGGAACCCGTAGTAGGTGTTGTTGACTTCGTCCTTGGCAAAACGCAAGGTCCCCTCGCGCACGTCGAAGTTGACGCCATACTCGGTATGGCCGATCTTGGGGTTGTTGGCCGAGTTCTTGGCGGCCAGATAGAGGAAGCCCGCACCTTTCTTCACCACCGTGCCAACCGTACGGTCCGCATTGACGGTAAGAGCATGGTAGATGGTCGTGTTGAGGACGCGCGGCTCGTCCGCCGTGCCGCCATTCACCGTCAGCTCAATGACGGAGTTCGTGCCTTCCGGCGCGATGCGCTTCACGTTGGCGAAGACCGCAAAGGAGTCGCTCTCGTCCGAAAGGGCGAACGTCTCCTCGGGCACAAAGACCGTATCCGCGCTGCCGGGCACGGCAGTCGCCTCTTGCGTACGCGCGGCATCCGTGCAGTAGCTGGCGGCGGACGTCCAGTCGCTGGCTCCGGATTTCAGATAGAAATCCGCGCCTTGGGCCCACATGTCCAGCCCCACAACCATCAGCAACAATGTCTTGCGCATCTTGACCTTCCTTTCAGGGCATCGGCCCGAAATCAGCATCCATCCATTCCTGGTGGCACACGCCTTCAAACCACCTTATTTCGACAAAAAACCATCAATACGAAGTTTATCAGATTCCCGAATGAATGTCTACAGAAATGGAAGCAGGCCCCGAGCCGCCTGACGCGCCTCAACGCAGTAGCAGTTGCGTGCCGGCACCAGTGATGCGGATGAAGCCGTCACCTGTGATTGCGCCCTCAAAGGCGGCGCCGAGCTTCGCCTTGAACTGTTCCGTCGTGTAGGTGGCGGGGCGCACATGTGCGACCACGCCGTTGACGATCAGCGTCCGCGCCCGGAGTAGTGCGCCGGCGGCCACCTTGAGCTCGCACGTGCCGCCCAGCTCAAGCGTCAGCCCGTCGCCAAAGGCATCTGCCGCCCGAAGATCGAACACGCCCGTATCCACCGCCGTCACGCGAGAGAGATTCCGGAAAGTCGCATCCGCCGAGACAACCAGCGTGCCGTTCGTCACTTCAAGCGCGCCCGTCGTCTCGAACGCCCGGTTCGTCAACGTGAGCGTACCCTCGTCAACCCCGTTCAACGGCGCGAAGCGCAGGGTCACGGGGCCCGCAATCTGTGCACCAAACGTGCTATTGGTCACGACGTCGCTGTAGGGACGCTCGCTCGCCTTTTCGTAGGCGCTCTGCGGACGCGGCGCCACTTCGAGCACGGCCGGCGTGGGCGAGGTCAAAAGCCCCTTCACGCCGCTCACGCCGTTGAAGTGCTGCACCGTGCCGTTGAGGTCGCAGATGCCGGTGTCCGATTCGAAGCGCGCCACTTCCATCGCGTGATGGGCGGAGGCCTCCACATAACCCAGCGTCACGGCCGCGATCCGGTCCGAGTCAAAGCGCTGATAGGCCTTGCCGTAGGTGCAATACCAGTCGCGGAACCGGAACGAGGCCGCGCCCGAGGCGAAGATGTTCGTGCCGGCCGCCGGACGAATGACCGTGGCCAGGCCGCGGATGTAGGGCTTGGCCGTGATGATGGTCGTGCCCGCACACCTGTCGGGAGACGTCCACGAGCCCGAGTCGATGTAGATTTCGCCGTCATAGACGATCGTCGCATCGGCCGGGAGATTGGGATAGATGCAGCCGCCGATCGCGCCGTGAATGATGTTGCTCGACCCCGCCGTGCAGTAGATCGCCGAGCTGTCCGAAAAGAGCGTGCAGGGCTTCCAGATCTCCGCATTGTCAAGCGTGAGCGTCTGCTGGGCCGACTGCTGCGCGAGTTTGCCCTGGTCGCCCTCCGACCCCAGCACGCCCTGAACGGTAAGCGTACCCGTCTTGACGGTCAAGGAGCCCGTAAAGGGATTCGTGCCGGACAGACGCGCCGCGCCGCCTTCAAAGGTCAGCGAGCCCGAGCCCGAAATGCCGCCCGACACGACCAGGGTGTCGTTGGCGGGCCACGACCAGGTGCCTGCGTCCTTCGCGACGAGGGGACTTGAGAAAGTCCAGGTGTCGGCCGCGCCGTTGTCGCCCATCGTGACACCGCCCCCGCCCAGCGTCAACGCGGCGGCCCCATCAAAGGTGAAGCCGGCAATGGAGGAATCGAAGACGAGCGTGTTGAAGGACGCCGCCGTATCGACGGCCACATGCGTTCCGTTGGAAATCGCCGCCGTGAAGTCGCCCGAGACGAGATCGGGCTCAACGCCGCTCCAGTTGTCCGCAAGCGAAACGGAGTCGCTGCCCGCGGCCCCGCCATTCCATACGCCGGTAGACCCCTGGAAACGACGCACGACGAGGGCGCCGTCGCCCAGCAGGAAGCCGAGTCCGCTCGATTTCGTGTAGGTGGCGTCGGGCTGCCGCACGCCATCCACATAGAGCTCGGCCACCGGCACCTCCAGCCCGGCGGCGATCGTCATCTTCGACGTGCCGCTCACCCAAAGCGCCGTGTGCTCGGAGGAGAACGGCGACACGGCAGTCGAGGCGATCGACAACTGCGCCATGGCCTCGAGCGTGACGTTCGTCGCGCCCAGGAACGCTCCCGACGACGTGGAGTTGATGTTCAGCTTGCCCGTGCCGCAGACGTAGACCTTGGGCACATTCGGGAAGGTCTGTTCGGCCGTAAGCTGCATGACGCCGTTTGAGACGATGACGTCGCCGGTCATGGGAGACGTGCGCTGGGAGAATGTCTGTGTGACGGAGGCGCTGGTATGGTTGATGACCAGGGAGATCCCGTCCTTCAGGCCAAAGTAGGTCGTGGAGCTCGATCCCGGGGAGATGGTCAACGTGGCCGGTCCACCCGAGGACTTGAAGTAGGAGGAGATGTCCGTATAGCCGGGGTGGTTGCCGGAATTCCAGGTGAGCGACTTGATCTTCTGGTCATGCCCCTGCAGATCGATGGTGAAGTTGTCCTTGCCAAAGGCGGAACACGTGACGGCATAAGTGACCGGCGGCAGGGAATTCTCCGATTCAGAGTAAAGCGACATTTGCTTGATCATGATGCTCCCGCCCTCCACTTTGTGCCGCGCGCCGTTGCCACAAAAGTGGACTTGGGCGGGCGGCATCGCGGATGACGTGTTGTACGGGCGAAGCACGCCGGTGTGCGTACAGGTCTCGTCGATGACCACACTCCCGCGGCTAGAGAATACGGTGTTATTCGCACCAGCGTTGATGTTGCCCGCGAACCGATTGGTGACCGTCGTCGACCCCGCATCGTTGAAGCAGAACTCCGCGCCTGACGCCGAGGCCGTGATGCTGCCCGTGAAGAGGGCACCGACCTTCGAGACCAGGCAGGCGCTGGTCTTGGCGACATCGGGATGCTTTGCTCCCGTAAAGGTGAAGTCATTGGCGACCGTGCCGGCGGCGTTGACGATGAATCCCTGCGTGCCGCTGTCGATGATCGCCGCCGAGGACGAGAGCGGCCCCGTGCCGAAGCCGCCAGCCTTGTCGATCTGCACCACGCCGCCCTGTACCTCGATCGCGCCCGAGAAGGTCTGGGAGTTGTCGTGATCGAGAATCAGCGTGCCGTCACCGGTTTTGACGAGCCTGCGGTCGCCCAAGAGCGCACCCGTCCACGTGAGCGTGTCCTTCGCGGCCACGTTGACGGTGAGGTCGGCCGTTGTAAGGTCCTTGTCGGCGGCATCCGTCGTCGAGGCGGCCACCACAGGCAAAACCATCAAAAAGGCAAAAGAGAGAAACTGTAGCTTCATGCCAGAATTTTCCTTTCTCTTAAAAAGTGCTTCCAATGCATATTTTAGCGGAATTCCGCACGGATTTCCACAGAAAAGTAAATAAATCCACCCTGAAACCACCCTCCCCGCCACATTTCTGCAATTATGCAGACCCACGCGTTCCCCGAAGAGGCCCAATTCCGACAACGACGCCCCATCCGATGAATGACGTCGCGCATCCACACGCCCGTATCTTCATCGACATGCCACCCATGCGGTAAGGTCACATTGAACGCTGTCGTCCCGAACACGTTCCCCATGTTGAATAGGGTGCATTCACCAGGTTGTTGTTCTGATTTAGGTTGGCGGTGCGCTACCTCCACCTGTCATCTAGATTGTTTGCCCCATTCCTTTTTACGAGAATGAAATCAGGAAGCTAATGGGATCAGTCGAAATCTCCAATGTTTGATGGAAGTTCGGGGGGCGGTTCGATTGCCGCCGCAAGTTTACCGATGGATTCTTCCCATTCCGGAAAGTCCGTTTGAAGAATTCGCCAGATGCGATCAAGATCGATGTTGGCATAATCATGCACCAACTTATGTCTCAATCCAGCCATATCCTTGAAATCAACGCTGGGATTCGCAGCGCAAAACTCTGCTGAGACATTGTTTGCCGCTTCGCCGAGAAGCACGAGATGGTACAAGATCAATTCAGCGCTGTCATTACCTTCGACAAAGCTCTCCGGCTCTACACGTTGAAGGATCTGGCGAATCCTCTCAATGGACCGATACATATGCTCCACTCGGGCTTCATCACGATACTTTTCACTCATATCGCAATCGCCTCCGGGCAAACTCTCTGTGCAAAGCGCGGATTACGGCGCAACGCTGTGTTCGCCACAATATCCACAGGGCGACCAAAGAACTTCATAAAGAGTTCCCGCAACGCACACTCGTCCTTCCAACTATACTCGCCTGGACTCCATTTGACGAGCAGGTCGACATCGCTCTCAGCCGTCTCTTCTCCACGGGCGCAAGAACCGAAAACCCAAAGCTTCTCGGCCTTGTGTTCCTTAGCGATGGCGAGAACCTCATCTCGCTTCGCACGTATCATATCCAAAACGCCCATCGCAGACATTATATCAAAAATGCCATCGGTTGAGGCGGAGTTTTTTGCGCCACACGGGAGCCCCCCCCCCTTGCGGTAAGGTCACATTGAACGCTGTCGTCCCTCACCCGCACCCCATGTCGAATAAGGGGCATTCGCCAGGTTGTTGTTCTTGTACCGATGGTCGTCGGTCACGTCCGCGCCGAGCCAGATGGGCTTGGTGAAGGGCGTGTCTTCCGATGGCAGTTCGATCTCGGCCGTGACGAGTGAGGCGTTGTCGCCGAGGAATTCGTCGACCTCCCAGAAAAGCCCGGGTTCTGCAGCCGGAATGCGGTAGCGAACCTTGTCGATCTGGGGCTTGACGCACATCGTGTCGAGAAGTGTCTCGGCATCAGAAAGTGGAATCTCGTACTCGAACTCGTGGCGGGTGATGACTACGGCATGGTCCTTGAGCGTGAGATAAGCACGCTCACCGGCGATGCGCACCCGCACCGTCGTGCCGTCCTTCGTCGCCACATACCCCTGCCGCATGCGAACACCACCCTCTGGCCGCCGCCAAATGGCCGTGTTCACCAGAAACTTCCGCTCAATCTCAAGCGCCATCACGTCCTCCCGAATGCCTGCATCCCGAAATTTCTCCACATGGTGGACAGTATAGCACAACATGCATGAAGCCAGCAACAAAGCACGAAAAGCGACAGTACTTATGTGGCCGAACTCCAGCCATCCTGCCTGGAACTAACCACCAGATGATCCAGCACGGGGACGCCCAAAGCCGTCCCCATCTTCCGAAGCACTGCCGTCAGTTGGCGGTCTTGCAAACTCGGTGTCAAGTCCCCACTAGGATGGTTATGGGCGAGAATCACAGACACTGCCCCCTGCTTCAGAGCAACCGCGAACACCTCACGAGGCTGGACGACCGTTGTCACAGGATCGCCCAAAGAAACGAGTGTCGGTTCTGAAAGCGCACGACACTCGGCATCAACGGGCAACACAAACACCCCTTCGTTCTGACCAGCAATCGACAACGCCTTTCGGAAGAGACGGGCGGCACTTTCTGGCGTTGCAACATTCGTGCCGCCACATTGTTCCAATGCATCTGCCGCCGACACCTGCGCAGCCAATTCGGGAGGCATCTGCCACATGCCCACATTTCCGCGGCACGGAATGGGCTGATCAAAGCAGACGACATTCGACAGTTTCCACCAGTACTGATATCCTTCGTTCCACTCCAATGCCGAGACTGCGCCTGAAGTCAGAGCAAAAGGGCTCTCGGCACTTGCCTCGTAATCGCAGACGCCGACAATCGTTCCCGGCCATTCCTTCACATCGTTCCATGCAGGAATCAACGCGAAATCTTCCGGCGGCAAAGCACGTGAGGCCCATTGAACGAAGTTACCGTACTCTCCCTGGCAGAACGACTTGGAACATCCTACCGCACATCGACCTTCACACGGACTCGGCAAGACCGCGCGATTCTCAACGCGCTTGATGCCAAGCATAATGAGAATCGCATACGGTCCCGTACAGGTGAAGGCGGAAGAGATCACTGGACAATGCGCTCCTTTGCATCATATTGAATCGTGTGATTCCACCCATCAATCTGGACAAACCATCCATCAACGTCTGACTCTCGATCCAGTTGAAAATTCTTTACCATCTTCTCGACCTGTCGTTCAATCCACACTTCGGCCTTTTCCATCGAATCGAAAACAAGCGTATCAACTTCATTCTTATGGAGCATCATGGTCTCGCTGATTGTGACAACGACCACTTTATTCATTTTCTCGTTCCCGAATTCAACTTGACAATCTTCTCCCAATTAACACTTCCATCCTCCAAGCAATAATCATGAATGAAGTCCTTGATAAACAGATTGAGCTTGGCACTATATTCCTCTCCAAACTCCTCCGTCTTCTTCTTGGCATCTGTTGCAAGCGGCTTGATGATTTCAATATAAAGATTTTCCCGTCCTGAAATCAGCTCCCAGAACTTCTGTCCACATATTTTTTTGTAAAATCCTTTGTCCGAAAACACTCTTCCATAGCAACAACCGTTTATCGCCTCAACTTTGACTTTGTTGCGACTTGTGTGAAGGATCTTCATCGCCTGCTTAAAGTCGTTTTCCAGTTTCTTGACCTGACTGCTATTGCCCCAATTCGGGCCAGACTTGATCGACACAAGGTAGCGGACACTATCCTTCTCAAACTCTAGGTCAATACCCGTCGCGCTTGACTTCTGTCCCCCATAAACGATTGACGAAATGAAAATCGCCAAGCCCTCCAACCAATCCCCGAAGATAGTTTCTTCTGACGAGGACAAATGGGCATCAAGCAACGTCTTCACGATGTCTGCTGCGGATTCTTGATACTTGGCCTTGAACAAATATGGATTCTTACGGGACAAAACCTTCTTGAGATTGAGCTTATTTAAGCTTTCCAGTCGTGCCGCATGGAATTTACCGATATTTTCAGACACATACTGCGAAATCTGCGCGAGCAATTTGTCAGGCATTTTGTCATCCTCCGTTTAGTGAGCACCATTCGACATGAACTTCTCAAAATACAAAAAATTCGTATTCTTGTATCGCGAATATACCGCATTGGGATCAATTAACTCAACCTTGCGTTTCTGGTCTTCTGGCAACGAATCAAACCAGAGCAAATGTTGTGCAGCAGCATACCCCATACCAACAGGAACCGCGTTTCCGATTTGTTTGTAGATATCCGCCATTCGCCCCTTAAACACCCAGTTGTCAGGAAACATTTGGATCCGTGCATATTCCTCTACGGATAGGGCTCTATCTTCCTCGGGGTGCATGAGATCCGTAGCCGGCATTGTCGGACACGTCACCAAAGTCGGTGACGGCTCATCCCATGCTAGGCGCCTGTAAAATCCAGTCTTGCCTCCAGGAAGGGCGAACGACTTACCCATCGCTTCCTCTTGAATCTCCTGTGGTAGATCCTTCCAATACTGCCCAGGCCCAAGCAACTTAAAAAACTTAATGCGACGTTGGGGGATTGGTGCAGCATTACATCCACATACGCCCCGTACGGCCTCTCTAAAAGTCCTCCACTTTGCAAGTCCCCGAGCTCCATCACTTGAATGAGTCGGAGGTATAAGCGGTATCTTGTATCCATCCCTACTGCCAAGAATGATCACTCGTTCGCGTCGTTGCGGGACACCATAATTCGCGGAATCGTAAAGTGTAAATGTCGCACTGTACCCTATACTCTTAATCTTCTCCAACGCATAAAGCAACGCAGTCCCCTTCGCAGGTTTACTTTCTTTAGCATCAGGGGAGTATGCCGCGGAAAGCAGTCCACGAACGTTCTCGAGCAAAAAATATTTCGGCCGAATTTCTCCTATCAGATCTAGATATTTCAGGAACACATTTCCCCTGTCATCATCAAATCCAAGCCGTTTACCTGCTGTACTAAACGCCTGACAAGGAGGTCCTCCACAAACTAAGAAGACATCATCATCGCGAGCTAGGCCTGCTCTTGCACGAAGATCGTCCCCCGAATAATTTCGCACGTCATCTTCAATCAGAGGAATATTTGGCTTATTAGCTCGGATAGTCTCTGCCATTGCATGCTGAAATTCGACACAGAGACGAATTTTCATTCCCGCCTGTTCAATGCCATTATCAAGCCCCATCGCACCAGAGAACATAGAAATGACACTTTTCTCACCCGTCGGAATCGTCTTCCCTGATGGAGCAAACATAGCACAAAAGAAATCCAACTGTACCGCCGCTTCGCAGACACGGAGCGTTTCGACTGGCAGTTTGGTGATAATCGATGGAAGTTGGGCGGCGATTTCCTTGTCGGCACGGTCAGTAGATTCAAGATAGGCTTTGAGCTGCTTGCGCACCTTGGGCGAACGGGCAAAATCTTTCGTGCGGACGATCACGCTTTCGACGGCGGCGGCAAGTGCCGCGCTCGACGAGGCTGGCGCGTATGTCTTTTCGATCTTGAAGAGCAGATAGGTGCCGTCGCCATGTCCCTTCCCCTTCGCCGGATAGCCGAGGGTCTTGAGTTCTTCGCGCGTCTTGACGCCCACGAATTCCGCTGCGAAGTACTTGGGATCCTTCGTCCCTTTGAAGAGCCATATCTCGTTCACCTTCGCACAGGATTCGGCGTCAACCTTGTCGTCCGCAGTGATCGGATAGGGGTAATAACCGGGCCAGTCCGTCAACTGCGATCCGGCATACGTCCCAACAAGAACGATCTTCTTGGGCTCACTACCCTGCGCCTCTTTCCGGCCAAACGCGGCCTTCTTGGCTTTCAGCAATTTCTCCGCCATTGTCTATCCTTTATGATCTACCACACGATTCGTCACTAAACGAACCGAGGCTCACATTATACCCTCGGTGTCGCAATGTTAGCAATTACAAAATTCAAGAAATTTCCTCTGTGCGAATCATTTGTCGAGACCGAACTCAACATTCCGCTCAAATCCCATCTTCCCAATGACTTGAGAACACGAATGGGGCACTCATTTCATAAACGTCCTCGCAAGGGTCACTGGCGAATTCGCCGGGGGTGCTCCATTCCTCTCGGGCCCACTCCCAGGCCCGCTCAACACCGCAGACAAGCCCTTGGGCATCGGGCGGCAGCATCCCAACCGGATCCCGCGCCTTGAGTCCCTGCCGCCACACCAGCTCCACAAAACCTGAAGCCACCTTCTCATACACCGCTCGCCTTTCCATTGAAATGAAATACCGATGATCCAACTTCGCCACCATAATCCACTACCCTTCTCGGCCTTCGGATTTCCCGCAATTTCCCACCCATGCGCCTATATATATAGGCGCTGGGAAAACGGGAAATCGGGAAAACTGCTTTCCAAAAACAGCCTTGGGAAAACGGGAAAACAACTACAATTTCCACAAGTCACTCATTTTTCGTCATTATGTGGGCTGGAATGGCATCCGTTTTCCCATGAGGCGGGAAAACAGTTTTCCACACCCCTCAGATGAGCCGATTAGGCGCTCTGTACTGCGTCCTGTCGGCATCAGAACGATACCATAAAGCGGGAGATTCGCGACAATCTCATCATATGCCTTCTCGCCTTGCCTCTTCGTTACGAACAAGGTTCGCGCCAGCTTTCGGGCCTCCGTGAGCGTACAGGCGTTCGCCTTCAGCTCCTCCGCCGGCGCCTTGGCGTCGGCCTTGACGTCGGGGGCCGCCTTGGGTTCGGACTTCTTCGCCGCGCCCATTCCCGGCAGGGCGGCGATTTCGTCGGGCTCGGGCTCCCGCCAGAACATATACCCCTGCGTGTAGGCGATGACCCGCTTGTTGGTGGGATTGTCGGCGGCATCGCGCCATTTGAGGCGGCCGCCCCGCTTCGCCGCCGTAAGGTAGTAGAACCCCGGCTGCACGCACGGCATGAGCGTGAGCATCGCGCGCATCCAGTTGGTGAGCTCGGCGCCGCCCGCGCCCACGTATTCGGCATAGGCGTCCGTTCCCCAGCCACGGCGCTCGGGTCCAGACGGCGCCTTGTTCGTGTGGTGGATGATCAGAAGCCCGCACTTCGCGGGGTGATGCCATTCGTAGGCCTTCATCATCCCGTTCAGGTCGCCGCGCAGGAAGCGCGACAGCTCGGAGTTGGTCGAGATGTCGAAGTCCGTGAAGGCCTGCAGCGGGTTCATGATGATCAGGTCAAAGCGCTTCTCCGCCTGCAGCACGCCCATGCGCGTGGCGAAGGCCGACCCCGTGAGTCCGCGCATGTTGCAGAACTCGATCTGCCGTTCGGCGGCGTCGATCTTCTCCGGCGGCCAGCCCAGCTGTTCGACGAATCCACGCCGCATCGACTGACGGAAGTCCGCCAGCTCCTCGATGTCGTCCTCCGTCTGCACGATGCCGATCCTGAGCGGACGGACAGGCCGGATGCCGAAGATCTCCTCGCCCGCCGCCCAGGCGAGCGCCAGCTGCATCGAGAGCACGCTCTTGCCCGAGCCCGACACCGACACCAGTACGGCGGCATGCCCCTTGCGCAGCCAGCCGTTCGCGAAGAGGGCGTTGGGGTTCTCCTCCTCGGGGATGGCGTCCGGCACGTCCGACAGGCTCATGGTGTCCGACTCGCGGACGTAGCTGGCCAGCGAGGCGAGCGCGCCGCCCTCGTGCTGGATCAGCGCGCCCAGTTCCGCGGGGGAGAGCGCCGTCATCCGTGCGAAGAGCGCCTGCACCTTCTCCTTGGCCTGGCGCTTGAGCCCCGTCTCCAGAATCGCCCGGGCGCGTTCGCAGGCCTGCTCCAGCGAAACGGACGTGCTCTGGATCGCCTCGTCCGCAAACTCGAAGCCGCTCACCTCGATGAGGCGCTGCTGCAGCACGGCCGGATCGCAGGAGCCCTTCTCGTGGAGCGCCTTGAACGCCGCCCGCGTGCCGGGGTCGGCAAAATGGGCGTCGGTGAGGCCGATCTTCAGCACATGGTCGATGAGCGCCGCCGTGTCATGGTCGGAGGCGATGAGGTCGCCCAGAAACCCCATCTCCAGCCGCCGTACGGCCTGCGGGGTGATGAGTCTGCTCGCGTCAACGTGCATTGCGGAATCCCTCCTCTTCGGGCACGGCCTGGGCCGGCAGCGTCTGCAGATCGGCCAGGCCCTTCACCAGGGCGGCCCGATAGGCCTTGACGCCATCCTCCCATTCGATGGGCACCGTGAGCGGCAGATCCCCCAGAATGAGCCCGGAGGTGATGTCCACCGCGTCACGGAAGGCGGCAAGCGCATCCGCACACGGTCCGGCGACGATATCCGCCAGCAGTTCAAGAAGCGCACACCCCGCTTCGCGGTAGGCGGCCACAGCCTGGCGCAGGGCATCCTCCCCGGCGTCCGTCATGCGGTCCATCAGCGGCAGCGCCAGGTAGAGGATCGTGCTGTTGAATGGCGCCATCAGCAGACAGCGCACCGGCTTGGATAGCGCCTCGCGGCGGTTCACCAGACGATAGCCGTCGTCGCACAGGCCGTTCTCCGAGACCGGAATCATCACCAGATCGTCTTTATCGATGCATTCCCGAATCTTCTCCGCCGTTGCGGCGGCAAGGCGCCAGCTCTCCAGCACATGAACGAATATCTCGGCGGCACAGCCCGCACGGTAGGCCTGGCTGCGCAGTTCCTGGAGCTTGACGAACTTCGCGGGCCTCGTCTTGTCCGCTTCCGAATAGCAGGGCAGCATCTGCTCCCCCAGATCGACATCATGTATCAGGCCGTCATCACGCATGCGCACCGATCCTCCAAAGGCAAATTTCATGACGGACGGCGCTTTCCCCGGCACACGCGCGCCACAAGAAAGCGGCCGTCATCCGTCATGAGTCAGAACGCACATCCAATAGCAAATGTCGTGCCAAAACAGAAAAAATGGAAATCCGATGCGAAACGAGCATCATTTTCCAACATTGAACATACGACAAAAAGCCGCCCGTCAATTTTTGACAGCTCTCTGTCAAAATCTGACAGTCCATTCCCGCTCGCGTGCTTGTCACACACGTTGCGAGTGGTTGAACTTCACGTAGCGAGTGGGTGGCCAATCGCGAATCGATGGTTAGGCGTACACAATCCGACAGTACCAACCAACCGATCCGACAGTACGCCAAATCGAATCGACTGTACCGACAAGCAGAAAAGTCCGCAGGCCTGACGAAAAAGTCCGTAGAGTCTGGGATGGAAACGGCGTGGCAGCGTGCCATCCAATCCGCGTCGTTTTTCGGGGGAACTGTCCGTGCGTCCGCGGAAGTATGGACAGTTCCCCCGAAATCCGACGCGACTCGGACAGCACATAGCCCCTCACCGGACTACATCAGTCCTAGTCATCCCAGACTTTGCCACATTATCAATCAGAAAGTCACGCGCCAGGGCTCGCAGTTGTAGCCGCACAGCACTTTGCGGAGCATCGCCTTGAAGTCGCGATCGGGCTCCGGCAGCACCAACACGGCTACCACCTCCACGCCGCCCGGGAACGTCTCGGGCGTCATGTACTCCGCCCACGAGGCACCGGCAGGAAGATCAAACACACGCATCATCTGATAGGGATAATAGCTGTGCGGATCCACGGCATACTCCCACTTGAAGTTAGCGCGTTCGCCGGGCTTCTCCAGGCCAATCGGCGACCACCAGTAGGCGTCCGGCAGAGATTCCTGCGCGCCCGCCCCAACTGGCTTGCCGAGTCCGGGCAGATTGACCACAATGTCCTTGTTGTCGCTCGCGCCGTAGTGCCCGCCAAGCGGATCCAGCTTGCTCTGGTAGCGCGTGAGGTTCAGCACCGCATATTTGCCGCCCTTCAGCGGGGCGAATTCGAACCGCGCCTTGTCGGCGGGCTTCTTGAGCATCTGCGGCTTGCCCATCACCAGACGCGCATCCTCGGCGACAAGCAGCGTCACCTGCTTCTCGGCGCCCGCATCCAGGATGTCCACGGCCGCAAAGCGCGGCACGGTCCCGGCCTCGGCCGTCACGACAAGCTTGCCGCCCGCCAACGTCGCCTTCACGCCGCCATGTGCGCGCACCGTTGCCGCCTCGGAGACGCCATCTACCTTGAGGACAAGCGGCTGGGCGGGATCAACGAGCGCCAGTAGACGTTCACATCCGGGGATCGTGCCCGTGAACGCCGTGGGCTTCACCTCAACCTTCTGTGCCGGCACGCGATAGGCGATTGACACCTGAGCCGCCGCGTCCGAATCGGCCTTGAAGCACAGCGTGTTCTTGCCGGCCTTGAGTTCGCCGGGGAGGATGCGGCGGTTGGCCTGCACTTCGGTAACGGCGGCAAAGCGCGTCACCGCGGCCATCGGCGCCTTCACGCGCACAAGATAATCCAGACGCGCCCGCACGGGGTAATCCACCACGGCCGTGCCCGCAGCGTCCTGCGGCAGCGGATACCAAGTCTTGCCGAAGTCGGTCGAGAGCTCCAGTCCCGCAGCCCCTGCCGCCGTCTCGGCCCGATACTCGGCGTGTACCACGGGATAGCAGCTCTTCACGTGGTAGACGAAGCCTTCGGCGGTAGCCTGGGAGAAGGCCGGATTGGCCGCCGTGGGCTTGCCGTCAAAGACCAGGAACCCGTTCACGAACTCGGGGAAGAAGCGGTCAAGACGCGAGAGATCGTCGTCCTTCACGCCATAGACGTTGGAGTTCTTCCGCGGCGTGGCCCGACATTCGGCGGCGATGTCGCTCTTGAAGAAGCTCGTGGGGCGCGTGGTTGTGCGCTTGTTTCCGGGCCAGCAGCTGTTGATCTGAAGGTCATTGCAGTACCCGTTGTTGAGGCGCCACAGACGGAAGCGCTCGCCCGGACGCAGCACCATGCCGCATTTCTCCTGATAGGCGGGCGTCTGCACATGATGGCCTCGGCTACCATTGCGGCAGAAGCCGCCCACACGGCTGTCCCAACGCGCCAGCACGCCGAACTCGCGGTCGGCGTCGGAAAGGCACGCCACCGTCTCGTTGTCCATCGCGGGGAAGAACTTGCGCGCCGAGAGGTCGTAGATGCGGTTCTTGCCGTCGTAGAACACCTGCTCGAAGCTGTGGCCATATCCGGCGGTCTGCGAAGACGGGCAATTGCCCGAACAGGCGAAGAGGTTCGCCGCCATGTTGTTGAGGGGGCCGCACTCAAAGCCGCAGTAGGCGTTGAGCATCATCAGCGCGGCGTATTCGACGTACCGCGGCACGTCGCTGCCGGGACGGAAGGTGGCGAGGGGATTCTGCGAATAGTTGCTCGCCAGCATCACGAAGTTGAAGATCTTGTCGGCCTTCTCGCGGTCTGTGCGGCAGGTGGCCACCAGCGTGTCGGCGATGTCGCCAAAGCTGCGCGGGTCGATGTCGCCTTCGCGATAGAGCAGCGGATAGAGCAGCGGGGCCGTGCCGTCGTTCACATATTCGATGTAGTCGGTGACGACGCCCTTGGGGCAGTCGATCGCCACCGTGTCGCCGTTCTTGAGCGAGAAGCGCTTCACCTCCGCACGCCGCGCCAGCTTGGCCTCGGCCTCACGCGGCACCTGCTTGTACACATGGTTGTCGAGCAGCTTCGTGAAGTCATTGCACGAGGAGACGTATTTGGAGTAATAGCGCAATTCCTGTCCTGCGCAGGTGAAGGTGTGGCTCAGCACATCCGTCAGCGCCCGATAGCTGCCGGGAACGAAGCCGGGGCCATGCGCCGTGACGCCGTCGAGTTCACGGTCAAAGCCGAAAAGCGCGCAGGTATCCGCATCACAGGCGAAATTCGTCGCCGGCGTGAAGTCGGCCGCATAGCGCACCCCGCAGGAGACGCGCAGCAGATCGGCCGCACCCGACATGAACGGGAAGTCGGGATTGATGTGCCCGCTCACGCGACCGCTGCGCCAGCTGCCGCCCAGCCACAGTTCGACGGGGCCCTCGTCATTCGGGTACTTGGCCTTCTCCAGGTCAAACGGCTTGAATCCCTTCAGCGGCAGCGTGAGCACGCATTTGCCGCCGAAGTACAGCCGCGCCTCGCCATCCGGCGAGAACGTGCAGGCCACATGCGTCCACTGTCCCGCCGGCAACGCGGCCTGTGCAGACTTGCGGTACTGGATGTCGGCCGCGTCCTTGAGGGTGAGGCGTGCGGACTGGGTCTTCGGCAGATAGGTGACCTCCACCAGCGCACCGCGCGTCTTGGGGTGATAGACCCCTTCCACATGCGCGGCGCTGTGGACCGCCTCGATAAGCGAATAGTTCGTGGCGTCATCCGCTTTCCAGGCGGGCTTGAACCACGCTTCGATCGTGCCCGCCAGACGCGGGAAGAAGATCTGGTC
The DNA here is from genome assembly GCA_024405395.1 of Kiritimatiellia bacterium. GTDB lineage: Bacteria > Verrucomicrobiota > Kiritimatiellia > RFP12 > UBA1067 > RGIG6720. Next base: position 3,278 of record JAKSOW010000008.1, on the reverse strand, counting down.
GTCACGCCGCATCGGCACATTGCCCGCCCAAGAGGCATGCGAACGCGTGGGATAGCTGAAGGCGTTTTCGCCGCCCAGGACGATCGCCGAGTCGGCCGGATCATCCGTCACGCCCTTCGTGAAATAACGATTGTCATAGCCCGTGAACGGCAATTCGGCGGCCGTGCGCAAGGCCAGATGCGTCACCAGCAGTTTGGGCTGCAGGCGCTCGGGCTTGTCAAGCGGGCGGCCATGATTGTCCACCGTGCCCGCCACATAGCGCATCTGGGCCCGGAAGACGATCTTCTTGGCGTCTTTGTGGATGAACCCCTTTTCGCGGTAGTAGGCCGTCTTGCTGGGCGGACGCATGTGGCCCATCCAGCGGCGGTCGACGACCGTCTCCGGCAGCAGTTTGCCGGCGGCGTCCAGCTGCTCCAGGGTGATCGGGCCCGACCAGGTCATGTCGGACAGCGACCGCACATCCGCCTCGAACCGGCACGGCTTGCCCGCCATCTCCGCCGGCACGTCCACCGTATAGGAGGCGGCCCCCTCCACACCGACCTTGAGCGCCTTCATCAGAAGGCCAAAACGCGCGGGCTCGACGCTCGCCCTCTGCTTTGAGACAGCCCAACGTGCCGCGCTTTCCGGCTTGAGCGCCCCGGCGAAGAGGTTTTCGCAATGTTCAGCGTCGACCATCTCAAAGCGTCCGTCCACGCCCACAAGCAGATCAAGCGCCGTTGCCCCTGCCGGCGGCGTGAAGCGCAGAATGATGAAATCCGTCGTGCGGCCGACAAGCGGCGTCACCGCAAGCCGCCGACGCGAACCGTCCGCCAGCGTCGCCTCCACGCCAAAGCTCTCGGGGCACACCACCAGATAGCGCGTAGGCTCATACTTCCCAATCACGCCCACATCGCGGAGCTTCTTCCAGTTGAGCTCCATTTCCACCGGCACGTCGGCACGGCGGCGCGCATGCCAGTCGAGCGCAATGCGCTTCGGCTCCGGACGCGGCTTGGAGGTCGCGGCCGCCAGAGCCTCCACAGGCGTCACCGAGACCGTCATCTGATGGTCCTTCACGTTCATCGTGCACACCACATAGCGGTCTTCGCACACGAACTGCGGATGGGGATCGGGGTGGTAGTTGGAGGGCTTCTCCCGCGGGGCATAGACGGGGCGCTTCGAGTGGATGAAGATGCCCTGATGCGTGTCGCGGTTGTAGAAGCTCGTCGTCCAGCCGCAGCCGCGCCACCAGCCGCCCCAGCTTTCGTCGGACGTGATGAACCGATTGTCGGTGGTGACCGTGGCGTGTGCCGAACCGAACGGGCAGATGCAGCGCTGCACGCCCGTGGCCAGATCCATCCAATAGACGCCGCTTGCACACCAGTAGAAGCCCGAACCATCTTCGCTCCAGTGCTCATGCGTGGCGTAGTTCTTGATGCGGGGCGGCACAAACGTGCGCTTGCCCTTCTCCACCAGAATCAGGCGCGGATACACCTCGTCGGCGGGACGCAGAATGTAGGAACTTGTGCCGTCTTCGTTCTTGATGCGCTTGCGCGAGCAGCCCTCGTAGGCGCACATCGCGAGATTGGTGTTGGTGGGATGCAGCTGGCCATGGTTGATCCAGAAGTCCCCCGTGCCCCAGGTCTCGGCCGTGCCCGTCTTGAGGTCCACCAGCAACTGGCGGGTGACGGAGTTCGAGGGATTGTTCCGCCAGTAGCCGTCCGCATGGCACCAGTCAAGAAACGCCTTCTGGCGGTCAGGCGTCAGCGTAAGGTGCGTACAGTAGTGCGAGAATCCGCCAGACGGCATTTTGACATCGGCGGCAAAATCGCAGACCCGGATTTCCTTCTTGGGGTCGACCAGCAGATCGCGGCGGCAGATGCCATCGTTCTTGACGTACCACACCTGATCTTGGGCGGCATCCACAAAAGGCGTGCCGGCTGGCCAATCCGTCACCTCGACCAGCTCATCCGTCAGGAAGTCGAGCACACGCTGCGTTTTGCGGCGTTTCACGCCCTTCTGCGATTCATCGGGCGCGGAATGGAACATCAGGAAGCGTCCATCGTCCGTCATCGACTTCGCCGTGAAGTAGAAGTGCTGCTGGTTGTGGTCCACCAGGCCGGGCTTCATGATCCAGGAGACGACATGCGACTCCGGATCCTCATGGCGCATGAAGAACTTCGACGTCTCAGGCGTCTTCATGCCCTGGGCCAGATAGGCAGCCCGCCGTTCTGCCGCCGTTTCGGCCACACCCGTCATCACGAGCGCCGCCACAACACAAACCAATGATAACCTATTCATAACTCACTATTATAGCAGTTTGGGTTAACTGTGTAAAGCATTGCTGCGCCAATTGCCACAATCGTTCAAGAAGGTTCAGATGAAATACCAACTGCAAAGTTACCCGTTACCAGGGAGCAAGTTTGCAGTTCACCCTTGTTTTCTCGGTCTGATTCATATATAATGTGCAATGTTTTCACAAAAGAAGGATAAGTTTGTAGTATGAAGGCATTGCGCAAGCACTATGTTGACGAACTCATTCGCAGGCAACACAATGGTCTCGTCAAGATTCTGACGGGCATTCGGCGTTGCGGCAAGTCATACCTCCTATCCGTTCTTTTCAAGGAGTACCTTCTTCAACAAGGTGTTCCCGAAGACCATATCATCGAAATTCCCTTGGACCGCGATGACCATCGGGATCTGCGCGATGCCATCAAACTCGGCGAACATGTGCGCAGCAAGATCATTTCCGATGGGAACTGGTCCTACGTCTTCATCGACGAAATTCAACTGGCGCGTCGCGTCCTGCCGCCGGATATAGACATTTCGCGCATCGCGCCTGAAGATCGTGATATGGCTTATGTGACATTCTACGACACGTTGAACGGGCTCCGCCAGATGGATCATGTCGACGTCTATGTGTCCGGTTCCAACTCAAAGATGCTCTCGAAGGACATCGACACGAACTTCGGGGACCGAGGCGTTCAGATTCGTGTCCACCCGTTCTCCTTCGCCGAATATTGTGAGGCATTGGATGTCTCAGACACTTCAGACGCCTTTTCTCGGTACCTCATCTGGGGAGGCATGCCTCTAGCCGTCGCGGAGCCGGATGACCGCGCCCGTGCCCATTACCTCAAATCGCTTCTCTCGGAACTCTACCTCACCGACATTCGCATGCGCTATCGTCTGCGTGACGACTACATACTCGCCCGACTACTGGACGTCCTCGCCTCGGCAACAGGATCCCTCACCAATCCCCACAAGCTCACGGACACGCTCAAGTCCGTCTTGAAGAAAAGTCC
>JAKSOW010000079.1 GCA_024405395.1 Kiritimatiellia bacterium | reverse complement strand
ATCAATCCTAATCCGTCCCAGTCTTCTCTGATAACCATCTTCCGTGCCTACAGAATGGTGATTTCAGCTCATTCTGTGTTTCTTCATGGGATAAAACTTCTCCACAAATTCATTGAAGAACCAATTATTCATCTTTTCGGCAACACTACCATTGAATTCTCTATTGTTGGATTGGTATGTGCCATAAAAATGCCGCATAAACGCCACATTCGCGTCACATAGAGTGCCAAGGAGACACACCTAGGGTGTGGGAATTATGCCTACAGCGGGGAATTCATGAGACCTAGATCTATTGCCGCCATCACCAGAAGACGAGCGACGAATTGCAGAGTTCCCGCCCATATCCGAATCCGATAATGGGAGGGCTCAGTTTCACGCCCCTTCACGCAACTACTGAACGATTGAGAGTAACGGAAAATTCACTGCGGGTTCATAGGTCTCAAAGACCATCATTTCTTCGCAGTCCGCGCGACAAAATCGGATGGAGTGCGTTTGCCCAAGGCGTTGCTTACTATCACACTTAAAGCGCAAAACGCGACTTAAAGAATTCATTGGAGTCACCTCTTGTGCATGAGACCGATTTTCTCAAACGGAATCGGCTTGAAGTTCGGCAAGCAGCGATACACCTCGGAGTCGACCTTGAGCCGATAGTCGCGTTGGGCATAGTCGACAAAACCGGGATCGCCCTCAATCACAGCAAACGTGTCATTCGTATGCCAATGTCCGGCGACATAACCGCCTTTTCGGACAACTGCGCCGTTCTTCTGCGGATAACGCAACTCGGCTGGACAATCAATCGCAACACAGTCATAAGCCGCATTTTTCCGAATCTCATTCGGATAGGGATCGAGAAACGTCTCAAGCTCGGGATAGGCCCTGCGCCATTCAGGTGACCGACAGTCAACGTCCTTTAGAAATTTGTAATCGTAGTTCTGCCACCGGACCGAGTTCCGCCCTTTGATGGCAGTTTCCCACTTTTCTTGTTTCCATCCCCAGCCCCCGAGCGAACGGTCGCACTTCACAAAGAGGCTGTTGCGGACGATGTTCGAGCATCCGCCGTGCGAGAATACGGCACCAAAATTGCTGTAGTGAAACTGACTTCTGCCGCAGTTCTCAAAGATGTTTCCAAACACAAAGTCGCCGGAATCGCCATCGTCAAAGTAGATCGCACACGATCCATGCCCGCCCGTTCCCCCGATGTCCCGCCAATAGTTGTATTCGATGCGGTTTCCGCGCATGGACGGATTCAACCCCTTGTAGAACGCACCAGCGTCATCAACGCCCCAGGTCGTATTGGAGATGACGTTATAGGCAAAGAGGCCGTTGTTCTGCTTGTAGGTGACAACATAGCCATTCGCGTTGCGGATTTCGTTGTGAAGCGCATTGTTGCCGACGCCATGAAACTCAATTGCATATCCGCAGCTCGAACGTTGCGTCCCCCAATCCTCAAACAGGCAATCCTCAACTAGGTTGTTGCCTGGAACGAGTTTGCGCCTATCACCGCCCCAAATGCAGAAGCATCCATTGCCGACCTGCGTGACGTCACACGTGCGCAACGTGCAATCCCAGACATTCGTGCCGTACACGGCCCAGTCCCGCTGGTGACGGAAATGCGCGTTCTCTATTGTCACACGGCTCGCCCCAGTCAGTTCCACGCCAGATCCACACGACTCGCCAAAATCGATGCCTGAGAAGACGATGTCGTGCGCACGGTCGATTTTCACGGTTGCACACGGTTTTCCGCTGACCAGAACCGTCTCGAAGTCTTCATTTGGCGGATAAAGGAACATCTTCTTGGTCTCTGGGTCGATCACATACCGGCCGGGCTCATTCAATTCCTCGAATACATTGAGGGCACGCCAACGACGCGGACGCGGATTCCCAGACTTGATGCCGAACTGATGGTGGCTTTTCATCGTCATGGTTTTCGCGAGCGGGTCAATTGTCTTGGTCCAGATGATCGTCGCCCGCCAGTCGAAAGCCCAGAAACATTCGATCAAGACCGGATTGTTCCAGAAAGACGGACGATCTTCTCGATATCTGAACGTACCGCCGCGCACAACCTCGTTGGTTCCGATCATCCCACGTTCTCGTGCCTGTTTCACGGAATAAGCGCCCGTCACAGTGCCTTTGTCGATGATTTCGGCAATTTCGCACCACCCTTCGTCCGGGTAGTTCGCCAGCCGAACGCATTTGCCGTCAACCGAAACACTCGGCACCTTTAGAGGTCCACCGACTTCGTAGTTTATGTTCGTGCCGATCGGCATCACAAACCCATACGGCGAAAGATCCACCTCAACGGCCTTGCCTTGCACCGACACATCCAATCGCGCCAGGAGCAGCGGATCTGTCACTTTCTTGAACGCATTCTTCTTCAGCTCGATGCCGGAAACAAAAATGGGCCGATCGCGCAGATCCTTGGAACACCACACAACCGGGCAATCAGGGCTACCCGAGTCGCGCTCATCAAGAATCAGTGACTCGGAGAAGACATACCGCCCCGGCGGCACGACAACCTTGACGCCGCGTCTCCGTACATCAGGCGGCAACGTACGAATCCGATCACGCAGCTGCGTAATGTTCTCGCCAGAGTTCAGTTCAACGCGCATCTCAGGATGCTTATGGAGACTACCGCCCGCAAACGCCACGAGAACACCCAATGCGAGAGCGAGAATCAGTACAAATCCATTGCGCGCTTCAGGCATCATAACGACAAATCCCGTAGCTCGGCCTCAACGATAAAAAACCTGCCACAGGAAGAGTCCGCGTCCAAGTGCCGTAGGTACACGAGCCGTGCGGGCCGGCGTGTCGCGCAGCATCTGCGCCACGGCCTCAGGCGGCTCTTCGCCCTTTCCGACACGTACAAGGAAGCCCACCATCGAACGCACCTGCTTGTAGAGGAAGCCATCCCCCCGTACTGTGAAGACGATTCGGGGCCCCGTCTTCTTCACCGTAAACGAGAAGATGTTGCGCACGGTGCTGGAAATCTCGCGATGCGGATTGGCGGCAAACGACACATAGTCGTGCCGCCCCACAAAATAGGCAGCCGCCTTCTGCATCGCAGCGACATCTAGCTTGCGGTAGGTGAACGCCCAATATGGCACCAGATGCGGCGGCAGGATATCGGCGTTGTAGAGGAAATAACGGTATTCCTTGCCCTTGGCGTCCTTGCGGGCATCAAAGTCAGGCTTCGCGTAGGCGGCACGCAGCACGCGGATGTCCTCTGGCAGGCGCGTATTCATCGCCCGAATGAGATTCTTGGGCGGGATGGGCTTGTCGAAGTCGAAGTGCGCCACAAAACCCTTGGCGTGTACCCCCGCATCCGTGCGGCTACAGCCGAAGATACGCACCGGCGAACGGTTGAGGTATTCCAGCACTTCTTCCAGCTTCTGCTGGACGGCGATGCCGTTTTCCTGAAACTGATAACCCGCGTAGGCAGTGCCGTCAAAGGCAAAGACAATCTTGTAGCGTCGACTCACTTCACCTCCACCAGCACACGGAAGCCCACATCAAACGGACGCATCCACGCCGGATGCTGGCGCGCGAGCAGCGCCTTGTGCGGACGGTCGTTGAACGAGCCGCCCCGTACCGCATAGTACCCCGGACGCGTGGACGTGGCCGTCCATTCGGCGGCGTTGCCGATCATATCCTTGAGGCCCCACCCATTGGCCCGATAAGACCCAACAAAGGCCAAATGCAGTACACCATCGTCGAAACGCTCATCCTTGAGCTCGAAGTCGAGTTCTGGCTTCGGATTGGGAATCGGCTTGGGATTGATGCCGTCCACCGCCAACTCGCGTCGCGTCACGTCGGCCAAATTCGCATAGGGCGCAAAGTCATCCGCAAAACCACCCCAATGGAAGGGCGTCTTCTGTCCGGACCGCGCCGCCCAGAGCCATTCCTGTTCAGTGGGCAGGCGCACCTGGCGTCCCGTCTTGGCCGAAAGCCACCGGCAAAAGGCCTCAGCCTTGTCGTGGCTTACACGCACCGCAGGCAGGTTCACGTTCTCGGGCTTGCCGAACACGGGATCATCATTCATGTAGTAGCCACGCTTGACCTGATCTTTGTAGTGCATATCATAGACACCATTGTCAAAGGCGGGGTCGAAGGCACGGATCTGCTTCACCGTGACCTCAGTCTCCCCCAGCAGGAACGGCGCAAAGGCGCTGCTGCCGTCAACAGGACGCAGCGTCAGGGTGACGCCGTTCCCCAGATCCAACGTCTGAGGCGTCTTCCGTACCGTCGTCCCCGCAGTGACACCGGCCAACAGATCGCGATGTGCCGTGGCCTTGTCGGCGGCGCGATCCGCCACCTTAGGCGGTTCGAAGGCAACTTTCTGGTAGGGATTCACGATCACATCCGGATCAAAACGCTGCGTGGTAACCTGACGTTCCAGCTCACGGCGGCGCTTCATCATGATGGGGTCGGGGCGCCCCGTCTCCCACCAGGTACCGTAGAACGGCACATTGAGATTCATCCACGTGACGAGACGGGCATTTTCTTCGTCCGTCAGACGTACGCCGTGGTGCCCCACCGCCAGACGCTGCATCAGCTCGCTGGTGTCGGCATGGAATTCGGCCGGCGTCAGTAGATGATAGTCACCTTCAGGACCATTGCGGCGCACATAGGGATGCAGCTGGTCGTACACCTCACGCGGTGTGCCCGCGAGCTTGATGAGCGGCTGGCCCAATACGTTCTTCTTGGCTGGATTGCCGTCATGGCAACCCGAGCACCTGCGCTCGATGACGTTCATCACCTCGCGCTCAAAGGCGAAATTGCGGCGCGGACCATACCAGGGCACAATCTGCTGCGGCGGCTTGGTGGAGGCGATGGTGCGCCTTCCGGCCGGCGGCGCGGCATTCTGGTCCTGATGGCAGCCCAAACAAGAAATCGTCTCGCCCGGCATGGCGGCGAACCAGCTGCGCATTTCCTGGAGGTGCTTGCCCTCGGCATCCAGCGGCTGCAGCACCAGCGGCACGTCAGCAGGCGCCTCGAAGAAGCAACTGCCGTCCGCCTCGACGTCCACTTCACCCACAATCACTCGGCAATCCCAGGGGCCTTCCATGCCGATGAGATAATGCCCGCCACACGCGCGCTGTCCGCTCTTGCGCGGACAGTACTCGTAGTTGAATACCCGCAGTTTCTTGACCGTCCCTTTCGGTACGCCCGCCAGGCCCGGCCCGTCATAGATGTTCACGATGTTGACGAGGGCCGTGTTCTTCGTGAGGTCGGCGCGCGGCGCCACCTCAAAGGGCTTGGCACGCTGCTCCAGCGGCAGCGGCTGCAGATAGTTGAAGGAGTCGTCGGCGGAGACGAGCAGCGGCCACTGGTTGTCGTAGATGTCCACATAGGCGATGAAGAAATGCTGCGCGTGCGCGTAGTCCTGCATCGCCACGATCGCACCCTCGTCAGAGACGGGATATGGATGCAGGAAGAACTGGCGGGCATCATTTACCAGACGGTCGGCAGTAACCGGAACGACGGGCTTACCCCAGCCCGGTAGCTTCTGCACGGCCCCCTTCTCCTCGCGACGTCCCTTTGCCACGTCGAAAAGCACAAGTTCGCCTTTCCGGCGTACCCCGTGATGCCCCGAGACGACGCCCATGAACTTCGTGGACGATCCTGGCACGGGCTTTGCGAAAAAGAGCGAATTAGGCCAATAGGAGTTCGACCCGTAGAATTCCTGCTGATCGGTGCCGTCCGGATTCATCGTCATCAGCACCCGCGCGAAGTAGTGGGCGCTGTCGGTATATTCCCAACGCAGATAGAGGCAACGGCCATTCGGCAGCATCACGGGGTTCCAGTTGTTGTCCTGGTCATAGCTCAGACGACGCAGGCGGCCGTCCGTGTAGCGCAGCAGCAGATTGCCCACCTGATCCGAGCCGCCCACGCACGGCACGCCTTGGAAACCTACCGTACCCACGAGGAACATCTTGCCATCCGGCAGGTACATGGGATCGTAGTAGTCGATATCCGGGGTGTCGGTAGGCGTAATTTCACGGAACGATCCAGGATGGGACAGGTCCATTTCGCCCACGCACCAGCCGCTTTCGCCGATGCCACCATGCGATCCGTTCTTCGGGGCTGGCCCCTTGGCGGCCTCTGCCGGCTTGCGGGTGGAGAACGCCAACTTCTCAAGCTTGTAGTCCACGGCCAGGTCGCCGAGGAAAGAGTCGCTGGTCAACAGGGTCGTAGACGAGGTTGTTCCAGCCGTTACATCCAAAGTGACGCGGTCAATCGCGTTCGAGTAGCCGCACACGGGAATGGAGGAGTTTCCCTGCCAGTTCTGAGGCATGCCCATCGCATTGTTGTCGCCACGGCGGATGACCAGGAATTCGCGGAAGCGCCGAAACGCCGGCAAACGGCCAAAGACCTTGCGCGACAGTTTTTCCGCGGCATACTCACCATTCGTGGGTACGGCCTTGAGTTCGGCCAGAAGCGCATCCTTGTCGGGATAGAGATCCGGGTGAGCCGCCGCATAGTGTACAATAGCGCGCGCCATGGCTTCAGGATTGAAGAGCGCTTTCACGAGATGGTTGCGCATGTCGGCGGGCGGCGGCATCTCAGGGGCGGAAACACGATTGCCCTTCACTTCATAGGGGGGCAGTGCCTGGCCTAACATGTCTCGATCGGAGAATTCCAGCCCGGCGTCATAGTCCACCTGGCCATCGGTGTTCCAGATCCGATGATGCCACACGATGCGACGATCCTTGTCGAGCAGAAAAAGACGCGCACCATAAAGGTCACACGTTTCGCCGGGTTTCACGGATGGGCGAATGCGGATGCTGGAGATGGGCTTGTTCGTGTTGAAGCACACCTCCATCCACGGCGTGTCAATGCGTCGAGGCGAAGTCTCCCGACGGATCGTGTAGGACTTGTTCTTCTCCACGTCGCCCGAATATTCGCTGGGGCCGCACACATTGAAGATGCGCCACGTCAGCGATTTGGCGGCGCCTGGATTATCCACCACCAGATAGTGCGCACGCGTATAGAATTCGGCGAAATCCTTGGCGCCAAAGGCCGCCAATGCCATGCAAGAGAGCGAGACCACTATCGTGGCCTTTGAAAAAATATTTAACATGCGAAAATTATCGCATTTTCAGACTTGTTTTGCAAGTGAGAAAGACGCGGCGGTCATTGTCTGCATTCCGCGTTCAACCGCCGATTTGCCGCTGCACGAGGTCGAGGGCTTCGTTCCAATGTGCCAGATCGGCAGACTGAGTACTTGTCCAGGGGGCCATCATGAAGCCCTTGAGGCCCCGAGACGAAAGTTTGCATCGACAATAGTCCACGGTCATGGGGAAATTGACCAGATTCTTTGGCGTGTCAAAATACCGCGGTAGCCAGTTTGTGGCGCACGGCACCTGTTCGTAGCCCAGCTTGTCGAGCGCCGTATAGGCCATCAGGCGCACCTTCTCGTAGCCCTTCTCGAAGGGGCCCTCCTCCTTGAAGGTGCGGCCATAGTACCAGTTGGAGAGCAGTACCTGTCTGGGCACACGCTGTGGGAAAAGATCGGGATGGTGCCAGAAGCCATCAGCCCACATCCAGGGCCGCGCGCCCGTCTCGCCCACCTTATCGAGGAAAAACTGCAGATCATGCCACCATAGTTCCCCTTGTCGGGCGCAGGCAAAGAGAAAATTCCGCGGAGGCTGTTCGGTGACGCGCTCTTCATCGTAGCCGATGTGGAAGAACCGTGTCTTGCCAAACACCTCGGCGACATCCCGAATGACGTCGGCACACACCTGATAGTATTCAGGCGTGGAAACCATGCGTGAATATTCGCCCAGCCAGATGTCGTGGCAGGTCGAGAAGTTCAGCTTCGGGATCGGCTCCAATCCCATGTTGCGCAGACGCTGCACCTCGACCCGCATCTTCTCGGGCGTCCAGCTGCCTTTGATCGCCAGTTCCGGATGACTGGGGTAGATAAGTGCTTCACCCACGTCCAATACCACCATGTTCATGCCGATCTGGGCCATGCGCGCCGTGATCGTCTGATAGGTGGCATCATCGAACTTCAGCGTATCGGGCAGATCGGCCGGATGGTCGTGCCACATGCGCGAGCCGACGTGCAGCAGCGCGCTCCAAATGAAATCCCTGCCAGGTGTCGCCATGATTGCCTCCATCTCGGAATGTCACCGTCAACCAAGGGCGGCAAGAATCTCGGGAAGCAACTGCTTCTTGCGCGAAAGCACACCTGGCATCAAAAGCGTACCCTCTGGCCCGCGGCGGAACGGCAATGCGCGGCGCACGGATTCCTGGCCGCGATAAAGCAGTTCGGAATTGCCGCGCACGGGATCGGTGACCATCAGCGCCATGAAGTCAAGTCCATGCCCCGCGACGGCACGGTCCATCGCCGCGGCCAATTCGTCCGCATGCGTATGGAACAGCGACAGGTTCGTCTCTTCAATCTGCGCGAGGATGAAGCGATGACCCGATTCGACATAGGTCTTGGCGTCACTTGCCACAGCCTGATCAGGTGTCATGCTCTGCAGCGGCGACGCCACGGAAAGGAGCCCGCGCATCACATCTTCCGCCGTCTCGCCGCTGAGCTTCTCCAGCCAGGCGCACGTCTTGCGGTCTTCATCCGTGGAAGTGGGCGACTGGAACAGGAGCGTATCGGAGACGATGCCCGCGATGAGTGCCCCGGCCACCTCGCGCGTGGGCCGTTCGCCGGCGGCACGATACATGCGCGCCACCAACGTACAGGCGGACCCCACCACGTCCGCTGTGTAGCGAATCGGCTCCTTGGTGGGGGCAAAGGAGATGCGGTGGTGATCCACCACCTCCACCACCGGAATCTCGTCCAGTCCGGGGATGCCCTGCTCAATCTCGTTGTGGTCCACCAGAATCATGCGTGCCGGAGGCGGCAATGCGAACGAGCGCTTGACCACAGTGCCCAGCAAGCGTCCCTGGTCATCGACCACCGGGAAATGGTTGTGCGAACTGCGGATGGCGGCCGTGCGCACATCGTGCACACAATCGTGTTCGTTGAGGATCTGCGTGCAGGGGCATAGCGTGGCCTGCCCAACGGGAATGGAGAGGTCACCTTTGGCGATGAAGTAGTTGAGTAGACGCACCGGGGATAGCATGCCCAGGAACATTCCGTCTTCCGCCCGAACGGGCAATGACGATTCCCCGCTTGACTCCAGTGTGCGCAGCGCCTCCAGCAGCGTCATCCGCGCATCAATCATCGGAAGCGTTTCGTCCAAAATGTCCCGCACGCGCACATAGACGTCGCGATGGGGACGGATTGGCGTAATGTTGAAATGATCAAACACCCATTTGGCGCGGTCGGGCAGGAGACCGGCGCAGATCGCCACAACATTGTCCGTTCCTGTGCGTCGACGCAACTCCGCGAGAGCATAGGCGCTCATCACGGAGTCGACGTCAGGATTGCGGTGTCCACATACAAAAGTCTTCATGCCCCGTATTATACCACAAACAGCGAGCCAAACGCCACAGGCTACTTGCTGGGACGTATCTCGACACGCACAGGGACGGCGTTCGGGGTTTCACCACGGGCAAAGGCAATTTGCACACGACGTTGCGCAGGCGTGTCCAACAACGCCAGATTGATGCCCTTCGCAAACTCCGCGGCGGAAAACACCTTGATTCGGCGACCATCCATCACAAGCGCGTAACGTCCCGGGGCAAGATTTGCGACAAACAGCATCTCGCGATTGAAACGCTGCGTGATGGGGTAGATGGGATCCACCTTCCTGTAGGCTTCGGTCAGAGGCCATGGCAATGCATGCGCGACGTAGGTGAAGGTGCCGCCCTGAGGCGTCATCGCCAGATCGCGAAGTTTGCCTCGCGACGTGACATCCCCGCCCTTCGCCGCATTGACGTGCGTGGTGCAAACCTCTCCAAGGTCGCCGCCAAGCTGCTCAAGCAGCCGTCCTAGCATCATCAGTCGCATTTCTTCTGAAGGTGTGCTCCGATCCTCGCCCATCAACCTCATATACGGCCGCTCTTGCAGAGTTGACGAGAACTGCTGATGGAAGTCCACCAGCGGCACGCCCCGCAGACAAGCCTCATGACGAACGGCGTCGGCTTCATCGCAAAGCGCCTGCGCTTTAGCCCGCTCGACCGCCGAACAAGGTCCCGCATACAGATCAAAGGGCATTGGGGTCAGCAGCATCGGTCGCCTGTTGGGCTTGGCCTTGAGTTCCGCCGCTGACGGCAACTTCGGCAGCGCCTCGATCTCGACTGCGGCCTTGGGGCGGCGCAGCTTCAGCAGACGGCGCACATCGGCCACCAGTTCCGGCGTGGCGGATCTTCCCACCAGCTGAATGGCCTTCAGGCTCATGGGATTCTGAAGCCGTGGCGGCGGCGGCAGCATGGTTTTGAAGAGAAACGCGTCGGCCGGCACAAGGTGCGTCCAGGCAAAGGCCTGCATGGCGACGTCGGTAGGCACAACGTCAACGACTTTGGCCAGGCCGCCCACCTCTCCCAAGGCCCGCAGACGCAACGTGCGCAACGGCGCCTCTCCGCTTTGGGTGCTCAGGAGGGACACCTGGACTTGATTCGACCCCGCAGGCAGATACCCACCCTCAAAATGATAGTCCGGTCCCGGCAACAGCGTTATCGGGCCGTCAAATCCGCCCATACGCACCACATGCAACGTAAACGGCTGACGCACGCCACGGCGCACAAGAAAAGCCGAGCGCGACGCATACACGGCAAAATCAGGCTGTTCGCGCACTAGGGACAACGCATAGAAATAGTCTGCCCCGCCATGCCCGGTGAGATCCTCCACAGTCACGGTCAGTTCGCGCCGTTCGCCATCGGCCAGCGTCAACTGCCCACGCGCATCGCACTCGGCCTGCGCAATGGTCCCGACAAAGAGCGTATTCGTGACATCATCGTGTCGCCAGATCTCATGTCCATCCGCATCCGTCAGAGTCAACACACCATCAAGCGAGGACCCGTCTCGACGAGCCCGCAGATCGAAGACAAACGTGCCGGGGCCCTCCAGCTCAACCTTGTAGGCATCTTTCACACCGGGCGCAATCGCGCCCTTCACCTCGCCCCCAACCTCCAGCCGCGGCAGGCCCCACGTCCAGGGCGCATACCAGCGCGAGGCACCGGATCTTGAGGGAGTGCCGCCGTCATCCGACACCTTCGGAGCGATGGCGTCGGCGACTTCATCCAGTGCTACAGAGTAGACGAAATCCTCTCGCCCGCGGAAAAGATTGTCATGGATCTCCAGCGTATAGACGCCATCGGCGGGAATGATCACGGAGAATGCGGGATCTGGCCGAAAACGCGCACGATCATCAGCGAAGCCGATCTCTTTCCCGTCTGGCCCCAGCAGCCGCACCACAGCGTTGAAGAATCCCGGCACAGCATCCCCCACATAAGGCTGGAGTTCACGCGCCGTCACGTCACACGTCAAACGCCGCCCTTGCCTCAGAACCAGCTTAAAGCGATCGGTTTCACCTGGTAGGATGCGCCCATCAAGCACACACGGGAACCGACACACCTCCGGAGGATCCGATTTTTTTCGGTGCGGCGGCACATAGAGAGGCTCTTCGACATGCGGCGCGGCGGATATGAGCAGCGGCCGCGGCGGCGCAATGCCGAACTGCGTCCAGGTCGTAAAAGAACGGCGTCCAGGCTTGGCATCGGCATCCACGGCAACATCGACGAAGAGGGTCTGACGAAGCGAAGGCGTCATCTGCAGCTGATTCTTGCGCACGAAAATATCGCGTTCCACGGCCTCAAGCTCACGTCGGCCCAGCTGATCCAGAGTCTGCCACCAGGCGTTGACGGTCCACTCACCCACACGGGCGGCTGCACTCGTGGGATAGGCGGGGCGCATCCGCTCGTCGCGAAGGATGATGTTGTCCAGCCACTTGCGCAGCCAGACAAGTTGCGACGAGGCTGGCGGCGCACTTTGCGGCATGCGCTCGACGTGCAGGACATGCACGCCTTCGCCGGTAACCGCCGCTTCCATCAACCCCCAGAAACCCTGGCCTCCGACAACCAGACGATTCGTCGTGCCTACTTGGAGACCCGAGGGATAGATGTAACCCACATAGGGGTCAGCTCCCCAAACCGACTGCAGCGCCAACGCGAAAAGCACAGCTCTCCAAGCGTACCTCAAGCGGTTTCTCATACGCACCTCCTCAAGTCAATTTCCAAAGCCCTAAAGACCTGTTCAACGGTAGCGGCAAGATTGACGGACGCATTTTTGGGGGCAAGCGCCTCCTCCAGCGACGTCACAGCGCGCAGAATCGGGAAAAAGGCATCAATGCCATGGTCATTGACCACATTGGCTTCAGGCGTAACGCAGCCCGAAAAAGCCAATACAGGCTTGCCATGCCGTTTGGCCAATTGTGCCACACCGATGGGCGCCTTGCCCATGACCGTCTGGGAATCCAGCCGTCCTTCTCCCGTAATCACCACATCCGCGTCGCGCACATAGTCCTCAAGATGCGTCTCTGCCAGGACAATCTCCACACCTCGCTGCAATTGGCCGCCCAAGAAATGACGAAATGCAAAGCCTAGACCACCTGCGGCACCGGTACCCGGGAATTCGGCATCGCCGCCAACCATGGCGGCAAAGTGTCCAAGCGCAGCATCAAGCTGTGACACCATCGCCGGAGTAGCGCCCTTTTGCGGTCCAAAGACGGCACTGGCGCCTTTCTCGCCGCAAAGCGGATTGGTGACGTCACAGGCTATCTTGAAGTCCAACGCAGAAAGCCGCCCAGAAACCTTGGCAGGTATCTCAACCCGAGCCAAGTCGGCCAAAGCGGCACCTCCACGAGGGATTTCGTTTCCATTGGCGTCCAGCAGACGAATGCCCAGCGCCTGCAACATGCCAGCGCCGCCATCATTGGTGGCGCTGCCTCCTATGCCCACAAGAAACCGGCGGCACCCTTGTTCCACGGCGTCCGAGATCATTTCCCCAACGCCATACGTGGTGGTGTACAGCGGATTCTTCTCATCCCCCGCCACCAGCGTTATGCCAGCTGCGGCAGCCATCTCCAACACAGCCACGCCACCAGGCAGAATGCCATAGGCTGCAGTAACGGGCTTGCCAGTCGGACCGGTCACACTGATGACACGTCGAACACCGGCCAATCCGGCGACAAGTGCATCCACGGTGCCTTCCCCACCATCCGCCAATGGCCGTACGCGCACTTCCGCATCCGGATAGACGCGCCTTATCCCTGCTGCAGCCGCTTCACCTGCGGCAATGGAGGATAAGCTGCCCTTAAACGAATCAATGGCGACTGTGACCTTCATCAGCCTTCCTTACCGCCCCGTAGGCTTGAAAATTGCGTTGATGCCCTTTGAGAGCTGAAGTATCTCCATCCCGAGATGTCGCCCCAACAGGTCCTGCTTTTCGGGTTTGAGCAGTTCCGGTACTTCTGCTCGCGGCACAGCCGCCGTCGCATCCGCCACAAGCACATTCACCGAGCCTCGTGGACGATAGGCATAGCACCATCCTTCCCCTGGAAGGAAATGTCCATCCGCCATTTCTGCGCCCGTTACCTTCGCCACCCTTCCCGATCCCGTGACGTCGAAGATCACTTGTGCCATGGCACGACATTGCGCACCTTCCATACTGAAGACCACGCCGCTTACAAATCCACGACGTCCTGGGATGATATTATCCAACGCGACATTCTCGTAGATCCGAACACCCGCCTGTTTCGCGTAGAGCGCACGGACTGTGGGGTCAAGCGCGCCTTCTGTCACCACCGCGATTGTGCTTCGCTGACCACCCCGTGCCGCTCGCATGCCCGCAGCGACTGCCGCGCCAATGCGAGAAGACCCCACAATCAACAAATCCACATCGCACACCACCTCTCCGCACGCTGATGAACAGACCCCAGGGAAGGCCACACCTTCGACAACCTTGCCCTCGCATTGCGCCAAGGCATCCTTGTCATGCGCCAGATAGGCACCATGGGAGTCCATGAAGACAATGAGCCGCCGCATCTCCTCGTCCGTCAACGTGACACCATGATGGCCGGCCTTGAGAATCTGATAGAGCTTCGAGGCGCGAGCGCCCACTTTCCCTGGCTCGGAATGCGGCTGCACGAAACGATCGCGCTGAATGCCAACCTCATACCATTCCGGCCCCGTGAAGAACTGGGTATAGTACTGCACCATGCCACGCCCGATCAGGTCGATGAAGGAGGTATGGAAATTGAAAGGATTGACGTAGATGTCGCCTTTCCGCAGATCGGGCATCTTCTCGGGATTGCGTTTCTCGCCGTGGCAGGAGATGCATTTGGCGTCCAGAACGCCCTGAACCAGCCGCGGAAAATTGTACGGTTTGCTGCCGTCGGGCTCCGGCGTCAGTTCCGACGGCGCTCGACGGAACGCGAGTGGCGCCCGACTAGGCACCGCACTGGCTCGACCATGCCGCGATTCGTGGCAACCATTGCAGGTAAGGCGTTCACCGGCCTGCGCATAGGCCACCGTGCGCATCGACTGAACGGCGCAGCCATTCTCATCCAACGCCTGGAAATAGACGGGTGTCTTGACGGGTACATTGAAGTGCGCACTGCCGTCTTCCTCCACCGGCACGGTGCCCAGACACTGACGCCCATTCATCTGGTCAATCACGCCCAACCGAGGATGGCCATTGTAGGGCAACAGCTTGGGCAAGACCTGCCACACGCGCAAGGCCGTGATCTTCACGCCCTCGGGGAACGGATATCTGGAATTGTAGACGTTCACGAGCCCGTAGGCGGCGGTCTGCGGCAAATCGCTTTCAGGGATGGCGGCGGGCTTCTTGCCATCGGGTCCGCACGGGCGGCCGAAGAGGGTCTTGTGGGGGATGACCGGCGGCATCGCTCGCGCCATCAGCGGCATGGGATCCATGCAGGAAATGGTTGGATGCTCGTAGATCTTGATCTTGTTGCCGAAGCAGTCCAGAAGCGTGATCGCATACTTGCGGCGCTGATAGTCAATCAAATGCGAATACTGCGAATTTCCATCTCCATCGTACACGCAGAGGAAATACTTCTCGGAAAGCGGCCAGGGCGTCCCGTAGCAGCCAGACGGACGAATGGGCCAGCGAATCATCTTCTCCGCCTCCGGCAACAGCACCTCGGGCGTAAGGCGCTTGACCTGGCTCATGAAATCGTCGTCAGGCACAGACGGATCGATGATGACAAGCGACCCCACGCTGGGCGTATGATGTCCCACGGCAACCGCCACATACTTGCGCGACCCTGGAATGGCGCGCACAGACTGCTCCATGTGCGGCGCCACACGCTGATTGAGGCGCGTATTGCCGTTGAGTTCCCGGGGATCACGGCCATCCGGATAGGTGATCCACGAATGATGCGCCTGGTTGAAGCCGCGGTCTGTATAGTCCCAACGCGTATAGACCACCATGCCGTTGTTGTCCACCGAAGGTTCCCACTCATTCGTCTCGTGGGGCGAAAGACACACAATGTCAGTACCGTCGGGGAACATCGAGTGCAACGTGAAATTGGGCACCTCGCGCATATGGCAACGCCCAAATCCACCACGCCGTTCACTGCAGAACATCACACGGCCATTCGGCAGCCAACACGGGAAGAGGTCGTTGACACCGCCCCAGGTGAGCATCCGCAGATCGGATCCATCGGCCTTAATCTTCATGATGTGGAACGTGGTCTTCTCGTCCCATTCGCGGATGCGCTGATCGCCCGGCGTCCAGCAGAAAAGAATCTCCTGGCCGTCCCAGCTCACGTCAGGCGACAGGAAACCGCCCTCAGGCGTGATACGCGCCCTGTCCCAGGCCGGATTGGCCGATCGGATTTCCCGGTTGGGTGGCACGAGATCGGTCAATTTAGGCGCATCGCCAAAAGGATTCTCCAGCGAATAGATGCCATTTCCGTAGGTGCTGCCCTTCAGCGTGGCGTGGAAACCGAAGAACTGATCGCACATGTGTGTCCCCCACACAAGCTCATCGGGGGGTGGGGTTTCGCGCGTAACGAAAAGCAGTTTAGAAATGCCCTTCAGAAGTGGATTGGCAAAGGCGATTTTCCGTCGAATGGCCATCACCTTCTCAAAGAGCGCATAACGAGCCATGTCGTCGTTTGACACCGGCGTCGCCTGTGCACGAGCAGCCAAATCGGCCAATTCTTGACCCAGGGCGGCAAAATCGGGTCCCGCGCCGATCGCCAGGTCCTCGTAGAGCGCCTTCGTGCGTCGCAGCAGCACATCCAGCGGATCACGATCGCTTTCCCAGATCAACGCCTGTCTATTCACCACCTGATCCGCAGGCGGTTGAAAACACGGCACATTCGTGTTGCCCTGAATGTCATAGGCGTCACGAGGCTGGTTATGGAACTGAATGTCACGTTGCAGCAGCCGATAGGTGGTAACGGCCTCCTCTCGGGCCACTGTCGCCGAAGGCTGCGGCGCGGGGAAACGAGGCGTGTCGGCGATCACCGCACCCACCAGGGCACAGACGCCTAGCAACAAATGAATTTTTGCCATACAGGACCTTTCTCCGCGTGGATTCACGCAGTGCGATCATCCTTGATGAGTTTGCCATCGCGCATCACAAGATGGCGTTTCGCATAGGCGGCAATGTCGTCTTCATGCGTCACCATCACGATGGTGATGCCCTCATTGGACAGTTCCGTAAAAAGATTCATGATCTCGACGGAGGCCTTCGTGTCGAGGTTGCCGGTGGGCTCATCGGCGAAAAGGACCGGCGGCTCGTTCATGAGCGCACGCGCAATGGCGACACGCTGCTGCTGACCACCCGAAAGCTGAGCCGGCGTATGGGTGCTGCGCCCCCCCAGTCCGACACGCGTCAGAAGCTCAAGCGCGCGACGACGACGGGCGACGCGCCCCAGTCGGCCCAGATAAAGGTCCGGCAATTCCACATTCTCGAGCGCGCTCGTACGCGGCAACAGATTGAAGTTCTGGAAGACAAAACCCAGCTTGCGGTTGCGGATGTGGGCGAGTTCCGTGCGCGAACGCCGAGCGACCTCAATGCCATCCAACAGATAGCTTCCCGTCGTGGGCGTATCCAGACAGCCCAAGATATTGAGCATCGTGGACTTGCCAGACCCTGACGCGCCCATGATGGCGACAAACTCACCGCTGTCGATCGAGAGCGAAACGCCGTCCAGGGCATTCACCGGCTCCTCGCCGATGGCATAGACCTTTTTCAGGTCACGAATTTCAATTAGGTGAGCCATGGTCAAGATTATAGCAAAAAAGGGCCTGAAAGACCAGCCCATGCACCAGCAGGGCACGCCCAAGGCGAATACGGAGGTGAATTGCAAGCCAGATGAGTCAATTTTGTGAAGATGTTTCTGAGTGTCTTG
>JAKSOW010000078.1 GCA_024405395.1 Kiritimatiellia bacterium | reverse complement strand
GCCTGGGGACAAACCTCTGGGCGGGGCCGTTCGCGATGACGACAAACATCTGGACATATTCGGATCACCTTGTCGTCTCGAACTACGAATCGGTTCGTGTCTATTTCTGGGACGACGCGAACTCGAACGGCTGGCGGGATGTGTGGGAGGCGACATCCACCAATTGGCTGAACGCGTCAGGGCATACGACCGTGGTCAGAAAGTCTTTGCAATATGGGGGTTTTGACTTGGATAATGACAATCTCCCTGATTGGTGGGAGGTTGAACATGGGCTTTCTTTTACTAATGCTCTGGATGCTTATCTCGATTTTGATGGGGACGGTATTTTGAATGGCCAAGAGTTTGCCATTGGAACGGAACCAGATATTTCTCAGGGAACGAATAATCTTTTTTATGTTTTGAATCGTTCCATTGATGAGCGAATAGCCGGTACGTTGCATACGAACCGAGTAGAACTATATGCAGACATTATGCACAATGGGTATAATTCCAATTTCATCGCCAACACAAATTTTTGGCTGAATGGTGTGGATTTGTCTTGCAGCCACATTTGGAGTGAGTATCCAGTTGCTTACACGAATCCTTTCACACCTACGTCATGGCGTCTTACCTTGATAGGTCCGCGAGAGGTTATCTATGCGAGTCATGTGGATTATTATGATGAAAATCACGGGTGGACGATGCCCGCTGATAGAATATATTGGTTTAAGGGTAAAAGTGGTGCAATATATCGACGTACATTAGTCGCTCGAGCTAGTATAGGTTGTGACATATCAGTAGGTTTGTTGAATGAAACTATCCCCACAAACGATGTGTCGCCAGCTGTCTATTTTCCCACGAATTTCTATCGCTTTGCAGGTAATCTTAAGTATATCCCTCAGTTTTTCATAGACGAAAATAGTAAGGCCTATGTTATGTCATACGAGGGTGTTGATTTGAATGTGCCAAATTCCATCCGCTATGGTAAGAACTATCAGATTGGCAATAGGATGGAGTACTAT
Source organism: Kiritimatiellia bacterium (assembly GCA_024405395.1). GTDB lineage: Bacteria > Verrucomicrobiota > Kiritimatiellia > RFP12 > UBA1067 > RGIG6720. The sequence continues at coordinate 16,381 of JAKSOW010000078.1, read as the reverse complement.
AAACCCGGTGGAATATATAGTGGCTCTTCAAGTCCGCAATTTATGCTTGTCGGAAGAAAACCGGTTCTAATTGGAACGCTCTGGAAGGCTACTGGTGGCAGTGTGTTTGCACCATTTCACCTTAACGCAATAGAACGTAAGATCCATGATTTGGAGGGTGATAATTCCTTCAAGGTGGGAACTGTGGATTTGAACGGGTTTTGGGAGATACAGTAAAGGCAGGTGTGTGATGAATGTCAGAAACATTATTTTACCGATAATTATCTTCTGTCTTGCGAACATGGGTTGTGAGGTGAGGGCGGCAAATGTAATTTGGTGTAATACGAAACTTGATGAGGCGCTGATTGTTTCGTATCCGTATGACCGAACTTACTTTACAACGCCTAATTACCCACAATTGCAGATGAATGCAATTTGTTCGGGATTGTCTCTGATTCTGTCCGGTGTCCCAGAATCTAATCTGGCATACGCGACATCGTTTACTGTAACCTCATCAGGCGATGAAATTACGCGGCAATATTTTGAGAATCAATCTTCGTATTTTACATATGCTCGAGTTTCGGGCGAGGAACAAAGTGGTTATTCAATCACGATGAATCCAGGAGATTCCGTCTATCTTGCTTTCTTCATTGAATATTCCAGTTCACCCGATGAATGGCAGTTGGGATGGTTGCAGTTATCTTTGAGTAGTGATGGGCTGCTGACAATGCCCTATGTTGCCATGATGGATGAAGGTCCTCTGATCGTGGGCGGTGGGGCCATTCCCGAACCGTCGGGAGGGCTGTTGTTCCTGCTGGGCGGGGCGGCATTGGCCCTGTGGCGGCGAAGACGAACTCCCATTGAGGCGGCATTTGCCGTGCTCAGTGAATGGGAGAGGATGTCCGTCAGGGATCGAAGCAGAAAGCTATGAACAGGGGCTGGCTTTCAGCCTCATAGAGTGTCCGAAAGTTATGAACAGGACGGCACTGTGCGGAGAACCGATCCGCATGGTGCGGAAACTACACCGCACTGTGCGGAAACTACCCCGCAGGTTGCGGATAGGTTTGCCGCAGGTTGCGGTGTAATTGACAATACAGAAAATAACAACATTAACAACAACGAACAGGGGCGGCTTCAGGGCGGCCCCAGCGTGAGAGTCTGTGGACAGAAGGTTGATCTCGGGCACGAAGTGGATGTTTTCGCATCATTTCTGTGTCCCGCGAAAACGGGCTTCCGCGTGTTCCGTGGTCTTATTTTTGGGGTCTGAGACCACGAAAATTCAACTTGCCACTTGCCTACGGACCGGATAAATGCAATAATGGTTGCGCACGATTCCTTGTGGCGCGGAGGGTGTCGGTGGTGGGCTTCATGTCGGGCGGCATGGTCATCGGCACGGTGTCAGAGGTTTTTGCAAGTACCTCCTTGGTATGATGAAGCGACGTTCATTTCTCATCGGGGCGGCGGCCACAGGTGCGGGCCTCGTGGCAGGAGGAGCCACATTCTTCCGCCAGGCGAAATTCGGAAGCCTCCCGAAGGGGGAGCGCCTTAAGCGGATTCTCGCCTCGCCCAACTACCGTGACGGGGCGTTCCGCAATGAAGCGTCGTCGGTCTGGCTGGGGGCACCAGGTGTTGACCGCGGGGGATTCTTCAAGAGTCTCTTCCGTCCTGCCTCCATGAATCTCGTGCCGCGTCTCGGCGAAATCAAGGTGGTGAAGACGGATCTGCACGGGCTTGATCGTGCGCGCAATCTTCTCGTGTGGTTCGGCCACAGCAGTTGCTTCCTTCAGCTGGATGGGCTGCGGATATTGGTTGATCCGGTTTTCTACACGGCCTCGCCGGTTTCGTTCCTCTGCGGCAACCCGTTCCCGGGAACGGACGTCTTCACGCCGGAGGACATTCCTGATGTTGACTGTCTACTGATCACGCATGACCACTGGGATCATCTTGACTGTCGGACCGTTATGGAGCTGAAGTCCCGGATTGGGCAGGTTGTCTGTCCGCTCGGCGTCGGGGCCCATCTCGAGTGCTGGGGATTCGAGTCTGAGCAGATCGTTGAGCTGGATTGGCACGAAGACACGACGCTGCGGGGAGCCTCGCGAACGCTCGAACTGCACTGTCTTCCCTCACATCATTTTTCGGGACGAGGTTTCGAGCGGAATCAGTCGCTCTGGGCGTCGTTTCTGGTGGAAGGCACGAAGCGGGTCTATTTTGCGGCGGACGGAGGCTATGACGGGCGTTTCCGCCGTATCCATGAGCGGTTTCCGTCCATTGACCTTGCACTTTTCGAGAATGGCCAATACAATCCACGCTGGGCGCAGAACCATACGCTTCCCTCGCAGCTGGCGGCGGAAATGTGCGAACTCGCGCCGAAGCGTGCGATGACGGTCCATCACGGCAAGTTCTGCATCAGCACGCATCCCTGGAACGAACCCTACGAAAACGAACGTCGGGCGGCTGCCGAATCGGGCATCCCGCTCGTGGTTCCAGTCGCCGGAGAAATCGTCGAGGTGTGAATGTCGCATTCCCGTATCTTGATATTCGTCAGGATGATTGGGCTTGCCTTGGAGTTGTGTGGATGGGCGGCATTGTGGTATAATACCGCCAATAGAGAGAATTGGGATGAAGAATAAGCATGATCATAAGATGGGTCCGCGCGAAATGTGCACGGGCGGTGAGTGGATCTATGGGCGCAACCCCGTCATTGAGTCGTTGCGGGCTGGGCGGCGCACATTCAGCGAGATAATCCTGCCGCCGCATGACAAGGGTGAGTCGGACGACATCGCCTCCCTGCGGGCCACGGCACATGCGCGTGGCATCGTCGTGCGCAGCGAGGATCGCGATCGGCTGGACCGGCTGACGCGCTTTGGCCATCATCAGGGCGTGGCGATCAAGACGACGGGCTATCCCTATGTGGGCTTTGAGGACATCGTCGCCGACGTCGAAGCCGACGAAAATGCGCTGGTCGTGGTGCTGGATCACCTGGAGGATCCCCAGAACGTGGGGTCGATCCTGCGTACGGCGCTTTGTGCCGGCGCCACGGGCGTGATCATCCCCGAAGACCGTTCCTCGGGCATCACACCGGCTGCTGTTCGCGCGTCTGCTGGCGCAGCGGAACATCTCAAGGTCGCGCATGTCGTCAATCTGGTGCGGGCGATGAAGGACCTCAAGGACGCGGGCGTGTGGTTTACGGGCCTGGACTGGGGCGAAGACGCCAAGTGCTACACCGACATCGACTTCAAGGGCCGTGCGGGCCTCGTGGTGGGCGCCGAAGGCGAGGGCATTTCGCGTCTCGTGCGCGAGAACTGCGACTTTGTGGCCGAACTCCCGATGCCGGGTGGTTTCGAGTCGCTCAACGCGGGCGTGGCTGCCGGCATCACCCTGTATGAGATTTTGAGGCAGAGGGGCTAGTGTTTACCCACCGCGCCTACCTGCTCGACATCAGTCGGGACAAGGTGCCCACGATGTCCACGCTGCGGCTCCTCGTGGAGCTGCTCGCGAAGTTCGGCTACAATCAGCTGCAGCTCTACGTCGAACACACGTTCGCCTATTCGGCCCATGAGGCCGTGTGGAAGGACGCGTCGCCGCTGACGGCGGCGGAGATCCGCCAGCTCAACGCCTGCTGCGCGATGAACGGCATTGAGCTGGTTCCCAACCAGAATACCTTCGGGCATCTGGAGCGCTGGCTCGTCAAGCCCGAATACAATCATCTGGCCGAGCTGCCGCAGGGCGGTGCCATGACGCCGTGGGGCACGATCAAGAAAGAACCCACGACTCTTTGTCCCACCGACCCGAAGTCGCTTGAGTTTCTTGACGGCCTTTTCGCCGAGCTGCTGCCGAATTTCGATTCGCGCTACTTCAACATCGGCTGTGACGAGACCTTCGACCTGCTCTCGCCGTGTGGCCGCAGTGCCGCCGCCGTGAAGGAGAAGGGCGCCGGGCGCGTCTACCTGGACTTCCTCAAGGAAGTCGCCGCGCTGGCGCGCAAATATGGCAAGCGGCCCATGTTCTGGGGCGACATCATCCTCAAGCATCCGGAACTGGTGGGCGAACTGCCCAAAGACCTCATCGCCCTGGACTGGGGCTATGAGGGCAATCATCCCTTCATGGCCGAGGCGCTGAAGTTCCGCACCGCCGGACTCGACTTCTACGTGTGCGGCGGCACGAGCTCCTGGAACTCGCTTTCGGGCCGTGTGGAGAACATGCGCGAGAACCTGCAGGCGGCTGAAGCCGCCGGCCGGCAGTTCGGCGCCAAGGGCTACATGGTCACGGATTGGGGCGACGGCGGCCATTGGCAGCCCCTGGCGGCGTCGTTGCCGGGACTGATTCTCGGCGGCGCGTTTGCGACAGATGGACCGCCGGCCGCGAAGATGAACCTCGAGGAGGCGCTGGACGCCGCCATGGGCGTGCCCCTGGGCGGTACGCTGCTGCGCCTGGGCACGCTCTATCTGCGCGGCGGCGCGATGCGGGCCAATGCCACGGAGCTCTTCCGCATCCTCTCCAACGACCGCGGCTATTCGCGCCACCCGGGCCTTACGGATTCGGTGCTGGCGGAGATCTCGTCTGTCGCCGAAGGCTGCCGCCACGCCGCCAGCGCCTTCACTTCGCCTACTCTGTATGGTCCTGGCGCCATCTGGGCGGAGGAGATCGTGCACATGGCGAATCTGGTGGATGCCGCCTGCAACAGGCGTGACGAAAAGCGGCTTCGGTTCCTGCGTGAAGAGCATCAGCGCGTCTGGCGCATGCGCAACCGCGAAGGCGGCTTGGCGGATTCGGTGGCGAAGCTGCCGCGATTCTAGGAAAAGGAGAAAGAAATGAAGCGACTGGTGGGTTGTGGCCTGTTGGCGTTGCTGGCGATGCTGTGCGGCTGTGATCGAAGCGTGTCCGATTATCGGGCGGAGAAGTTCCAGGAGATCCGCGCGAAGCTCGCCACCGAGCCGCAGTGGGTGATCGCGATGCAGCAGGTGCTGGATGCGCGCCATGGGTCCGTTCGTGTGAAGGCCATCGAGGCCGAGGACATCGCTGTGCGCACGTTGGGCGATGACGCGATGGTCAAGCGTGACCTCTCGAACCTGAAGACCATTGACGTCACGTTCCGCATTGCCTGGGACGGCTCGTTCCACAAGGACGGCTACACCTGCACGACCTTCGTCTTCGACAAGGACTGGAACGTAAAGCGCATTCTCCCGGGCGAGAGCGACGCGCTGATCGACATTGGCGGCGGCAACGGCAAGAATGTGCGCAAGGCCCAGGAGGATCTGTCGCGCAGATTCACGGGCACGAAGGAGCAGCTGCGGGCGGTGATGGAGGAAGCCCAGGCCAAGCTGAATCGGGCGGTTGCCTCCGCGAAAGAAGAATGGCGGGCGGCCAAGCCCAAGATTGAAGCCGGCATGAAGGCTTTGGACGAACAGGTGGCGGCTGCGTTGCGCGAGTCCCTGGCGGCGGCCATTGAGTCGGCGAATGGGGAACCCGTCGCTGAACCCATTCTGCCGACCGATGACGTGCCTCAGGCGATGGCGCCGGCTGCCGACAAACAATAAACCTGCCGTATGGCAAAAGGATATCCCATGAACATCAAGATCTTGGCATCTGCATGTGCGGTTGGCGCCGCCCTGGCTGCCGCCGCCTGTACGGGCATGTATGCGGGCAAGGCCGTTTCGGCTGACGGCACGATTCTCATTGGCCGTACGGTCGATACGGCGCCCTGGACCTCGTGCCATCGTTTCGTCGCCACGCCGCGTGTGACAGACAAGCCCGGGCGCATCTACGCCGAGACGCCGGACGGCTTCACCTATCCGCTGCCGCCGACGACCTATGCGTTCGTCTCCACGCCGCGCCTCTCCAGCCTGCGTCGCGGGGCCATGAATTCCGCCTGCGCGAACGAGATGGGATTTGTCGTCAGCGGCACGGTGACGGCGCATGCGCAGGCCAAGCTCATTGCCGCCGATCCGATGGTGCCCTCGGGCGCCGGCGAGAACTCGCTGCCTGGTCTGCTCGCGCAGTGCTGCGCCACGGCGCGTGAAGGCCTGGATCTGCTGGCGAAGGTGATTGCCGAGAAGGGGCACCACGGCGGCGAGATCTACATGCTGGCCGACCGCGAAGAGGCCTGGTATGTCGAAGTCTACACGGGCCACCAGTGGGCGGCGGTGAAGATGCCCGATGACAAGGTGGCCTGTTTCGGCAACCAGTTCATGATTCGCTCCTTTGACCCCGCCTCCCCGGATACGCGCCATTCGCCGGATCTGCTGAAGTTGGCCGAGAGGGTTGGGACCTTGGTCAAGGGCGAGGACGGGCTCCCCGACGTTTTCCGTTCCTACTCGAATCCTTTGGGCGACTACTCGAACTACCGTACCTGGTTCGGACATCACACGCTGGCGCCCGAAACTGCCGGCGCCTATGCTGTGGATGCGCCGCAGCCCCTGTTCTATGTGCCCTCGCGTAAAGTGACGCTGCGCGATTTCTTCGAGTTGCAGCGTACGCGCTATGAGGGCACGGACCACAATCCCGAGGCCAACAATCTCCAGAAGGTGCGGGTCATCGGCACCACGAAGCAGGCATCCTGTCATGTCATTCAGGTGGATCCGCGGCTGCCGGCGCCGTTGGCGGGCACGGTGTGGGCCACGGCCGCCTCGTCCGAGCACGGGCTCTTCGTGCCGCTCAACGCGGCGATTACCTCGACCCCGACAGCCTATTCCCAGGACCAGGTGTTGCCGTGGCAGCAGTGGGATCCGCTTCTGGCGGGCTGCTGCTTCCGTCGTCTGTCCGCCTTGGCGGAGAAGGATCGCAAGTGGTATGGTGCAGGCGTGCGGGCCTACTGGCGGGCGCGCGAGGATGAGTTCCTGAAGGTCTACCCGAGTCGACTGGCGGCAGCAGTCAAGGCCTGGCCCACCAATCCGAAGCGCGCGGCGGCGGCCTTGACGGAGTGGACCAATGGTGAGCTCACGCGGGCGCTCGCCAATGTGCGCACGATGACGGATGAACTGCTGTGGTACATCACCGCCAACAACCGCATCGAAGGGGATGGCTCGGGGGCGACGGCGCAGCCAACGGCGCCGTTCCGCCCGAATGCCGCCCGCCGTCGCACGAAGGTTCTGTTCTTCTTCGACACCGAGGACTTCACCTGCGACGAATCGAACGACGCCATTCGCGACATCGCCAACATCCTCCACGACGAGGGTGTGCGCGGGCAGTTCGCCATGGTGTGCGAATTGGGCAACTTCATTCCCGCCATGAAGCGCCAGGATGTGCTGGACGCGCTTAAGCACCATCTCATCGGCAGCCAGACCTTCTACCATTCGCGCCATCCGAACATCGTGGAATATGGCGACATCGCCGACTACGCCGAGGCGTATCGCCTGACGCGCGCCGAGGAGGAGCCGGGCTTCGACCTGCTCAAGAAGGCCTTTGGCGTGGACAAGGTGTGGTGCAGCGTGTTCCCGGGAAACGCCAACAGCTACGTGGGGCTGTATGTCCACTCGGAGCTGGGCAGCCCGTTCTTCGGCGGCGGCAACGACAGCTTCACGCCGGGCGAACGCGAGGCGGCCTGGTTCGTGAACCAGTTCCACCTGCCCTACTACAAGAAGCTGCATCTGGAGTCCTTCATTCCGCCGCATCCGATGATCAACATCCCCGAGCGGCTGGATGAGCTGTCGACCCACGCCTATGTGACGCTGTACATGCATCCGCACATGGCGCTGTCGAAGCAGCATTGGGACGGGCCGAACTTCAATCCCCGCGATCCGGTGGAATGGGGCAAGTGGCGGCCCACCCCCAAGCGCGACAAGACGGACGTGACGCTCTACTACGATCGTCTGCGGCAGCTGGTGCGGGCCCTCGTGCGTGATCCGCGCTTCGACGTCACCGACTGCGAGAAATTGGCGGCCTCGTTCCGCGCGCGGCGCCCGATCACGTGTGCCGAGGTGCCGCGCATCCGCAAGTCGCTGCAGGATCGCCTGGCGCCGATCGGCAGTTCGTGGTGCGTGGCGGATGCCTTCCAGGCTGCCGTCAAGCTTTTGCGCGGCGACACGTCACATCTGCCGGGCCGCGTGTACGGTTTCCTCGAGCCGCCCAAGGGCGTGGCGGCCAAGACCACGGTAACGGCTGCGGATCTGCGGGCGGCGGCCGCGAAGATCGATCTCGCGACCTTCATCCCCTCGGAGATTGCCGTGGGTGGACAGAAGATCGGCCCGGCCGATTTCCTGATGGCGGCATTGGAGGTACTGGAGACAAATGCCGCCGAAGTGACGGTGCTGCCGCAGGATCAGCTGGGTCCCATCCAGGCGCTGATGCCGCGCTTGTCGAGCTATTCGATGAAGGGGGGCTGGCCGCTTTATTTGGACAGTTTCCAGGACACCTATCTCACCGCTCGGCTCCGTCTGCAGCTGTGGACGCTGCGGTATGAAGACTGATCGGGAAGGATGCTCAAGGCTTAATCGCGGGAATTCGTGAAATGAACATCAACAGAAGATTTTTCATCGGCGGGTTGGCGAGTTTTGCCTCAATGGGGTTGGGGCGGGCTTTTGCCGCGGTACCGGGAATGTTTACCGCGGGGCGGCCACGACTCGTGTTCGGAGTCGTGTCGGATGTTCATATCTCGTTGAATCAGGGCGGCAAGAAGATCAAGAAGGGGTATGATCTGAGTCATCTGGAGAAGGCATTCGCCTATTTTCGCGATCAGGGCGCTGATGCGGTGGTGATCGCCGGGGACATGGCGCACAATGGCCTTGTCGAGGAACTGCAGGCCGTGGCTGGGGCCTGGTACAGGATCTTCCCCAATGACCGAGCACCGGACGGTCGGACCGTCGAGCGGATTTTCGTGTTCGGCAACCATGACTGGAGCGGCGTCAAGCGCGGCAAGTCCGTGTATGGGGCGCATCCGGAGATCGTGGCCGCCCATGCCATCGCAACGGATCCGCGCAAAGCCTGGGAGTCCTGTTTCCACGAGCCTTGGCAGGAGTTCTTCCGCAAAGAGGTGAAGGGCTATTCCTTTGTTGGTGCACATTGGTGCAAAGGACGTGAACAGGATGGCGATTGCCAGGGACGCGACGAGCACTTCATAGCCGGCCTGGCCGATCGGTATGCGGCCATCAAGGGGAAGATCGATCCGTCGATTCCCTTTTTCCATGTTCAGCATCCGCACCCCAGGGGAACAGTGCATGGCGACGTGTGGGGGCAGGATGACGGGCAGACCACGGCAATCCTCTCGGACTTCCCCAATGCCATTTCCTTCTCGGGCCATTCGCATTCATCCCTGCTGGACGAGAAGTTCATCTGGCAAGGCGGTTTCACCTCGATTGGCACGGCGACTCTGCGCAATGTCGGCGCAGGAAATCTTTCGGGAGGCCTGCCGTATGGGTGCGAAAACGCCGCCGGACGGGACAAGAAGCTTGAGTCCGAGAAGGTCATGCCGATTTTTGACCGCTTTCAGGGCAAGCAGGGCCAGCTGGTGCGCGTGTTCGATGATCGCGTGGTGATTTCCCGCCGGGATTTTGTGACGGACGTGGCGTTGGCGGACGATGTGGTGGTTCCGCTTCCGGTTGCGAAGAACAGGCCGTTTGCCTTTGCCTCGCGCAAGAGCGCCGCCACGGCCCCGGAGTTTCCGGCAGGGGCTGCGCTGTCGTTCGGACGAGTCGAGGCGAAGCGACGTGGGGCGAAGAAGCAGGATCCGGTACAGCCCTGTGTGGAGATTGGGATTCCGTGCGCCAACGCCAATCCCGCCTCGCGTCCCATGGGGTATCGGGTCGAGACACAGGGTGTGGACGACAAACCCCTGGCCGTGGGCGTGATTGCCGACAGTTTCCGTTTCGCCGCCGCGGATCCGCGTGCACGCGGGACCACCATCCTGCGTGTGGCGTTGGCGCGGCTCGCTCCGGGAACGCGCACATTCAGCGTACGTGCCTATGATTCCTGGGGCCTTTTAAGTTCCCCGCTGGAAGGTTCTTTCGTCGTGGAGAGCTGAGATCTCGTATGTGAAATTCGCCCAGAGTGGGGCAGGAGGAGATATGTCGATGTTGGACAGCCGTGGTGTAGGACTCGTGGCCCTGATGGTGACGAGTGTGGGTGTGGTTTTTGCGGGTGAGACCGTGCGCTGGACCGACAACACGAACGCGCGGGCGTCCTGGAACGAGGCCGCGAATTGGACGGATGCATCTGGAAAGGCATTGGAGGAGCCGCCTACGAACGGTACATACGATGTGGTCTTTGAGCCGCTGGACAATGCCGGCAGCCAGGAAATACGCTGGTCTCCGTCGGCGGCGCAGAAGACGGGGAATGCGAACAACGCAGCCTTCAATCTCTCCTCTATTGTCGATCCCACCGGCTGGAGCCGGCGCACGATCGTATTTCAAACGGAGAGCGCATCGCTTCAGGTCAAAGGCGTGAACATCTCGGTTGACGACGCCTCAGGCTTCACGGGCTATTGGCGTTCGGCGCAGGGACAGACGGCGTATACGCTCAATGCGACCGCCGAGAAGACCGTCAAATTATCCAATCTTTCCATTTTCACGCGTCCGAGCGTGTCCGTGCCCATGGCTGGCGCCAAGGGCGAGATCGAGTCGCTGATGGAGCGCGGCGCGCTGGAAAAGCGCGGTGCGGGCGAACTCGTCATCAACGCCACGCACGAAGCCGACACCACGATTCACGTGAGCGATGGTACGTTGACGCTGGCGGGAGATTCTCTTGGCCAGGCCACCAATGAGGGTCCTATCGCCGGGGCGAGGCTGCATCGCGACGCCTGGCGGGCCGAGACGATCAAGACCTACGTCGATCCGGCTGATGGGCGCACCTATGTGACGAACTGGAGCGATGTGACTGGCAACGGCAACTATGCCTGGTTTGATTTTTCGTGGAATCGTGGGAGCACGACGCATCTGAGCGAATACAGTCATGCGCCATTCCTCAATGCCGGCATCGTTTCGGGAATGCCGGTGGTGGATTTCGGGCGCATGAACGCCGCGAGTTCGGAGACGCTAGGCCCCGTGGCCTGCTGGATCAAGCTCTCCGAGCGCAAAAATGGCATCCGTGAATGCTTCTATGCGGGTGGCTATTCGGAAACTGGCGGTTCTTCGGCGATGTTCGGCGACTATAGGGACGGCAACTATCCGTTCCATCGCATTGGGAACGGATTCATCAGCCGGGACTATGGTTGCCAAGGCCTTGTGTTCGGCGATCTTCTCGTGAACAACGAGCCGACGAACAATTTGTGGCGTGTCGGTAACCAGCCTTTCCATGTCTTCGCTGGTGGCTCCACGAATGCCTTCCTGTTGGGCGCGCTGGGCACAGACCGCCTGTACAGCTCCCGCGTCGGCGGTTGCCGCCTGGGCGAGGTGCTGCTGTTCACCAATGTGCTCACGCATGCCGAGCGCGTGCGCATCTCCAACTATCTGATGCGCAAATGGAAAGTGAATAGCGTCTATGCCGAAGCGTGCACGGCCGGTGCCGTGACATTGACGACGGATACGACGGCGATCTGTGTGCCCGAGGGACGCCAGGCCAGCATTGGCGAAGTGACGGCGGTGAAGGGAACTTTGGTCAAGAAGGGTGGCGGTAAACTGGTGGTAGGCGCGCTCAACGCCCATACGGCGGCCGAGACTCCCTCTGTTGACGTGCAGGGTGGTGAAGTCGCTTTCGCGGGCGTGAATGCGGGGCCGACTGCCGATGCGCCTGCCACTGATCCGTATCTGTGGCTGGACGCGACGGCATCGACTTCGTTTGTCTACACCAACAAGGAAGATGATGCCACGGCCTATGTCAAGATGTGGAAGGACCGTCGTCCCGAGCAGAGTGCGGTCTATGCCAAGATTCCCGAAAGCAGCTCCGACTACGTGGATGGCGCCTGGGCAAGTCGGGTGGAGAATGCGGTGGGCGACAAGGCCGTCGTGGATTTTGGCGGTTATGGCGTCAAGACGGCCACCGCCGCCTTCCTGGATCTAAGCACCGGCACCGGCGCAAACTGCTATGACGGTTTCATCGTGTGGCGGTTCAAATACGTCAACATGTCCTCGCCTGTGTTCGGCTCATCCAACATCCAGTTCTATCGTTCAAATTCCAAGCGTCTGATTCACAGCGAGTATGGTGTGCCCGTAACCCGCAGCGCGCTTTGGACAATTGATGGCGCGCCGCTTGACCCCATGGCGGCGGGGCTGGGGGACTTCTCGACGGATGAGTTCCATGTGGTGAGCGTCTCGGCCTCAGCCAAGGTTGCGATTGACCTCCTCGGCAACAAGGATCGTCTGAAGCAGGGTACTGCCTTTGGCGGCGTGCAGGTGGCCGAGCAGATCCTCTACAATCGCCGCCTGACGCCGGCTGAACGTCGTCAGACGATTCAGTATCTGATGAAACGCTGGAAGGGGAAGAATGCGCCATTCGCCGGTCCCGCCGAGGTCGCCCAAATGACGTTCTCCTCGGGGAGTCCAGTGGTCGTCAATTCCGACACGGAGATGTCGGTGGCATCGTTTGCCGGCGGAAACGGCACACTTGTGAAGAAAGGTACTGGCGTGGTGACGATGAGCGGCCTGAGCGGAAAACCAGTGACCGCGCTTGCCGTGCAGGAGGGCACGCTGAGCCTGTCGCTCGGATGCCCGGTCGTTCCTGCCGCCCAATTTGACGCCATGGACACGGATGCCATCACCGCCTTTGTGACGGAGGACGGTGCGCGCACGAATGTGACCTCGGTCCTTGAGGCGAATCGGAATGGCCTCACGGCAACGGCGTACGTCAATCCCGACCTCACTTATGTGGACAGCAAAGACGGCCTCACCAAGAGCTGCGCCATTGCCTACACTAATCCCGTCTGGCGGGCGGCCGTGATGCCGGATGGCGTAGCCCGGCCTACCTTCGACTTCGGGCGGAAGAGCGGCTACTATTCCACCAAATATCCCTCTTCGGCGGCGATGAAGCTTTCCTCACGTTTTGTGGATAAGATCTGCGAGGCACATGCCGTCATCAGTGCCAGTGCAGAAGGGGACTACGGCACCGTGTTTGGCGACACGAGCAAGTACCAGTTCATGAGCGGCGGCACCAGTCTCTTCAGCAAGAGCTACAGTTCGCCAGTCGTGACTAATGGCTACATCGCTGTCAATGGCGAGGCCGCTTCGCCGTATAGCCGCCATCCGGCGGGGTTCCATCTGCTGTCGGTGGCGCCTACGGAAGGGGCAACAGTCGGCACCATCATGCTCGAGCGCAACATCGAGGCGGGCGGCGGCTGCGTGTCGGAGTATCTGCTGTTCACGAATGTGTTGACCTCGGCGCAGCGCGCGTTCCTCCAGGGATGGCTGCAGCACAAGTGGTTCGGCGCCGAGGCGCCGATCTGGCCCGAAGCCTTCGCGTCAATCGAGGTGGCGGCCGGCGCCACCTTGAATGTGGCGGATGGCATGCGTCTTCAGGTCGGCAAAATCACCGGCAGTGGTACGATTGCGGGCACGTCACTGGTGGGCGTCAATGAGGTTGAGATTCCGTGGGCGGGCGATACGACGATTCCCGTGACCGTTTCCGGGTCAGTCGGATTTGCCACCTCCGGCACGTTGCGCCTGGTGGGTGCGCCTACGCAGTTTACGTTGCCCTGCGAACTGTCGCTCGTCGTGGCAGGAACGGCGCTGGAGGCCGCCGCGTTTGCCGATTGGACGATTGCGGCGACTTTCCCCACGCGGTGTGGCACGCGCATTGTTGTTTCGGGCAATACGCTCAAGCTGGCGCTTACGCCCCCGGGTCTTGTCGTCAATTTCCGTTAAGGAGGGTGTCTCATGAAACAGTTGGTTTTTGGTTTGGCGTTGGGGCTGGCGGTGACTTCGGCCGCAGCGACCCTTTCGGTATCGGAAAATGGTGCGGTGCGGTCGCCGGAGATGGCGTTAGCGAAGATCCGCGAGATGCGTGCGGCGGGGACGCTGGCGAAGGGCGAACTGGCCACGATCTCCTTTGCGCCGGGCATTTATCCGCTTTCCCAGACGTTTGAGGTGACGGCCGATGTGGCGCCGGTTGTGTTCGAAGGCGCCGGTGATGGGCGGACGGTGTTCTCGGGCGGACGGAATCTGGGGCCTTTCACTGCCGGCGAGGACGGTATCTGGCGGTGCCCGGTGCCGGCGGGAATGGTCTTTGCGCAGCTCTGGGTGAATGGCCGTCGGGCCGAGCGCGCCAAGAGCCCGAACAAGTTCTATCATTATGTGACGGCGAATGGAGACGAGGGCGTGGATCCGCTTACGGGAAAGCAAGTGGATCTGAGTCGCCGCCAGTTCTTCACCAAGCCGGAGAGTTTGGCGTGTCTGGCCAATCTGCCGGCGGATGAGCTGGCCGAGGTCGCCATCCATGTGTGGTGGGCCTGGGATGACGAATGGCGCAATCCCGCCAAGGTGGATGTGGCGAAAGGCGAAGTCATTCTCACGGAGGGCACGAAGCGCGACTTCTTCATGTGGCCGAAGTGGTGTCCGCGTTTCACCATTGAGAACTGCCGGACGGCGCTGGACGCCCCCGGCGAATGGTTCCACGACAAGAAGGCCGGCCAGCTGCTCTATGTCCCGCGGGCCGGCGAGACGCCGGGACGGACGTATGCGGTGGCGCCCGTTCTCAACCGTTTGGTGCTGGTGCACGACGTCGCGGGCGTCGAATTCCGCCGCATCGCGTTTGAGCACAACGGCTGGAAGCTTCCGCCGGGCGGCTTCTTCTGTCGGCAGAGCGCCTATTTGACCGCGTCGGCGTTGCTGGTGACGAACGCCGCTCAGGTCGTTTTCCGCGACTGCCAGGTGGCGCACACCGCCGATTACGGACTGTGGTTCGGCGCTGGCACGCGTGATTCGTCGGTCACGCATTCGCTGTTCCAGGATCTGGGCGCGGGTGGCGTGCGTTTGGGCGCCTCGGATTGGACGACGAACACGCCGCCCGAGCAGGTGACGCAGCGCATTCGTGTGGACGACAACATCATCGTGTCGGGCGGACATGTCTTCGCCGCCGGCACGGGCGTGTTCATCACCTTCGCGAAGGACTGCACGGTTACGCACAACGAAATCTGCGACCTCTACTACTCGGGCATCTGCTGCGGCTGGCGCTGGGGCTATGCGCCGGCGCCCAACCGCGACAACGAGCTTTCCTGGAACCACATTCACCATCTGGGCAAGGGCGTGCTTTCCGACATGGGCTTCATCTACACCCTGGGCGACAGCCGCGGCACGGTGATCAAGGGCAACCATGGCCACGACATGTTCTCCTATGGCTACACGGGCTCTGGCGGCACGGGCCTCTATCCCGACGAAGGCAGCCATGGCATCCTGTGGACCTCGAACCTCGTCCACCACACGAAGACGTCGGCGCTGAGCCAGCACTATGGCCGCGACAACTTCTTCAAGAACAACATCTTCGCGTTCTCGACGAAGCCGGATTCCTCGGTGGCTGGGCGCTGGCGCGTGGAGAAGCACACGTCGCTCATCTGTTCGAACAACGTCTTCATGTGGAGCGCGGGGCATCACGCCTGGCGGGGGCCGGGGAAGGGGCGTCCGGCGCCGGTGCACGATTTGGTCTTCGGGTCCAATCTCTGGTGGAGCCCCGATCCCATCGCCACGAATGCTTTCAATGGCGGCACCTGGGAGAAATGGCGTGAAGACGGCATGGACGAAGGGTCGCTCATCGCCGATCCGCTCTTCAGGGATTGGCAAGCTGGCGACTGGCGCCTGAAGCCCGAGTCGCCGGCCTTCAAGATTGGGTTCGATCCGTGGGATTATACCGAGGCTGGCGTGCGCAAGGCAGATCCAGACTGGCGCGCCTTGGCGGCATCTCTGGAGCCGGCCGGCTACGATGTGGCGCCGGAACCGCCCCTCTATGCGGGGCGCACGTTCTTCCGCACGGGCTTTGAGGGACGTCGGGCCGGAACTTTCCCGAAGGGCTCGTTCATGGGCTCGTTCATGGGGTCGGGCAGCGGACGTGACCGCGGCTACATCATGGTCTCCACCCGTGCCCACCGCACAGGCGCCAAGGCGCTGGAATTGCGCGACTTCAAGGGACTGGCCACGCGTTATTGGCCGCACCTCTATCAGCGCTTCAAGATATCCGGCGAACGCTTCGTGCTCAAGTTCTCGATCAAGTCCGACAAGCTGGCGAATTTCATCTGCGAATGGCGCGAATGGACGCCCAAGGCGCGAAACGGCCAATATGCGGATGGCCCGTATTTCTCCATCCAGAACGAGAAGTTCCATCTGCGCGCACGGCGCGAAGGGAAGGACGGCACGCTGCGGCCGTGTGCGATTCCTTTTCCCGAGTATGCGCCGGATACATGGTGCGACCTCGTCTTCACCGTGCATATGCCCAAGGAGGGCGTGCCGACGTTTGACTTCTCGCTTGCCACAGAGGCGGGGAAGGTGCATGAGGAGAAGGACCTGCATTTTGTCCATTCCGACTGTCTGCGCCCGGATTGGATCGGCTTCCT
>JAKSOW010000077.1 GCA_024405395.1 Kiritimatiellia bacterium | reverse complement strand
CAGGTGGCGGTGAACTATCCGATCGACATGACGGAATCCTCGTTCTCCTGCTCCGACAAGCGGCTGGAGACGGTGTACGAATTCTGCAAATACTCGATTCTGGCCACCAGCTTTGCCGGCATTTACGTGGACGGCGATCGCGAGCGCATCCCCTATGAGGCCGACGCCTACATCAACATGATGAGCCATTACGCGATTTCGTCCGACACCGCCTTGGCGCGTTTCAGCCACGAGTATCTGATGGATCACCCCACCTGGCCCACCGAATGGAAGCAGCATTCCGTGATGATGGCCTGGACCGACTGGATGCAGACGGGCGACCTGTCCAGCGCGGCCAGGTGCTATGACCGCCTCAAGAAGGACAAGCTGCTGCTGGATCGAGCCCGCGAAGATGGCCTGCTCACGTCGCTCAACTACCTGGAAGGTCGCCGCAAACGCAATGACGACATCATCGACTGGCCGCCCCGCGATCGCGATGGCTACGTCTTCACGCACGTGAGCTGCGTGATCAACGCCTTCCACTACCTCAACCTCCGCCAGATGGCCGAGTTGGCCGCCGCTCTCGGCAAGGCCGATGACGCGGCGTTCTTCACGGCACGTGCCGAGAAGGTGCAGGCGGCGTTCCAGCGTGTGTTCTTCAACCCCGCGACCGGCCGCTATCGCGACGGCGAAGGCACGGACCACGAGACGCTGCACGGCAATGCGGCCGCGCTGGCGTTTGGCCTGGTGCCGGAAGCGCGCCGTCGGGCAATTGGCGACTATCTGGCTGACCGGGGCATGGTGTGCAGCGTCTATTTCGCCCAGTACTATCTGGAGGCGCTTTACGCCGGCGGCCGCGCCGATGCGGCGTATGCGCGCTTGGCGGCGGAGGACGACCGCAGCTGGCTGGGCATGCTCAAGCAGGGCACCACCATCACGCTGGAGTGCTGGAACATGCCCGACAAGCCCAATCTCGACTGGAACCATGCCTGGGGCACGCCGGCGCTGAACGTCCTTTCGCGCTACGTGCTGGGTGTGACGCCGGCCGCGCCTGGCTGGACCAAAGTGCGCATCGCGCCGCAGCTGGGTCCGCTCGAGCGCGTCTCGGGCGTGGTGCCCACACCGCGTGGCAGCATCCGCGTGACGCATACGCGCCAGGCGGACGGCACGGTCAAGTCGGACGTCATCCTGCCGCCGGGCATGACGCGTGAATGAATCCCGCAAATCCAAACTCCGTAAGCAAAAGGAAAATATCATGACAACACGTTATCTGCTGCTGGGCCTGGCCGCCCTCACGACCATTGCGGCCGTTGCCGAAGACCTGACCCTCGTCTCGCCGAAGGCCGGCGAAACGGTGGCGCTCATCCCCGCCGAATACAAGGCGTATCTCGCCAAGGACCGCGCCGAACGGCGGAAGCTCTTTTCCGACATGACGGTCCGCGCGGGCTGGTGCAAAGTTTCTCCAGGCAGCTATCCGCTGTCGGTGACGTTCGCCTGGAAGGGAGCCACGGGTGGCGAACTACAGGTGGAGCGCCTGCCCGACCACAAGCTGTTCTTCAAGGGGACGATTCCCTCCAATACCTATGCGCTCGCCAACTTCGAGATTGCCCGCACCTATTCCTGGCGTGTGACGGCGGGCGGCAAGACGCAGGTCGGCGAGTTCAAGACCGAAGATGTGGCGCCGCGCATGATCCGCTGGCCCGGCATCTCCAACATGCGCGATCTGGGCGGTCGCAAGGGCCTCGGCGGCAAGCGCGTCAAGCAGGGCATGATCTATCGCAATGCGGGCCTCAACAGCAACGCCACGTTCAAGTTCCTCACGGAAGACGACCTCAAGAAGGCCTATGCCGAAGGCAAGCTTGAGGAGGTGATCAAGACTACGGTCGATTCGTCGGGTGCGCCGTCCAAGGCCGAGCACTACGCCAAGAAGATCGGCAAGATGCTCAAGAAGGGCGAGAAGCTGCCCAAGCGCTACGTGGACCGCAAGTTCCTGATTTCGTCTTCCGCGACGCCGGGCAAGAAACGCCTCACGCCCGAGAACCTCGCCTGGGGACTCGGCTTCTTCGGCATCAAGACCGACCTGGATCTGCGAACCTGGCGCGAGTGCTGGGGCATGACGGGTTCGCCGCTTGGTCCCACCGTGAAATGGATCAACTACTCCTCGGCTGGCTATGGCGGCATGGCCGACGATTTCGGCCGCGAGGCGTTCACCAAGTGCTTCAAGGTGTTCCTCGACGCGAAGAACTATCCCATCGACTTCCACTGCATTGCGGGCGCCGACCGCACAGGCTCCCTGGCGTTCATTCTCAATGGTCTGCTGGGCGTCGACGAGGAGGAGCTCTACCGCGATTGGGAGGTGACGGGCCTCACCAACACCACGGCCGACTTCAACCACAAGAGCCGCTTCGACAAGCTGGTGGCCGTCTTCGACAAGTATGAGGGCGCCACCATCAACGAGCGCGTGGAGAAGTATGTCCTCTCCCTGGGCTTCACGGCAGAGGACATCGCCGCATTCCGCAAGCTGATGCTCGAGGACTGAATGAAGATTGCTGTCATAGGCGATGGTGGCTGGGGGACGGCCACGGCGCTGCTCCTTTCGGGGTATGGGCATGACGTCACCGTGTGGGGGCGTTCTGCGGACTACATCGCGGAAATCCAGGCCACACACCTCAATTTCCGCTATCTGCCGGGTGTCGCGATTCCCCCGGCCATTCACTGGACGGCGGATCGCGCCGAGGCCGTGAAGGGGGCGGAGATCGTCGTTCTGGCGTCGCCCTCCAAGTTCTTCGGCGAGGTATGTGCGTCCTTCAGGGGACTGATTCCTGCCGACATGCTCACCGTGTCGCTCACCAAGGGCCTCTGCGAGAAGACCCATGCCCGCATGAGCGAACTGGCGCGGGAGATCCTGGGCCTGACGCGCGTGGTGGTGCTTTCGGGGCCCACCCACGCCGAAGAGGTCGCGCGGGGCATTCCCACGACGATTGTGGCCGCCGCCGAGAACAGCGCCGACGCGAAGCAGGTGCAGGCCGTGTGGAACGGTCCCAGGTTCCGCGTCTATACCTCCGATGACCCGGTTGGGGTGGAGATGGGCGGCGCCGTGAAGAACGTGATCGCCATTGCCGTGGGATGTTCGGACGGTCTGGGCTTCGGGGACAACACGCGGGCCGCGCTCATCACGCGCGGACTCGCCGAAGTGGCGCGTTTCGCGCGGGCGGCAGGCGCCAATCCGCGGACGGTCTCGGGCTTGTCGGGCATCGGCGATCTGATCGTCACCTGCACCTCCCGTCATTCCCGCAACCACATGGTGGGCGAACGGCTGGGCAAGGGCGAGAAGATCGCCGCCATCATCGGCTCCATGCAGATGGTGGCGGAAGGCGTCTGGAACGCCCATGTGGTGCGCAGTCTCGCCAAGTCGATGGGTGTTGAGATGCCCATCACCGAGGTGGTCTATCGCATGTGTTATGAGGACATGCCGGTGGCGGAGGCCATCGAAATGCTGATGAACCGTCCACTCAAGGACGAAATCTGACGAGTGGGAAAGAGGAAGACGATATGAGATATTGGTCAGGCGTTTTGGCTTTGGTCGCGGTTTTTTCGTCTGGGGCCACGGAATGGACGTGGCTTGAGAAGGAGGCGCTGCCGCTGGAGGGAAAGGCCTTCAGTGACGTGGAGACCTACTATTGCCGCATGCCCGTGCGCGCCAAGGGCAAGGTGAGCCCGGGCGTGTATGGCCAGGGACGGCAGTCCACGGGCATGTACATCCGCTTCACGACCGATGCCAACCGCCTTGCGCTGCGCTGGAAAGTCGCCAACGAGAATCCGCGCGACCCCCTGATTCCCGAAGCGGGCATGAGCGGCATTGACGTCTACCGCTACGAAAGCTCCGCCAAGCGCTGGGTGTTCATCGGCAACAAGCGCTACTGGGGCAACGGTGCCCGCCTCAAGGTGCCTGGCGAGGCCGAGATATCCTGGAATCCGGGCCAGCCCGGCCTCATCTACCTGCCTACGCGTTCGCAGGTTCTCGACTTCAAGATCGGCGTGCCGGCGGGCAAGACGCTCAAGGCTTTTCCCCATGCCGATCCGGCGGCGAAGCCGGTGGTGCACTACGGCACGTCGATCGTGCACGGCGGCTGCGCTTCGCGCCCGGGTCTGACGTTCACCGCCATCGCCGGACGCGAACTGGATCGCCCCTACATCAACCTGGGCTTCTCCGGCAGCGGCAAGATGGAGGAGAACATGGTGCCGTATCTGGCGGAGATCGATGCGGCCGTCTATGTGGTGGACTGCATCTGGAACATGGACAAGGCCATGATCCAGACCAATGCCGTGCGCTTCCTGGAGGCGTTGCACGCCGCCAAGCCCGAGACGCCCATCCTCCTCTGCGAGGGCTGCACGCAGCTCGCCTCCCGGCGTCGGGCCGTGGATGACGTGCTGCGCGCCGAATACGACCGCATCAAGACATCTGATCCCGCGAAGTGGCGCAATCTCTACTATTTCGACGCCAAAGACATGCTGCCGGTGGATGATGAATGCACCCATGACTTCTGCCATCCCAACGACGACGGCATGCGGCACATGGGCCCCGTCTATGCCAAGCGCATCCGCGAGGTGCTGGAGGCGGTGAAGGCGCCCGCCGACATGCTGTCGGTCGACTTCAGCCAGGTGGTCGGCCCCGTCAAGCCCGTCAATGGCGTGGGCCAGCCGCCGACAATCGGCTGGAACAACTTCAGCCTGTTTCACTATCTCAAGGAGGCGGGCATTCCCTATTCGCGTCTCCACGACACGGGCGGTCCTTTCGGCAAGAACATCTACGTGGACATCCCCAACCTCTTCCGGGACTTCGATGCGGACGAGACCGAACCCAAGAACTACGATTTCGCCTTCACGGACCAGCTGATCTCCAACCTGGTGGCCAATGCGGTGGAGCCCTACTTCCGCCTGGGCATCACGATCGAGAATTCGGTGAACGTGCGGGGATATCGCGTCGATCCGCCCAAGGACTACGCCAAATGGGCGCGCATCTGCGAGCACGTGATCCGCCACTACACCGAGGGCTGGGCCAACGGCTTCCGGCACAAGATCTCGCACTGGGAGATCTGGAACGAGCCCGAGAACCATCCCGATCCGAAGCTCAATCCGATGTGGAACGGCGACTGGGACTCCTATCTGCGGCTATACCTCGTCACCTCCAAGCATCTCAAGAAGTGCTTCCCCCACCTGATGATCGGCGGCTATGCGAGCTGCGGCTTCTATGCGGTGGACGGCACGGGCCAGGTGGCGGACGGCGCCAACGTGGGGCCGCGCAAGATGCACTTCGTGCATTGCTTCACCAACTTCCTGGACGTGGTGCGCCGCGAGAAGGCGCCGCTGGACTTCTTCTCCAACCACAGCTACGCGGCGCCCAAGACCGCGCTCATCCAGGCCACCTGGGCGCGCGCGCGCCTGGACGAATACGGTTTCAAGGACGTGCCGCTCTCGATGAACGAATGGCTGCCGCAGCCGGGGCATGGACGTGGCGGCACCATCCACCAGGCGGCGATGATCGCCGCCGAGATGATCGGCTTCCAGAACGGTCCTGTGGCGGATGCGGAGATCTACGATGCGCGGTGCGGGCTCGGCAACTATTCGCCGCTTTTCGACGGCATCACGCACAAGCCGCGCAAGGCCTATTACGTGTTCCTCGCGTTCAACGAACTGCGCAAGCTCGGCCAGGCCGTGCGCGTCACGGGCGCGCCCGAAGGGCTGTGGGCCGCGGCGGCCACCGACGGCAAGAAGGGGGCGGTGATGCTCGCCAACATCTCCGGCGGCGCCCTGCCGATTCCGCAGGTCTTCGGCGGACGCAAGGTGACGCGCGTGCGGGCCATCGACGCCGAGAATGACTTCGCCGTCGTGTCGGCCGTGGGGTCCATCGCCAATGACACCGTGCTGCTGGTCGAGGTGGAGTAAGCCATGAACCATTCCCGCGCCCTATTCCCCATCTTGTTCGGTCTTGCGGCCCTCGCGGGCTTCGGTGCGGCCGAGGCGCCGGCGCTGAAGGGCGCAAAGTCCTTTCAGCCCTACGACGGCCTCACGTACGGCACGCCGCCGAAGGTGGTGCCCACGGGATGCCCGGCGTTTGAGATCGACTTGCCGCGGGCGAAGCCGGGCGTCGTGAAGGCCAGCGACTTCGGATTCGCCACCAACAGCCTCCACAACGCCGGCGCCGTGACGCGGGCCATTGCCCACGCCAAGGCGATTGGCGCCGGCACGGTGGAGCTGGCGCCCGGCGTCTACCGGTGCCATGACGCGGAAGGGGTGCGCATCTTCGGCGCCAAGGACCTGGAAATCGACGGCAAGGGCGCCGTGCTGGTCTTCTATCGGCCGAGTGTCTTCCGCGAAGTGACGTACTGGGAAATCGAGATCTCCACGGACTACGGCAGCCTGCGGATCTTCGACTGCGAGCGCGTGCGCATCAAGAACCTGTTTGTGGACTGGGACTGGGAAGTCGACCCGCTTGCCGAGCGCATTCGCGTGGCGCAGCGGCACCTGGGGGACGGGAAGACCGCGCCGTCGTATGTCGATGTCGATTTCGTCGACTACACGCGCCATCCCACCTATCCGCGTCCGCTGCCGATCCAGACGCTGGCCGACCTCGACGAATCCACCTCCCCGGTCCGCTTCGCCCAGACGGGCGCCTGCCGCTATTTCAGCACGCAGGAAGGCTCGTATGGCATGAAGACGGAATGGCTGGCGCCCAATCGCGCACGGCTCTATCCGTATGTCGCGCCCACGGATCCGGCGGCTCGTGTGCATTCGGACTACCTTCGGGCGGTGACCAACGCCAATCACCTGGCCAACAACCTGATGCAGGTCAAGGCGCTCCAGGACGGGCGTCTCTACCGTCTGTGCCACTACTATGTGGGCAAGAACTGCTTTGACATGCGGTCCAACGCGCACCTCACCCTGGAGAACGTGACCGTCCACTCCTGCCGCGGCGATGCGTTCCATGTGGAGGGCAAGCAGCATCATTGGCAGTATGTGAACGTGCATGTGGCGCCGCCGGCAGATCCCGCTTTGGCGGGCGGCGGGCCGAAGACGCGCCCGATGACCACCACGCTCGACGTGATGCACGTGGGGCGCTCCTGCGGCTACGCGAAGCTGATCGGCTTCACCTGCACGCTCAACCAGGACGATCACGCCAACTTCCACGACCGCTTCTCGGCCGTGCGCCGCACGGGCGCGCGGGAGGTGAAGATCACGCAGGGGCGGCAGAACGCCTATTTCCAGGCTGAAGCGGGAACCACGCTGGAATTCCGCAATCCCGACCTTTCGCCGTCTGGCTTCTCGGCCAAGATCATCGACGTGGTCAACGACGACTATCTGCTCCTGGACCGCGAGGTGCCGGCGCGTTTTGCGCAGCAGGACGCCTTCGTCTTCGATTCCTCCTACGGCACGGAGAACGTGCTGGTGAAGGACAGCGTCTACCACAGCTGCTGGGGGCGCTTCCTGACCCTGGCGAAGAACGTCACCTTCGAGAACTGCACGTGGAAGGACTGCATCGCCGGCGCGGTGATGGTGCAGCAGGGCCTCAACCTGGGCTATTGGGCCGAAGGATTCGGCTGCGCGAACATCGTGGTGCGGGACTGCACCTTTGAGGCCAATCAGCGGTTCAACCGCGCGGGCTTCGCCGGCGTGGTGCAGGACATCTTCATCGGCGGCAATCTGATGGACCACTACAAGGAGATGCCCAATCCGCTCTGGCCCGGCATCATTTCGGGCGTGCTGGTGGAGAAGTGCCGGTTCGTGAATCCGCGAGGCGCCTGCTGGCATGCGAGCAAGGGCGAAAACCTCATTTTCCGCGACAACGAGATCGTTGTCGACCGGCCTGACGCCAACATGCTGCCGTACCGCGGTTCGGTGGTGGTCGAGGCCGAGGCAAAGGACGTCTACATTTCGGGCAACCGCTACCGGTCGGCAAATGACTGCCCAGCCGGATTGCTGCTGCGTTAAGGAGGTTGAGAATGCGTATCAGGACAAAATCGATGGGTGTGTTGGGTTTGGCGGCGCTGGCGTTCGCCGCCTGTGCGGAGGTGGCCTGCCCGGTCTCCGAGAACGTGCGCGGGCATGAGAACATAGAGTGGTCCATCGCCTACGGCTACAACCTCACGGACAAGACGAAGAAGGATCTTCCCCGCGTGCTGCTGGTGGGGGATTCCATCTGCAATGGCTACCAGGGCGAGGTGCGCCGTCTGCTGGACGGCAAGGTCAACGTGAGCTATTGGATCAGCAGCTACTGCGTGACCTCGGCGAACTATCTGAAGCTGCTGGACGTGGCGCTGACCGAGGCCAAATATGACGTGGTGCACTTCAACAACGGGCTCCATTCCCTCAGCACGCCGCGCGAGGCATGGGAGAAGGGGCTGCGGGCCGCTTTGGCGCTGATTCGCCAGCGCCAGCCGCAGGCGAAGATCGTGTGGTGCGCCTCGACGCCCCTGAAGAAGGCCGAGCTCACGGCCAAGGCCAAGGCGCTCAACGCGGTGGCCGCCCGTGTGGCCGCCGACGAGAAGCTGCCCACGGACGATCTCTTCGCGTTGCTTGATCCGCTTGAGCGTGAGGCGAACTGGAGCGACGTCTTTCACCACAGGCCCCCGCTTCGCGCCAAGGAAGGCGCCCAGGTGGCCGAGGTGGTGCTGAAGACGCTGGGCATGTGAAGCCAATTTCAACAGGTGAGCCAACATGAAGCAAACCATGAAGACGATTCTTTGTGCGGCGACGATGGGCATGATGGCTCTTGGGGCCTCGGCCGGGTCGATGACAATCTATAACGAGCGGGGTGATGAGATATGGTGTGAAAGCCAGTACGCCGCCATGTTTACCCTCAAAGAAGAGTCGGGGGATTGGGGTAATGGCCCGGTGACCATTCGGCTCGATGAGGATCTGGCCCTCAGCGAGACGTTCGACTTCTCCTGGATTGACCGCGACATTACGCTCGACCTCAACGGAAACACCCTTATGTCCGACGAGGGGGCTGACTGGTTCAGCGACGAACTCCTCAACATCGAGCTGCAGAACGACCAGAACGGCCACTCATTCACCCTGCAGGACGGCTCGGTCACGGGCGCGAAGACGAAGGGCGCCATCCGGATCGCCGCCGGTCAGCACGTGACCATCAAGAACGTCACGTTCGAGAGCAACCGCTGTGACGGAAACCTGGCCGACCTCTGGGAAGGCGATGTCGGCGGCGCGATCCGCTGCAACAGCAATCTCAAGCTCGTCGGCTGCACGTTCCGCAACAACTCCTGCACAACGCATGGCGGCGCGGTGGGCATCTACAACGGCGACTACCAGTCACGCTTCGTGATCGAGAACTGCACGTTCGAGGGCAATACTGCGGTCGAGGCCGGCGGCGCGCTCTTCCTCGGCTGCTCGGGACGGATCCAGAACACCACGATCAGCGGCAACACGGTCACGGGCCGTGAGGACGGTGCCACGGAAGGACAGAATGAGACCACGGCCGGTCAGGGCGGCGGCGTGTATCTGACGCGTCACGGGGGCGTCGCGTTCGGCGATGAGGACGAGGGCTTCTGGTGGGGCCGTTTCGAGGGCCCGACGCTGCAGATCGAGGAGGGTGTGCAGATTGTCGACAACACGGCGTCTCTGAAGCCGGGAACGGCCGTCTACACGAACAACCTCTACCTCTCGCGGAATTGGAACTCGTTCAATAACGCCGCCGTGATGGTCTCGGGCGATACCAGGGCCGAGACGTCGTGGGTCGGCCTCACGCTCTCCAATGAGATTGACGTCTTTTCGCGCACGCTGAACGAAGAAGGTGGCGAATGGCTTACCGACGACTTCTCGTCGTGGTTTTTTTCCGATGCCAAGACCTACCTTGTGCCGGTCCTCGACAGCGATGAGGGCGCGCTTCGGCTCGAGCCGCATCTGCCGCCGGGCGAGCCCCAGGTGATCACAGCCGAAACGGCCGAAGAGGCGGTTGCGGCTGCAGCCGAGCTGTTTGTGTTTGCACCGTCGGAAGAAGTCGCCGCCGTGCTGGATGAACTGGATGAAGAGGCGGCGGAAGACTATTCGAAGATGTTTGCTCCGGTTGCCACGCCGGTGGCAGGTGAGACTGGTTCCTGGTCGGTCTCCTTTGTGCTTACGCCTGAGGCCACGAATGTGATTCAGGAGGCGATGAGCGAGGCCCCCGCGCAGATCCTCTCTTCGATGACGGCAGGCGCCACGGAGGTGGAAGATATGGATGTCATCCCCGGCTTCTATTACGCGGTCAGCTACGGGTCGACGCCTGGCCTGGGCGCGAACTCAGAGGGCGCGCTTGCGACCGGAAAGAAGATGACGCTGGGGCTTCCGACTGTCAAGGGCAAGTCGGCCTTCTTCCGTGTGATGGCCTCGGAAAGGCCGATCCTCCCGGTCGCGGAACCGCCGCAGGGTGGCGGTGCGCAGCAGTAGAAGTCGCTGAAGCCCGGATTCGGCGGGCCACTTCAGCGGAGCAGCAGCGTCAGCAGCACGACCGCGCCCACCACGAGGGCGATGGTGAGCGTCGTGTTGCGCTGAACTTCGACCTGGGCCTCGCCGCTGGCTGTGGTGTGGGATGAGCGTATGCGGTAATTCGACCGCGTACGGGAAAGGCGGTGTGCCACGTCCAGCATCTGTTCCATGTCGGCGGCGGTGGCCTGCAGATTCACCTGACGTTGCGCCACGTCTGCCGCGAGCGTGACCCGATGCTGGCCCGAAAGCAGGGCCAGCTCCTGTTTCTGCGGCAGGGAAAGGACGTTCTCGTTGACGGCGGGTTCGGCGATTGAGAAATTGGCAGTCGGCGTGAGAGTTGTGTCACTCATGGCGGGAGTCCTTATTGGAAGTTGAAGAAACCGAACGGGGACTGCTTCTGGAGGCTGATCTCAAAAGCATGGTCGTAGAAGGCGATGCGATAATCGAAGACCACACGGGTGGAATTGAGGGTTTCGGCGGTGAAATTGCGCATTTGACGTTCAAGAAGGGTGATATCCGCCATCAAGGCCGCTAATCGCATGTTATAGGCTTGCCGGTCCCGAAAGGCCAGAAGTCTTGCAAAATATGGTCCCTTTGAGCCGATGAATGGGTGAAGGGGCATGAAGTCGAAGTCGGCATAATCATCCAGCTCGCTCAGGGCCGCCTGTCTGATCTCCTTGAGGACGGCATGGCGTCCGCCTTGGCGCCAGGCGCGTTGCGTATAGTTGCGGCGCGTGATTTTCCAGGGCGCAAAAAGATTCCAGGGCTGCACCATGCCGCCGGGGAAGACGCGCTCGTGCATGAGGGCAGAGAAGAATCGGAACTTTTCGTCGGGATTCATGGTGCTGGCCTGCAGAAATGCCTCGGCAGTCTGAAAGCCGATGGCTCTCAGACTGTTCTGGATTTCATTTTTCCCGATTTTCCGCATGTTTGTCCGGCTCGCCGCCTAATGGCACGTTGCCACGGAACATACTATGCGCGATCATGGCGGGAATGACACCTCTCGTGCAGAATCTGGTGAAAATCCGCCGTGAGTTTGATTTTGACGCCCAATTATGGTAAAATTGAGTCTTCTGGAGCGGTGGACTCCAGGATGGTTCACTGTATTGGATGCATGAGGTGTCGGAATGAACAGATTCTCAGTAGGTTATGCTTCTTTTGCGGCTGCCCTGACGCTGGTTTTGTCGTCAGGGGCGGCGATAGTCACTTCCGATACGCTGCAGATTGATGCGCCAACGAACTGGTCGGGCGTCACCAACATCTACGACAGCGCTACGGTGCCTGGTGCCGTGAACGCGAATCTCACGCTGGACGGGCGCAGCTATGTGCGCGTGAAGGGGTCCGGCCTGAAGGGCAAACCCACGGACTTCTACTTCGGCACCAACGCCAACGATGTCGCCGTGGTGTTGCGCGGCAATTCGGGACTGGCGTTGTCCTACCGCGATTCGACCTCGCCTGCCGCATGGGTGGCAGCCGGGGTTGACCCTGCCGGCGCTTCGTTGCCGGTGTTGTCCTACATCACTGTGCACGCCGGACTGCCGGAGGCGGCGGAAGGCAGCACGGGACGCGTGTTCTTCAATCCGCAGACCTCGGTGAGCGGGATCTTCGGCGGCAATTTCCTGGCGGCGTTGTGGATGCAGTACCTGTATGTAGAGCCCTCGATCACGCCGGGTGCGAACGGCATGGTGGACCTTCTTCAGCTCGACAGGGGCGCGATGTCGGATATCGGCGTGATGTTCATCCGGCACGCGAAACCCGTGCGCATCCTCTTCAACGGCGGCGAATACCACATCAACAACTCCACGCGCGCCGATTATTCCTACATGTTCCAGGTGCCGGCCGGCAAATCGCTCATTCTTGAGGGCGTCAATGGCTGGGAGGTGTTCCTCAGCAAGCGTTTCTCGGAGCCGTTCTTCTCGGATGGCGTCTCGGGCGGCGACATCTACATCCGCGGACGCGATGTCAGGCTCAGCAGTCAGGGCTCTCGGGCGAAATGGGGATCGGGCGCGAACTATTTTCCGTTCAAGCTGCGCACCGCCGACCACATCCATTGGGAGCATACCGGCGATTTGCTGCTGGCGAGCCTCGTGTGGTTGCGCTGCGACAATGACGACATGCTGCCCCATGGCCCGCAGACGGGCGGCCTGGTGCTCGTGAGCCTGGCCGGCAGTGGTTATGCGCCCGGCAATGCGAACGCCGATCTGGGCTATAGCTGCATCGACCTCTATGGCACGAAACAGCGCGTCAATTCGGCGGTGAGCGAGCTGAACTCCGCCTCGTGGCATCGGGGTTATCTCACCAATTCCACGCCAAACCGGGTGGGCGTGCTGCGCCTGGGCACGCATGACGATGACGGCAAGTACAACCTGTGCAGCTGGCCGGGCACGGAGGTGTGGAAGGAGGGGTCGGGCACCCTGTCCGTGCAGAGCGCGGAAGGCCCCGTCTTCAAGGCCTTGGGCGGGCAAGTCGCGTTTTCGCGCGCAAACGGTTCAACGCTGGACAACATATTCACGAACCTGACGGTGGCAGCCGGTACGCAGCTGGCCGGTGAAGTGGCCGTGCGGGGCGCGCTGATCGTCGACGGCCCGGGCGCGCAGGCGCAGAACGCGCTCCAGGTGAATCTGGGGGAGGCCGCCACGCTGGACTTCGCAAACGGCGCCACGTCCATTACCGTGGCCCAGGTGCGCCGTGGCGGCACGGTCCTGCCCAAAGGCACCTACACTGCGGCCGACTATTCCTGGATCGGGGAAGGTGGCTCGCTTACGGTGCTTTCGCGTGGTTCCGTCGCAAAGACAGCGACTTTCGTCTGGCAGGGCGGCGGTGCGCCCAACACCGCGGAGACTGCGGCGAACTGGGTGACGTCGGCGCCGGCGCTCGTCTCGGGCGGCGAAGAGCTGGATTTCTCGTCGGGGACGGCTGCGGTCACCTTTGGCGGGGTAGCGCAGGTCTATGGGATGCTCTTCAACCGCACGGACGACGCCGTTTTCGCCATGGACGGCGAACGCGTGGTGCTCGGTGCCGGCGGGCTCACGGTGTCCGGCAAGGGCGTCACGATCGAGAATGCGCTTGAAGTCTCCGCCACGCCGCAGACCTGGGCGGTGAATGACGGTGCCAGCCTGACGGTGAATGGCGCCGTCTCCAGTTGTGGCGCCTCTGGCACGCTGCAGATATCGTCTGCCTCGGAAGACGGCAAGGTGACGCTGGCGGGCGACAATTCGGGCCTGTTCGCGCCGTTGAACGTCGCCAAGGTCAAGCTGACGGTAAAGTCATCCACTGCGCTGGGCAGCGCCTTGCGGGAGACGCGGATCAATGCGCTCAAAACCAATCTTACGGATACGGACGCGACAACGCTCACTGTGGCGAACGGCACCACGATCGCGACGCCGTTGGACCTCGCGGGCTCGTTTGGTCCGCTAACGGGCGAAAAGCAGGCCGTGACCTTTGCGGGCCCGGTGCGCGTGACGTTGCCGGACGGCCTTACGGGCAGTCAAACGCACTGCATGCGCCTGACGCGGAATGTTACGCATACCTTCACGGGCGGATTGGATGTGCGCAACACCTACCGCTTCTTCTTCAATGGCCATTATGGCGCGCGGGTGAAGATCGAGAACAAGCCGATTGTGGCGGGCACGGAGAGCACGGGGTGCCAGGATCTCGCGATCTACGACATCAACGGGAATTCCGGGCCGGACAATCCGTTTACGGTCGAGCTCAACGTCTCCGGCAATGAATGGCGTACGTTGCGCATCTATTCGGGGCGGGTCGTCTGCGGCGCGAAGAACGCGCTTTCCCGGCTGGGTGTGTTCACCTTCGGGCGCAGCGACTGGACATCCTCGAGCCTGCCCGAGAAGTACACGCTGGATCTGGGCGGCCACGACCAGCAGGTGGGCAGCATCACGACGGGCTGGTCTCTTGTCCCGGGGGCCGGCACGTACAATGCCGCACGCTTTGCCGCGGTGACGAGCGCCGTCCCCGCCACGCTCACGATGACGCCGCGCGCCAACTATGATTCGTCGTTCACCAACGCCGTCATCCGTTTCCGCGGCGCTGCGGCGTTCCGTTTTGCGCCATCAACGTTCCGCCCGCAGCTTACGCTGCAGAACTTCACGTCGGATACGACCGGCAGCCTGGAGGTGCATAGCGGCCGCCTGACCATGAAGGGCGGCGCGGGCTGGATCGGCTCAACCAATGTGACGGTGTGCGGCACGGGCGAACTGAAGGTGGACGACGCGGCTTCCGCGGCCGTGGCCTTCGGCGAGAACGGCGCGCACACGGTGCTGCATCTGGCGGATATGGGCAAGCTGTCGTTGCCAGCCGGCCAGACCGTGGTGACGCGGATGCTGGAGATCGACGGCGTGCGGATGCCCAAGGGCACCTACGGCGGTGCGGGCTCTGGCGCCGCCGTGATCAACACGGACCACTTCACGGCGAATGGCGGCGTGCTGCGGGTTCGTTTCCGGACGGATCCCGCCACGATGCTGATCTTGCGATAGCGATGAGAAGGGAGATAGTCATGTCGAATGGTCAAAAGGCGCGTGTGGGGCTGTTGGCGAGCGTGCTGACGGCGGGGGTCTGTCTGGCGGGAAATGTCTGTACCTGGACGGGCGCCGCCGGGGACGGAAAGCTGCAGACGGCGGAGAACTGGGACGTGGCACCCGTAAGCGGCAATGGCGATACGCTGGTGGTGGATGCGGACGCCGCGCTCGTCAATGACACGGCGGACTTCAGCATCGCCGCGCTCCAGCTGCTGGGCTCGGCGCACCGCGTGACGCTGAATGGCCAATGTCTTCTCTTCGCGATCGGCAATGAGGCCGTCGTATGGACGAATGAGGCCATGGTGGTGGTGAATGCGCCCTTGGCCATAACGGCCAACAAGTCAAAGAACGCCAAGTCGTTTTTCTGCAATTCCGCCACCTTCAATGACGCCGTCACCATGCGGACGTCTAGCTATCTGCAGCTGATCGGCGCCAGGGGCACCACATACAGCGTCATCTTCAACGGTCCGTTGTCCAGCGGCAATCGGATTGAGGTCGCCTCGACGACCAAGTGTACCTTCTGGATCAATGGCCCCGTTTCCGCGCCGACCGTCTACACGTCAAGTCTTACCCAAAGTCCGGGAAACGTCCATTTCGGCGGCGCCATGACGTGTACGCGCTTCAATGTCTGCTACAGTTCTTTTTATCTGGATGCCGACAATATCCTCAGCCCGAGCGGATTTCTGGATTGGGTGGGCTGGTATACGGGCGGATGCCTGGACCTGATGGGACATGACCAGTCCGTTGACTATCTGGCGGGCGAGTTCTGGTATTCCACCAACAATCCCCGCTACCCAAGTGACACGGGGCGTGTGTTGAGTTCAACAGGTCCCGCCACGCTGACGTTTTCGCCGTCGGTGAGCACGACGACCTATGCGCGCGTCACCGGCAATCTGTCGCTCACGATGGCAGCGCAGGATGCGAGCAAGGTACAGACGTTCTCATCGCGCACGAACTCGACGGACGGCACGATTTTCGTCTCGAAAGGTACCTTCCGCGTGGACGGGAAGGGCATGTTCGCCAATGTGCCGGAGCTGCGCGTGGGCGGCGTCGGGGCCGTTTTCGAGGTGGCCGAGGACAATGGAATCGTGAATCCGCTTCCGGCGTTGCTGATCCTGCGTGTGGCAGAGGGCGGCAAGCTGCGGTTGCCGGCGGGCGTTGCCTTGTCGGTGCCGCGCGTGTTCGTGGGCGGGCAACTGCAGGACGTGGGCGCTGTCTTCACGGGCGCCGGGACGGCTGGCACTGTGGTGGACTGGATTGAAGGCGCGGGCACGGTAACCGTGTGCGCGGCCTCCGGCGTGACCTATTGGAAGGGTGGTACAGGCGATTGGGCCGAGGCCGGAAACTGGTTGGGCGGCGTGCCGAGCGCCGGCTCGGCGGCCTTTGTGACGGGGCTGTTGGACGATGCCGAACTGCGGGTTATGGCAGATGCGCCTATGGCCACGAATCTGACGATTGCCTGTGGCGCAGGAGTGCAGGCGGCGCTCTCCGTGAATGCTCTGCTGCCTTTTGTTGGCGCCTGGCTCGATTTGGGGCCCGGCAGCCAGGTGACGATTGGGAATGGGGGGTGCTTCAAGTTCGATGGCAGCCCGGCGGCTGGCGCTACCGCCTCCAGCACGCGCTTCGCCATTCGGGATGGCGCCGCGGTCACGGTCAACGCGGGTGGCCGCATGGTGGTGACGAACCTCACGGGCAAGATGGTGCTGGGCAATGCCGCAGATCAGGGCAATGCGGCGTCGATCACCGTGAACGAGGGCGGCGAACTGTGGGTGGCGGACAACAGCGCGGGCTCGATCTTTGCTGTGGCCAAGAACGGCACGCTTTCGGTCGCGGGCGATTGCTACGCCTGGCGCATGAGCAACCACGAGAATTCCTTTTCCCTGGATGGCGGCACGCTGAACGTCTCCGGCAACGGCAGGTTCCTGTCGTTCTCCACCAACAATGCGCTTAAGGGTGATTTGCTGTTGCGGGGGAACGCCAACTTCTCCGGCAATGCGATATTCTCGTTGGGCGATAACTACTCCTGGCGCAACAACATCAACATCATGCCGCAGGCGGACGGTAGCTCGACCACGGTCTCCTTCACGGACAACGCGTCCATCTCGAACTTCTACACGCACCTCTCCATCGGCGGCAGCACGCCGGGCACGGCTTGTCTGGACATGAGCCATGCTACGGTCGGCTTTGTGCCGCCGCCGGAGAAGGAAAGCAATGGATATGACGTCCTGGTGGGCTATAATGCGGCAACAGGGCGCTTTGACTTTGCGGGTGCCAAGCTCTATGTGGACCACTACTCCCTGCGTGTCGCCCAGGGCGGCGATGGCAAGGCGACGGCGTGTGGCGCCGGTTACATGACCGCAATGGGTGATGCCGCCATAACCGTCAGTGCCTACGGGGCTTGTTCGCGCAGTGCTTCCGGCGGTTCCGCCACGCCGTTGTCGACTTTTTACGGCATCATCGTGGGTGATTGGCTCCGCGCTCCT
>JAKSOW010000076.1 GCA_024405395.1 Kiritimatiellia bacterium | reverse complement strand
AAGTCGTGGATTCGGCAAGCGCCAGTTCGGTAACATGATCTTCTGAATCCTCGAACCGAAACGCCTTGAAGTCCTTTGCCGACACCCACGGAATCGCTCCGTTCCAATATTCAGGGATGGCGGTGGACGGCGTCCCACCCGTGCGGAAATAGGACAACGACAACAACTTTGCAGACGGATATGTCGATCTGATTCGTGTCCGCCTCAATGCATGATGATACTCAGGATCCAATCGCCTGCCCTGAGCTTCCGATGCCTTTATCGCAAATATCGTGCCCATGGCTATTTCATCCTCTTACTGATCCGTGCCCTTCCCGCCTTTTGCGGCGCGGCAAGAAGGCGGGCTTCTTCAAATGCCGCGCGTTCGCGCTGGAGCTCCCTTTGCAGCTCCTCTTCCGTCGGCAAGTTCAGGTGATACTTCACGGCGAAAAGATTCCGTTCGTGCTCGTTCAGGGTGTAGCGAATCACCGCCTCGTCGCGATCAGAACCCAGAACAATGCCAACTGGCGGATTGTCCCCCGGATTCATCCGTTCGCGTTCGTAATAGTGCTTGTAAAGCTGCATCTGTCCGATGTCTTCAGGCGTGATCTTACCGACCTTCAGATCGACCAGGAAGAAGCAGCGCGCAAGGAAATTGTAGAAAACGAGATCGCAATGATAGACCTCATTCCCGACGTGAATCGGACATTGTTCGCCAACCAGCGCAAAGCCACGCCCGAGTTCCATCAGAAACTTCCCCAAGTGGCGGACAAGACCCGTCTCCAGATCAGATTCCTTGTAGGCAAAGGGCGACACCCCCGTGAACTCCAAGATCGCCGGGCTTCTGACAATATCCTTCGGCTCGGGACGGCCGCGCTTCACATACTCGGAGGCATTCTTGAGATCAACATGATTCGCAATCAGCCGCTCGTAGAACTGCGTCGAAATCTGCCGCTGAAGATCTCGCACGCTCCAATCCGACTTTGCGCACTCCTCGAAATAGAACTGCCGTGCCCGTTCGTTCTCGACACCCGCCAATGTTCGATAGTGCGACCAGTTCAATTGGTCACACAGTGTGTGACGATTCGGGAATGCAAGAAAAACAAGCCGCATGTACTTGAGATTGGTCGGTGTATATCCCGCACCAAATTCAGCCGTCAACTTGAGCGAAAGCCCCTTGATGAGACCATCCCCATACTTCGCGCGTTCCGCCCCGCCCTGCCTCTCGACAATCTCGCGCCCGACATTCCAATAGGCGGCGACCATCTCCTTGTTGGCGACGGCGTAGACTTTTGTCCGCGCTTTCGCGATATACGACCGTACGCGCTTATACAACTCCGCCTCAACGGATTCGACGACCTCGACATCCGGCTTAATCAAAAAGGATTTTGTCTTGCTGGACTTCTTCATCGTCAAGCCCTCTCTTCAGCCGCCGTCTTAATGAACTTCGCAAGCTCCGCGCCGATCTCGTCGAGCTCGTTGACCTTCGTCGCCTTGCCGGTCGCATCAAAGCCGATGTCCTCGGCAATGGCCATGAAGATGTCCTCGTCAGGGAAGATGTCCGTGGAACGCTGACGATATTCCGACTCAAGCTTGTCGCGCAGCTCGGCCGTCGCCTTCTCCGCCTCCGCGGCAATTTCGTCTGCGGCGGTCTTGTACTCCGCATTCTCCTTGCGGACCTTCTTCTCCAACGCGGCGAATTCGGGACGCTTGTCCAGCTTCTCCAGCGCGGTCTTGCGCCGCTTGTCGATCTTCGCCAGGTCGTCCGCCAGGCTCCACTTCTCCGCGATCTCGCGCTGCAGCGACTCCTTCGCCTCACGCAGATGCTTGCCGAGCGACCTCGGACGCTTGCGGAGGAACAGCACCGAACTCTTCACGCCCGCCCCCGTGCTCATGAACGTGGTCTGCGGAAGCGAGACGACCGCCAGCACGCGGAACTTGTCCATAATCCAGTCGCGGACATATTGGAGCGAGGCATTGGTGAGAATGCCGTCCGGAATGACGATGGCCAGATAACCACCTTCGACGAGAAAATGCCAGCACTGCTCGATGAACAGGATTTCGGACGACACGCCCGGACGCTGCGCCGCCTTAGACTTTGGATTGAGCCAGTCCACCTCTCGCTCAGCTAGGTTGTACAACCCCAGATAGGCGTGCTCCGTCTGCTTGATCGTCGAACCAAACGGCGGATTGGTGATGATGCAATCGAAACTCTCGTCCCGGAACCCCCTGTTCCCGGTTTTCGTCGCAATGTCGCCGATCGGGAGCAGTCCGTCCGCCGCCACGACATTCGTATGGCCGTCGTCGTGGATGATCATGTTCATCTTGGCCGTCCGCGCGATCTGCTCGTTGATCTCGATGCCGAAAAGACGCTCCTGCGCGAATCCATGCCAGCACTTGTAGCAACCGACCGTCGACGCGCCGAATTTCCTCTCCGCCGCCTTCCGAACCTTGTCAAGCGCGTGCAGCAGAAAGCCGCCCGAGCCACAGGACGTGTCCAAAACCCGCCAATCGCTCCTGATCGGCAGGACATCCACGATGAACTTCACCACGGGGCGTGGCGTGAAGAACTGTCCGAAATTACCGCGGAAGAACGACGTCATGAATGTCTCGAACGCACGTCCCTTCGAGTCGAGATCTGTTTCCGACAGATTCACGTCTTCAAGATAGGACACGACCGTCCGAACCTTGGCCGCCGAGAGACGGATATCGTCCTTGAACACTTCCGGCGCCTGCTTGCGGCCCTCCGCATACAGGTCTTTCAGCCGCTTCAGAAGCGCCGCGTTCGTCTGCTCGACCGTGTCCTCGGCAATGATCTGGAAGTCATAGGGGTCGCCGTCTTCGCGATCCACCTTGCGCTCGTCCCAGATCTTGCAGAAGATCAGCTTGTCGAACTCATCAAATGCGTCGGACGGATTCAGCTCGCCACCGCCCCACAACGCCTGATGCGCCTGGGCAAAGCGGTGCGTCAGTTCGCTCTCGGTCACCAGTTTCAAGGCAAACGTCTTCTGTCCGTGCTTGTTCAGTCCACCGTTGACGCCATAGCGGTACTCCGAAATGTACATTGACCCAAAGCGCGGGATGTCAGCAACCGTCTTGCGGGCCTTGGGCTTCTTGTCGGGGACTTCATAATACTCGTTCTTGATCCCGGATGTCGTCCAAACGTACTTCGCGCCCTCAGACACCGCATAGCTGAACGCCTGCTCGACCGCCTGACGGAACTCGGCCTCAGATACCTCCTCCTTCTTACACTCGACAATGATGATCGGCGACTCATGCGTGGCATCTGCATAAACCTCAATGTCGGCCTCACGCAGAGATGATCCAATCGTCACCGGTGCAAATAGCCGAATGCGGTCATCGGGATATCCATACTGCAACGCAAGCGTCAGATAGGCCTTCGCCTCGACAATCGCCTCCGGCTTCGTCCAGTCGCGCGAAATCCCATGATTCAGATATTCGACGCGCTTGCCGTCTTCGCTGATGCGAATCAGCCTCTTCGCCAATCCAAGAGCAAAAAGGTCGTCATTCCGCGTAATCTGTTTCTTCTTCATATCGCTCTTCAACTTAAAGCCTCTTACCTTGGCATCATACCGTCAGCAGGGAATCATGACAGTTTTCAGCGTAGATTATAACAAAAACACCTTATTAAAACCATCACAATCTGCCTGAACGGCGGGCATTTTCTCACCAAACAGCCTCTTGACCGAAAGGGCAAGTTCTCGCGGTTCGACGGCTGGCAAAAGGCCGCAACGCCAGTGTCGGCGCGTCCTTCACGGATGCGGGAATGAAGCAGATATCGGCGTCAAACCGAGCCTACGCCAATGCGAATCAGCTCGTGACTCAGCGGTTGGTTGGTAGATGAAAGAGTTCGGTTTATGAATTTCATGCGGATGTTTTATAGTCTCAGCCATGCTTTGTAAATATGAAAGTGGCACTTTCTTTTTTACGAACGGCACGCGGCATCATGAGATCGCCCATCATCTGCACGAAATCGACGGGGGACCGTTGACCTGACAATAGACCGACTCGAGCTTTTCAAGAGCCGTCAGGGGACCACCTGCATTCACTTCATCGGCGAATATTCCGTAAAACCAACGTCGCTTGGCATGCGCCAATCACCACGTGGGGACAGGTTGATGCTGCCGACTTTGGGGCCATCCGGCAAACAGCTGCGCTTGAACTGCTGGGAATAGAAACGCCGGAAGAAGACGTCCAGCCACTTTTCGATCGTCTGCGCATCGTAGGTGCCCGCAAACGCCAATCCCGCCAACAAACGCAACTTTTCTTTTCCAGCTCCCCGACGCAGGAAGTGGTAGAGGAAGAAGTCGTGCAGTTCGTACGGACCGACCTTGTCTTCAGTCACCTGCGCAATGGATCCATCTGCGTTCGCCGGCAGCAATTCGGGCGAGACCGGAGTCGCAAGGATGTCGAGCAGCGCCTTTGCGGCAACCTCGACATCTGCATCCTCGCCCTTTAACCTTTTAACCTTTTCACCCTTTAACCCTTTAACCTTCTCCTCGGCATACCATTGAACGATATACCTGACGAGCGTCTTGGGGACGCCCGAGTTGACGCCGTACATGCTCATGTGGTCGCCATTGTAGGTGCACCAGCCGAGCGCCAGCTCCGAAAGATCGCCCGTTCCGATGACGATGCCGCCCAGCTGATTGGCCTTGTCCATCAGCAAGTAGGTACGGCCACGCGCCTGCGTGTTCTCGTAGGTGATGTCCTTTACCGACTCGTCTCGGCCAAGGTCCGCCAAGTGCTGTCGCGCCATCGCCGTGATGTCGATGGTCTCCAGCGGAACGCCTAACCCTTCGCACAGGCGCTCGGCATTTTCCTTCGTGCGCGACGTCGTGCCGAACCCCGGCATCGTGAAGGCATGAATGCCCTTGCGGTCCAGCCCCAGACGATCAAAGGCCTCGACGCAGACCAGCAATGCCAACGCACTGTCCAATCCGCCCGAGAGGCCCAACACGACATCCCGGCAGCGAATCGCCTCCAGTCGCGTCGCCAACCCCGTGGACTGAATGGATAGGATCTCTTCGCAGCGTGCCTTGCGGTCCGCCGAGGCGCCCGGCACAAAGGGATGTGGATCCAGCGGACGACGCAACTCAGGATTGCCGCCTGTGTGCACGCAGGAAAGCGCGGGCGGCCTGATCGTCCTAACCGCCCCCACCGTGTTTCCGGCCGTCCGAAAGGCATAGTTGGCCGAGCGTTCAAAGTCCAGAAATCCAATGTCCACATCGGCCGTCGTCAGCTGCGGCTTGCGCGCAAAGCGCCGCCCTTCGGCCAGCAACGCGCCATTCTCCGCAATCAGCGCATGGCCACCGAAGACCAGATCGGTCGTGGACTCGCCCACTCCGGCGCCTGCGTAGACATAGGCCGCCAGGCACCGTGCCGACTGGCCCAGCACCAGCGACCGCCGGTATTCGGTTTTGCCGACAAGCTCATTCGAGCCGCTCAGATTCAGCACCACATTCGCGCCACGCAAGGTCAGACGAGTCGAGGGCGGATTGGCCGTCCACATGTCTTCGCAGAGTTCGACGCCGCAGACGGCCCCATTTCCCAGATCGAAAATCAGATCGTTGCCGAACGGCACCGTCGCACCCGCCAACGTCACCTCGTTGACGGTGGCCTCCAGCGCACTTGCGAACCAGCGGGCCTCATAGAATTCGTGCGTGCTGGGCAGATAGGTTTTGGGAACGACGCCCACCAACCGTCCATCCACGATCACCGCCGCACAGTTGAAGATGCGTCCCGAGACCCGCACGGGCAGCCCCACCGCCACCAGCAATCCCAAGCAGTCGGGCAGAAGTTCCGCGAGCGCCCTTTCGGCAGCCTGCAGCAGGTAAGGCTGGTAGAACAGATCCGCACAGGTGTACCCCGTCAGGCAAAGCTCGGGGAACACCACCGCCTGCACGCCCTCGGCTGCGGCCTGCTGCACCAGGGTCCGCACCGCGGCGAGATTGGCGCCAACGTCCCCCGGACGCACCAGCGGCACCGCAGCCGACACACGAACGAATTCTTTTTGGGCCATACCCGCGTCTCCTTTACTGAACCCTCCGCTACCACAAGCGCCGCCCTGGTGTTCCAGGACGGCGCTTCGCGTTTTGCACGCCTAGGAGCGTGTCGAAGATCTTTACATGTTCGAGAAGAACTGGAAGGAGGCGTACGCATCCTGACCATGCTCGGTGACATCCAGACCCTTGAGCTCGGTCTTGGCGTCCACACGGAGAATCTTGCATTTCTTCAGCACGAAGAAGATCGCCATGCCCACGCCGAAAGCCCAGGCACCCACAGCCACCACGCCCACCAGCTGAACGAACGTGCTGTGGAAGCCGCCACCATAGAAGAGACCCGTGGAAGCCTCGCCGATGCCCAGCGTCTTCTCGGCGGCGAAGAGTCCGCACGCGATCGTGCCCCACACACCGTTGACCAGATGCACCGACACGGCACCAACCGGATCGTCCACGTGCACCTTATCCCAGAAGTACACCGACAGCACCACCAGTACGCCGCCGATCAGGCCGATGACGAGCGCTGCGCCCGGCGTCACGATGTCACAGGGGGCCGTGATCGCCACGAGGCCCGCGAGCGAACCGTTGAGCGCCATGGTGAGGTCGGGCTTGCCGGTGATGAACCAGGCGGTGGCAAGGGCAGCAACCGTGCCGGCGCAGGCGGCCAGGTTCGTCGTCATCGCCACACGGCTCACATCGCCAATGCCCTGCGTGTAGCTGCCGGGGTTGAAGCCGAACCAGCCGATCCACAGCAGGAACACGCCCAACGTGCCCAGCACCAGGCTGTGCCCAGGAATCGGGTTGGCCTTGCCGTCATGACGGTACTTGCCGATGCGCGGCCCCAGCATGATGGCGCCCGCCAGACCAATCCAGCCGCCCACCGAGTGCACCACAGTGGAGCCGGCAAAGTCATGGAAGCCGAGCTTCGAAAGCCAGCCCGCCGAACTCTCGTCAAAGAGCGAACCCCAGGCCCAGTGACCCGAGATCGGATAGACAATGGCACTCACGAGAATCGAGTAGATGAGGTAGCTCTTGAACTCGATGCGTTCGGCCACACAGCCCGAGACGATTGTCGCAGCCGTGGCGGCGAACATCGTCTGGAAGATCATCATCGTCCAGTTCCAGCAGCCAGGACCCGATTGGAACACATCCATCAAAAAGCCCGACTTGCCGAAGAGGCCACAGGCGTCCACACCAAACATCAGCGCAGAGCCCACCAGCCAGAAGGCGATCGATCCTGCCGAGAAGTCCATCAGGTTCTTCATCATGATGTTCGCCGCGTTCTTCGCCCGCGTGAAGCCCGTCTCCACAAGGGCAAATCCCGCCTGCATCGTGAACACCAGAATGCCCGCGATCAGGGTCCACACCACATCCAGGTTGTCCTGAACCTGCTGGGCGTCCTTGACCTCAACGCCCACGGCGTGAGCAGCGCCCACAAGGCCCAAAACAGCACCCAACACCAACATCATCCGTTTCATCGGTTTCTTCCGTTCCTTTGCTTGAGATTGCGTTTCGATTCCTGTTATCCAATGGCGGCGGGTCCCTTCTCGCCTGTGCGGATGCGGATGCATTCGTCCATCGGCAGCACAAAGATCTTGCCGTCGCCAATGTCACCCGTGCGCGCCCCGGCGATGATGCCTTCGACCGTCTTGTCCACATAGGCGTCATTGACGGCAATCGCCAGGCGGATCTTCTTCAGCAGCGTCACTTCCTCCATGGCGCCACGGTACTGATGAACATAGCCCTTCTGCTGGCCACATCCCACGGCGTTCGAGACGGACATCTTGTAGATCTCGCGCTCGTAGAGTGATTGTTTCACGGCGTTCAGCCGCTCCGGCTGAATATAGGCAATAATGAGCTTCACAGGGTGAATTTCCTTTCTGCGCCGCATATAAGCAGAAGGCGTGCCACACCCCGGAAAAAACAGAAAAGCGGAGCATAAACCGCTCCGCTTCACCGAAATCCGTATTGATTACCGCCAATATTTACAAATGGTGTAATTCCAAGCCCTTTGCTTAACCGCCTTCGGTTTTCAGAACGCAGATGCCTTTGGCATACGCGGTATTTGCCGAAATCCGTTGTGACGGCGTGCCATCCAATCCGCGTCGTTTTTCGGGGGAACTGTCCGTGCGTCCGCGAAGGCCCGTGCCATGGCCGCCATGCGAGGCGCCCGCATTGCCCGACTGCACGCTTCCAGGACCATAGGAGTAATTCAGCCTGACCTTGTCGCCAAAATTCCACTTGCCGCCTTCCCAACCGTTGGTGGAGACGTCAATCGTGCCGTCTGCCGCCGCCACAGCCAGGCTGCCGAGGTTCGGGAAGGTCACCCCCTGCGAGATGCGGAACGAGCCGCTTTTCACCGTGAGGCTCCCGCACGTCGTCGCAACGCTGTTGGAATAGGTGAATTCGCGGTCGGCCTGCTGCGGATCCCATTCAATGCCCGCGGCGCCCTCCAACGCGCCACGATAGCCAAAGCCGTCGATGGCCGTGCCCACGAAGCGGATCTGCGCGGGACTGGCTGATCTGAACCCGTAGTTCGTGCGGCTGTTGCCGGTGTATTCAGAATAGCGATTGGTGACGACGCTCGTGACGAGCTGGTCGTGACCGCCGAAGTCAATCGAGCATCCTTCTGAACCGAACTGCAGATAGTTCATCGTGCGCGGCTGGGCATCCTGCATGAAGTGAAGGGCGTTGGCCGACTTCACCAGCACCCGCAGATTGTTGTATTGTTGTTTACCCCTTTCTCTGCGGCAAACCTCCCCGTTTTCTGCGGGGTAGTTTCCGCGCAAAACGGGATGGTTTCCGCGCTCTGCGGGGTAGTACCCTGCGGAGAGCGGGCCTGTTCATAACTTTTCTGGGATTGAGGGCCGGTTGCGCCTCCCCCTGTTCATAACTTTTGGACGGCCACCAGTTAGCCCCGGAAATCCCAAGTAATCATCCCTGCATTTCCCCCAAAACACCCCAAAACGACACGATGAGATTTCATTGCGTAATATTTCACACCTAGTCTCATCATCTCAAATATCATCTTTTTACAGCATTTTTAAATAAAATGCCTAACAATAAAAGATTGTGATCTTCCCTTTTCATTTGGCCTCTTCTCATCCCTAATATTCAATCCCCCTACGAGCAGGCACACCACGAGCAAATGGGTGCCTCGTAGCCGAAATGGTGGAGATGTAATCCGCCTGGCTGACAAGACTGCCAGGGTCCCGACCGGTTAGAACGATCTCCACCTCCTGGGCCCTGGCGGCCGACAGCACGTGATCGCACAGACTTCGATCTGCCATAGGCGTAGTGTAGATGTACGTGAACTCATCTAGAACAAGCAGATCGGGAGTCCGGCCCTTCTCCAGCTGCCAGAGGACTTTCCTGAGTATGGCATTATGCTCATCCACAATCTCCTTCCTTTCACCGGCCCCAAGACTTCCCCAGAACCCGCAGGGGTGCGATAGCCGGATCACCTGGATCCCCAAGGCATCGAACGTGGCAATCTCACCCGTTGGAGATCCTTTGAGAAACTGAACGAAGAGGACCTTCAGGCCTTGCCCATATGCGCGTACAGCCAGCCCAACCGCTGAGCTCGTCTTGCCTTTGCCATCACCCGTATAAAGATGCGTCATCGCAATTTCCCTTCATCATCCGCAAGTGGCAACGCCCGCTGAAGATCGTCAAGGGTGAGACGGTCTTTGAGCGCAGTTCCGCTTCGCTCAATTCTGAATGACTCGCGCATGAGAACGGAAAGCTTGCGCACGGCCCAGGGAACGGGCATTCCCCCCGGACGAATGTTGGACACGCAGTTTCTATCCGAATCAACGGAGCAATTGCGTGCCTTGTAGGTGAAGTACGCGCTCAACGAATCCTTCGCGCCAAGGCCTGGGCGTTCCCCAAGGAGAATGATCGCCATCCTTGCACCAAGGACATCGGAAATCGCATCGGCAATCTTCACTCGCCCATAGGGGACAATCACCACCGGGTAGAATGAGAATGTTTCGCCAAGTTCGCGATGAAGCCCTTTCGCAACGGCAACGGCATGAGATTCGGCGGCAATGGCCGAAAGTCCGTCCGAAATGACGACCACGATATCACGCTCACCCCATTCTTGGGCTTTCGACGCGAGAAAGGCAGTGGATTCTTCCGTGAGGACACGTCCACGCTCAGGATGCAGAAGATAGTCCTGCTTGCCGGTGACGGGAGAGTTCACTTCCGCAAAATCCAACCCCGCCTCGTTCAGCTGCCCGCGTATGGCATCGGCATGAAAGGCCGCATGGACGGCATCACGCGCACGGGCGTGTGCGAGGCGGAAATCCAGAAGATTGACAGTCCGCAGGCTCCCTCCCGCTCGTCCCATTGCGATACGTGCAGGGGTGAAGCGTTTGAGCGCTAGCCAGGGATCAACGCTCAAGCTCCTGTTCATAGCCAATAAGTGCATGATTGTTTCCTGTGTGGTTTATGAACCGTTGACGGGCG
This sequence comes from Kiritimatiellia bacterium, assembly GCA_024405395.1. GTDB lineage: Bacteria > Verrucomicrobiota > Kiritimatiellia > RFP12 > UBA1067 > RGIG6720. The sequence goes on along the minus strand of JAKSOW010000076.1, from coordinate 7,434 downwards.
TCGAAAAGATCCATTTCCTTGAGCCAAGACTCAAATTCCGGCGTCGGACGCTTGCCAAATACCTGGCGGATGAAATGGATGTCATGGTAGCTTGTGGTCTGGTACCCCAGCATGATGTCGTCCCCGCCCGGGATGGCCATCTGATAGGTAAGCCCTGCAGCGGCCAGGCATGTCATAAGCACATCCATGTCATTCTGGTCAACCTCCGCGTGATTGGTATAACAGATGTCGCACCCCATGGGAAGACCGAGAAGCTTGCCGCAGAAATGGTCCTCAATGCCCGCACGTATGATCTGCTTGCCGTCATAAAGGTATTCGGGGCCAATGAAGCCGACGACGGTATTAACCAGCAGAGGCTTGAACTTTCGGGCGACGGCATAGGCCCGGGCTTCGCAGGTCTGCATATCCACCCCCCAGTCTCCGCGACCTGAAAGAGCGCTGCCTTGCCCCGTCTCAAAATACATCACATTCTGCCCTACGGTGCCGCGTCTGAGGGAAAGTGCCGCGTCATAGGCCTCCTCCAGAACATTCAGATTGACGCCAAAGACCGAGTTGGCGGCCTCCGTACCGGCTATTGACTGAAATACGAGATCTACTGGCGTCCCCAGACGCATCACCTCCAGTGCGTTCGTCACATGGGCAAGAACGCAGCTTTGCGTGGGGATATGGTATCGCTGGATCAGTTCGTCGATGAGCTTGAGAAGCTCCTGCATCATCGGCACGGAATCAGTCGCGGGATTAATTCCGATGACGGCATCGCCGCATCCATAAAGCAAACCTTCGAGCATGGCGGCAGCAATGCCTTTAGGGTCGTCAGTTGCATGATTTGGCTGGAGGCGGGTCGAGAGGCACCCCGGAAGTCCAATGGTATCACGGAATGCCGTGACGACACGGCACTTGGAGGCGATGAGAATCATGTCCTGAATGGAGCATATCTTTGACACGGCCGCGACCATCTCCGGCGTAAGTCCCGGCGCCAGCGCCGTGAGGGCCTCAGGTCCTGTGCCATATTCCAGAAGCCAATCGCGAAACTCGCCGACGCTCAGATTCTTCACTGGTTCAAAAGCCGCTGTGTCATGCGAATCAACGATGAGCCGGGTCACCTCGTCTTTCTCATAGGGGACGAGGGGCTCGTCAAGAAAGAGCCGCAGCGGCACATCCGCAAGCAACATCTGCGCCGCGACCCTTTCCTCATCGCAAGTGGCAGCACATCCTGCGGAGACATCGCCGGAGCGCAAAGGGGTGGCCTTCCCCATCAACTCCTTCAGCGAGTTGAATGTCCAGTGCTTCCCCGCGATCTCAAGGGTGGTACTATTCATGGGCTGCTTTTACAGAGTATAGAAAAACGCGTTTTCGCAAAAGGCCTTAAACCACGCACAGTGGGTTATCAACCAATCCACCGGCCCTAGGGCCTTGCCGTTTACATAGTCCGGGAACCAAAGGGCGATGTCCGGAAACACCATGATGAGCACTATCGCCACCGTCATCAGGATGAGGAATGGGACAATTGACGAATAGATGTCCTTGATGGTGATTTCCGCGGGGCTCATTGCACGCATCATGAAGAGATTGTATCCAAAGGGTGGGGTGATATAGGCTATCTGACAGGTGATGGTATACAGGACGCCAAACCATATCGGGCTAAACCCGAGTTCCTTCACAAGGGGAATGAACAAGGGCGCGACAATGATCAGCATCGCCGTATCATCCAGGAATACGCCGAGAACGATGAAGGAAAGCTGCATCATGAAGAGGATGCACCAGGGACTAAGCCCGAGATCCCCCGTGAAGAACTCCTTGAGGACATCAACGGCATGCAAAGAATCGAAGACCGCCGAGAAGGAGAGCGCCGCCATCATGATCCAGAGGAACATGGCAGAATTATTGAGCGTCTCCTTGAGTGTCTTCGTGAATATCCTCAACGTCAATCGACGTTTAAGGAGCGCAATCAGAAAGGCCGCCAGGGCACCTACGGCAGAGCTTTCCTCCAAGGAGGTGATTCCAGAGAAGAACGAACCGATTACCGAGAGAACAAGAACGATAGGAAGTATGCCGGCACGTAGAACGCGCAACTTCTCTGCCCAACTGAAGTTACGCTGGTCTTTTGGGAGAATGGGGCCCAGCACTGGATTGATCCGGCATCGAATCACGACATAGCCGAAGAACAACAACGACAACAGAAGCGCCGGCCCGATGCCGGCAAGCCAGAGATCCTTGACTTGTTCACGCGCAATCATTCCGTAGAGAACAAGCACAATGGACGGCGGAAACAAGATTCCCAGCGATGATCCCGCCTGTATGACCCCCGAGATCATTCGCTTGTCGTAACTGCGTTTCAGCAGCTCGGGCAAGGCGACCGAGCAGCCGATCGCCATTCCGGCAACGGAAAGGCCATTCATGCACGAGATCATGATCATCACAAGCAAGGTGCCAACCGCAAGGCCACCTCGCAATCCACCGAACCAGACATGGAACATATGATACATGTCATTGGCGATGCCTGATTCAGAGAGCATGAAGCCCATGAACACGAACATCGGCAACGTCAACATGGGATACCAATTGAAGAGTTTGATCGCCGCGTTGAACCCATAGCCAAGGGCACCTCGATCAATGAAAATCAACGCGAAGGCGACGCCGATGAATCCCATCACGCCAAAGATGCGCTGTCCCGTGAGCATCAGCGCCATCAAAAGCGAGAACATCAGAAAGATGATAATCCCCGGACTCGACTGGAGGAATTCAATGAGTGTCATCGTTTCATGCATACGACACCTCGAATCAGAACAATAACCGAGAACATGAACACAAGGCAGCCCATCACAAACCAAGTGGGATTGGCGCAGATCCTGGACAATCCAAACCCTCCCAGGAGAAAGACGCATCCGATTGCCTGGAAGATGAGATAGGGCGGCCAATAGGGGCGTTCAACATCCGGCGCAAGGGGTACGGGGACCTCGGGGATTGGCGCAGGGGGCTTCGGAATCCGCGGATCAAAGACTTGGATGAGATTGCGTCCCTTGGGATCAGGGCCGAAGCCCGTAGTTCCCGGCGCGCCATCCTGTGCAAGCAACAACGCCTCGCCAATCAAGGTAAAGAGGCCCAACCCTGGAATAAGCGCAAAAAGGAGGAACCCGGTCGCCCACCACCCCGACATATCCAAGTCATGAAGCCGGCGCACCGTCACAGGAAGCGCCGCAATTGGCGCCGCGACCACAAGAAAGCCTCCAATGATTGTGGCCAGCAGTCCCCAACCACCGTCTGGCGTTACATGCGGGATCCCCAAGGCAAGCATTGCCACGCCAAGTGCACCAGCCGCGGCGCAAACCCCAAAAGTCCTCCAGAAAACCGGGCGGGGGGCGCGGCCTTCATAAAGACGCTCTTCCTCTTTCTCCGCATCAGGCAAGTCCACAGGTTTCCCGCAGGCGACAATCAGCGACTTCACAAACTCAGCGGACATTTGCAGAAGCATGAAGAAGATGCCGATTTCCATCGCCATCTTTATTGGCGCCATGTACGGTGCCCAAACCGTGTGATTGACCTGTTTGGCGACAACGGCATAAGCGCAACTATCCCATCCCCCCAGAAGCATCACCACAAGATAGAAGATCACGAAGAACGATGTAACGGCGTCGACAATTGCCTTCGTTCGCGGCTTCCAGTTGGCATAAAGAAAGTCCATTCGCACATGCGCACCTTGCTGTAGCGACCAGCCTGCGCCAAGAATGTAATAGGCGCCCACAGCGAATTGGGCGACTTCCAGAGCCCAGATGGTGCTGATGTCCCCTCCTCGTGCAAAAACGGGGAACAGCAGCACGGCGAGGATCACCAGAAGCAGATACATTGAGGCGATGCCGAGTCCCCTCACCAGGGACTCGACACCGCGTACGTATTTGACCAAGATATCCATGGTTTAATAACGATAAGGCTTACCGGCCTTTGCCATGACGGCATTGTATTTCCGGAAGGCCTCAACAACCTTCCCGGCACGTGGCGAGGCCTTGGCCATCTCCTCCCAGAATGGGACGGCCTTTTCTTCGACCGACTTCCATTCTTCTTCGGGGATGGAACACAACTGCAGTTTTCCCCCATTCACGCGGAGCTCCGCCTCGCCGCCCCAGTACCAATACTGACGATAGTAATGGGAGCTATCCATGGACAGCTTGAAAAGTTCCTTCAAGTCATCCGGCACCTTGCCCCAACTTTCCGTATTGGCGAAATATGAACCGATCCACGCACCAGAAAGGGAGTTCGTGACGAAATACTTGCAGGCGTCAGCCCACCCCACCGTATAATCTTCCGTGATGCCAGACCAGGCAACGCCATCCAGAGTACCCGTCCGCAGCGCCATCTCGGCATCTTCATAGGGAAGCGTCACCGGCACAACGCCGAACTGACTCAGGAACTTTCCGGCAGTCGGGAAGGTGTAGACCTTGAGCCCCTTCAGATCGGACAGATGGTTTATTGGCTTCTTCGTGGCGAAATGGCATGGATCCCAAGATCCCGCCGAAAGCCATGTGACTTTGCCGTTTGAGGCCTCCTTGTAGGATTCCGCCCAGATCTTGTCGAGACCATACTGTGCGAACAGGACAGGCACATCAAGCGAATAACGAGAGGCAAACGGGAAGTAACCGCCAAAAACCCGTACATCCGCCGCCGAAGACATCGAGTCGTCATCTGACTGGACGCCATCGATCGTGCCGGCCTGCAAGGCACTGAACAATTCCGAAGTCGGGACAAGCTGGTCGGCATAGTAGAGGTCAATGTGCATGCGATTTCCGGCGATCTTGTTGAACGCGTCAATTGCCGGCTTGCAGACATGCTGCGCAAGTGCCGTACCGGCATAGGTCTGGAAGCGCCACTTGATCATCTTATGCGTCTGGGGGATCGTCACGCCTTTGTCGAGCTTGCTCTTCTTGTCACACCCTGTAAGCGCGGCAGCGGATGCCGCCCCGGCAATGCAGGCCGTTGCGACTTTCAGGAATTCACGGGTTGTCACGTTCTTCATGGTAGTCATCCTCTTTCTGTCTCGATGCAAAATCTTTCAAGATATTGCGTGGTTAGAACTTCAACGTCAGGTTTACGCCGCCCCACAGGAGCTGATCCTTGTCGCACCCCATATAGTTGAGATGGCGCAAGGTATGGGATGGGATCCAGGTATAGTTGATCTGCGCCCCCAAGGAGAGATTCTCGGTCAGCGAATAGGAGGCGCTGACGCCTATTGTCTGATCGGACAACTCGGTCCCCACCGATTCATCCGTTATGTACTTGCCCCAGGCGTTGTCACCGAAGCCCAGTGAGGCAGATGGAGAGATCGTCATTTTCTCGATGGGCTCGAAATCATGGGAGATTCCAAAGGAGAAATACACCACAGAGGGATCAGCGTCATGGGCGGAGTTGTAATTCCAGTAAACAGCGGCGCTCGGCGTCACTATGGGATTGTCGTAGGAAACCGTGGCGTACAGGTCGTGATCAGAGGCTCCGTTGTTCTTGGGGAATGTGTAGAAAATGTGCCCCAGTTCGAAATTGAAGTCCGCCAAACTGATGGCATACGTAAGCGTATAGTCAATTTCCTGCAAGCCGCAGGCCTGGCGGCTGTTTGTCGCCGTACCGCGCTTATGCGTGAGATCATAGGACTGCCAGACATTGGCGGAGAGAGCCCCATAGTCACCTGTATCGTATCCCAATGTCACCGAAGGTTGCCATACGGGATTCCCATTGCAGATGGTACCTCTCCAGACATAATCACTGAGGATGTCGGTGGAGACTTCAACTGAGAGGCCACTCGCCTTCTCCGAGGTCAATTCCTGGGCAGGCTGCTCCTCAGCGCGCACAACAGGAGTCAGCGAACTTATCAGGGAGAGGGCAATCAGCCCTCGTATCATTCTGGTCGTTATCATGGCATTGCATCCTTTGGTTGTTCCCGAGAAATTTCGGGCACCCACCGCTTAGCAGAAAGCATGCCAAGTCCTCCAAAGATATTCCTTTCACCGCTCCCACTACATGGGGGCAATCAGTGCGCCATACCTTTTAGGCGCATAAATTCAACACCAATACGATGTCCAACCTCTCGGACGGCATAGGCAGAATGTCTTGATCCTCACCTTGTCACGCCACATCTCCGCAATGGGTCTTACATCAATTGGAATCTTCTGCAACAAATCTTCACGAGAGTGTAATTTTGCATTTGCACAAATTCTACGCAGACGTCCAAAGGGGCTACGATTTCCCCAAACGTCCAACGGCGACAGGTCCCTTCGATCTTCTGCGCGACGGGCACCTTGCGGAACGGCGGTTAGGCCTACACGAATCGACTGTACCGAACAAGCAAAAGTCCGCAGGGACTTTCAACCGACATCTGTCAAAAGTCGAATTTAAGCTCAATGCCCGGAACGTGGATGGGCTGCCAGCCATGGTCACTTGACTGCTTGTGCATCAGCAAATAGAAGAGGGAGATGGTCAGATGGTCGATTGGCTTCATTGAGACGCCGACGAAGGAGCGCAGCTGGTTGAAGCGCTTGTTTTTGGCCATCCCATGGCGATCCTCGTAATAGGTTTCGCTGCTGACATAGGGGCTCACGCCCCATTCGGTCCATTTCCACGGCGTGCGCAGGCGCAGTCGATTGCGGAAACGCAGCCACTCACGGTCCGTCCCCTCCTTGTCGCGGTATTCGTACCGATTGCGCCAATCGAGCGTAAATCCCTCATACGCGTATTTGAAAAGCAGATCCACCGTAGGCCGATTCTCATATCGCCACTGGCGCTTGTCCTCGAAGATCTGGCGCTCGTCGACAAATCGATCACCTGCGGCAATCGAAAACCAGTCGCACACCTTAAACCCCATGAGCAGGATCGTCTCTTCAAGGTAGAACCGGTCCGTATCATACCAGTTCTCCTGCTCGGCGGTGAAGTCCAGCCGGTCACAGACGGCGTACTCAATCTGGAAATCCGTCCAGTAGTTGATTGCTGGCTTGCCCGCAAACCGCACAACGCCGGCCCTATGCGCGAAGCCTTCCACAAGACGAGGCACGAGGCGTCAGGGGTGGACGCGAGAGACGTGCGCGGGGGCAAGCGGATTTGCGTGCAGGGGGCGCTGGCGGTATTCCGCCAAGCCATCCTGCACGTGAAGACGCGCCGCAGCCATCCGCGAAAGTATGGACAGTTCCCCCGAAATCCGACGCGACTCGGACAGCACACAGCCCTGCTCATCCCAGACTTTGCCACATTATCCAACGAAAACGCCGGAATCTGCGTATGCGAAGCATCTGCGTTCCAAACAGAATCCGTGACACGTCCTTTAGCTCTGCAACAGCAGTTCGCGCACGGCTTCGGCTGTCTGGGCCAGCAGGATATGCTCGCGAATCTCCGGCTTAAGCAGACGGCGATTCACCTCCGCGAGAAACCGGATATGCACCGCCGGGTCTTTCGCAGGCA
>JAKSOW010000075.1 GCA_024405395.1 Kiritimatiellia bacterium | reverse complement strand
CACAGGCACGCGCAATGTGATCGGGCCGATTTCCGTAGACGGACGGAAAAGTCGCGGTAAGCGCCTCAAAAGTCGCCGGCCATTTCGCGACAGCCGCATCGACATCGAGGGTCGAGAGGTCCTGCGCCAGCAGGAACTCAATCGTCTTGGTGGAGATGAGCGTGCCGACGCCGACCTTGAAGCCGTGGGAGACCGGCTTGCCGTCTACGCAGAGATCCTCCATGTCCCAATAGTGCGACACCTGGTGTTCGGTGCCCGACGCCGGACGCGACGTGCCTGCCGCCTGCATCGCGAAGGCGCTCATGAGCAGCCCGGCAGAGAGCTTGCGCACCTCCCCCTCGTCACCGCTGGCGGCTCCCGCGGGATTGGCCAGCGAATCGCGCAACGGATCCTGCACGCAGCGCCAGGCCAAGGGATGAATCCGCTCGGACCCGATGGCGTCGGCCAACATCCAGTCCGCCCCCGCCGGAATCTTCGCGATGAGGTCTGCATAGCCGGAGGCCGTCATCGCACGTGGGGCCGCGGCTGCCACCTGCGTATCTACCAACGCCCCCAGTGGCGCCCGGCACGGCAGGGTCTGCTTGATGCCGTCTTTCGTGATGGAAGCGCCATACGACGTGTAGCCGTCCATCGAGGCGGCAGTTCCCACCACCATGTAGCGCAGGCCCAGTTCCTCGCTCGCGCATTTGACGAGGTCGTTGATCGTGCCGGAGCCAACGGCCACGGGAATCGCCGGCTGGGCGGCGCGGATGGCCTCGCGCACTTCCTCCACCTTGTCGTAGGTCGCATGAAACCAAGCGCCATCGGGATTGATCGTGTGTTCGACAACCGTGAGGCCCGCATCCTTCAGGCAGGCGATCGCACACGCACCCGCGACCCGACGTGTATTGACGTCGTCAATGACCACGGTCCCCGCTGCCTCGGGAAAAAGCTCCCGAAAAAGCGCGGCAACCTCATTCGTGACACCTGGCCCCAAACGGCACGCCTTGGTGTCCGTCGTCTCCTTCAGGATCTCCTCGATCATACCCATTTCCGGCCCCTCTCGATCACATGTTCGCTGTCGCCACCAGATCGACGCCCGTTCCCGCGACGTCGGGGATGATCACATCGCCGATCTTCACAGGCAACTGCACGGTGGCCTGATGCATGGCAAAGAGCACGGCGTCGATCTTGGCCTTCGCCACCGGCACCTTGGTCTTGACGGAAAGCGGCTTGCGCATGCCGGCGACCCGCACGAGGCCCGTGACCATGCGTGTGGGATTGGCCAGTTCGGATTTCCCGTAGACTTCGCCGCGCGGACACGAATGGCCGGAGACCTTCACCTCGTCGCCGACCTTCTCAACCTCAAGTTCACACCCCTTCGGGCAGTTGATGCAGATAAGCTTCATTTCAGGACTCTCTTCCTTTTTGCTGCGCTCACTGTGCCGCCGCGTACGCGGCGGCGCTTCTGCCGGCGATCTCGGAATCGCGCGACACCCAGTCCACCAGATCGTAGACGCGCACCACGTTGCCGCCGGCGAAAATGCCGGGCGAGCTCGTGGCCATTGTCGTGGGATCGACCTTGGGGCCACGCGTCTTCGGGTCCATCTCCACCCCGGCCTTCTTCGTGAGCTCATTCTCGGGGATGAGTCCACAGGAGAGCACCAGCGTATCGCAGTCGAAATGGATCTCCGTGCCGGGAATGGGCTTAAGCTGGTCGTCTACCTGCGAGACCTTGACGCCCGTCACATGCTCACGCCCCTCAACGTCAGTGACGGTATGCGAGAGCAACAGCGGAATGTCGTAGTCGTTCAGACACTGCACCACATTGCGCATGAGGCCAGAGGACTTCTTCATGATCTCGATGCACGCCAGCACCTTGGCGCCGGAGAAGGTAAGCCGCCGCGCCATGATGAGGCCGATGTCGCCGGAGCCGAGAATCACCACCCGCTTGCCGGGCATGATGCCGTCCATGTTGACGAGGCGCTGCACGGTGCCGGCGGTGTAGATGCCGGCCGGACGCGTGCCAGGCGTCATTAGGGCGCCACGCGGACGCTCACGGCAGCCCATCGCCAGCACAACCGACTTCGTGCGGTAGACCTTCAGCCCACCACGCGGCGACATCGCCGTCACGTGAATGGGCATGCCCTGGGCAATGTCCAGCACCATCGTCCCGCAGACGATGGGGATGTCCGCCGCACGCGCCATGTCGACATACCGCTGCGCGTACTCGGGCCCCGTCAGCTCCTCCTTGAAGCGGTGAAGGCCGAAGCCATTGTGGATGCACTGCTGCAGAATGCCGCCAGGCGCATCGTCGCGTTCAATGACGAGAACATGCTGTGCCCCGGCCTGCTTGGCCGCCACGGCGGCGGCGAGTCCGGCAGGTCCAGCGCCCACCACCACGACATCAAGGACTTTGTCCGTCGCGCCCTCGCCCTGCTGCGTGGCCGTCGCCGCGCGCCGCAGTTCCTCCGGGGCCGTCTTGCGCGACTTCAGGAACGCCTCGGGCGGCAGACCAAGCTCACTGCCCAGAATCTCGATGAGTCGAGGCGTGCAGAAGCCGCCCTGGCAGCGCCCCATGCCCGAGCGCGTACGGCGCTTGACGCCGTCCAGCGTGCGCGCGCCCACCCGTGCCCGGATGGCGGCACGGATCTCGCCCTCGGTCACCTCCTCGCAACGGCAAATCACACGGCCGAAGGACGGATCCCGTTCAACCAGCTCCGCAAGCGCCTCAGGCGACATCTCGCGCGTCTTGGGCCACCAGCTGACGTCCTTCGAGATGAGCGCGGCGTTCTTGCGCGAGGCCCCGAGTTTGCCGGCCACCTGTTCGGCCAGCCACACGCCAAGCGCCGGCGCGCTCGTAAGCCCCGGCGATTCCACGCCAAGCGCGTTGAAGAAGCCGGGCGCGTCCGGCGCTTCGCCGAGGATGAAGTCGCCGACTGTCGTCTCATGCGCACGCAAACCCGAGAATTCGGTGATGACCTTGCCAAGGGGTAGCCCGGGATAGGTACGCCTGGCGCCGGCCTTGACCTTCTCGAGGCCATCATAGGTCGTGGCCTTGTCTTCCTTGTCGGCGATGTCTTCGGCCGTGGGACCCACGATCACCGTGCCGTCCACGGTGGGCGACACGAGAATGCCCTTGCCCATCTTGGAGGGCACCTGGAACATCGTCGCGGAGAACGTGCCGTCTTCGTCCTTGTCGAGCATCAGATATTCGCCGCGACGCGCCTGGATCGAATACTTCGTGGCGCTCACCAGATTGTTCAGCTCGTCGCTGTGGATGCCGGCGCAGTTGACGACCGCCTTGGCCGTGAAGCGGCTTCCGACCGCCGTCGTGACTTCCCAGAGCCCCGCCTCATCCACACGAAGGCCCACAACCCGCTCGTCAAACACAAACGTGGCCCCATTCGCGGCGGCGTTCTCGGCATAGCGGAAGGTCAGTTCATAGGGGCAGCAGATCCCGCCCGTTGGCGCCCACAATGCCGCCGTCGCCTCGGGCGAGACATTGGGCTCGCGGTAACGCAGCTCCTCCTGCGAGAGGATCACGACCGGCACGCCATTCTGTTCGGCCTTGTTCTTGAGGTCGTGCAGCGCCTTCTCCTCTTCGGCGCCAAAGGCCAGCACCAGCGAGCCATTGCGGCGGAACGGCACCTTCAGCTCACGGCAGACGTCTTCGAACAGACGGTTGCCGAGCACGTTGAACTTGGCCTTGTTGGTCCCCGGCTTCGCGTCAAAGCCGGCATGGACAATGGCGCTGTTGGCCTTGGAGGCCCCTTCCGCGACATCGCTGCCGGCCTCCAGCACCAGCACATTCAAATTATAACGCGTCAATTCACGTGCTGTGGCACATCCCACCACGCCAGCACCAATGACAATGACATCTGCATTCATTTACATTTCACCTTCCATTCAAGACCCACGTCTTTTCATATTGGGATTATCGCATTTTTGCGCACTTCTGTCAACCATAGGGAACATCACGAATGAGCGATGACTACGGCAACTGCTCCAGCAGGGCCGTACAACCGGCCAGGACATCGGCATAGGTGACGTCGAAGTTTCCCGTGTACCAGGGATCTGCGATGTCACGCGGTTCATCGGCGAAGTCTGGCAGACGGTATATCTTGTTGCGATCTTCGGGATAGACGAGACGACGCAGATCGGCGACGTTATAGGCGTCCATGCCGATGAGATAGTCGTATTCGCGTGCCTTGGCGGCGGTCAGCAACCAAGCCGCACGCGACGTAAAGGGAATTCCCTGCTCACGCAATTTGGCGCGCGTGCCGTAGTGGATGTCGCTGCCGATCTCGTCCGTGTGCATCGCCGCCGACGCCACTTCCACATCTGTGCGCCCCGCACGGCGCAACAGCTCCTTCATCACGAATTCCGCCATGGGGCTGCGGCAGATGTTGCCGTGACAGACAAACAGGATTTTCGTCATTCCCGACTCCCAGCCTCGCCCACGTCAGCGGAACAACACCATTGTGCCATGGCGACAGAGCACGATCTTGCCCTCGCGCACAACAGCCGAGCAACGATAGGGCGCCCCCGAAACCTTCCATTTGCCGAGGTTTTCAAGGCCCGACACATCCTCGTACGTGCCCGCAATGGACACGGGCAGATTCGGATCCACGTCTGCAACCTCCAGCTTCCCCGTCTCGGCGAAGACGACGTTACGCAGGGTGCCAATGCCGTTGGCCGAAGCCTTGAAGGAGTTGATCGTGAGCGCTGGACCTTCCACCGCCAGAGTCGCGCCTACGGCAACGGACACCTTCGCCTGCGTCAGCTGATCAAACGGCTCCGCAATCGACACGGCAATGGGTTGCCCGCCTGTGTGTGGCCCTTCACCCCGCACATACGCATATTGCGCCGACATCCAGTAGTTCGTCTTTCCCGCCTCGGCATAATGCATGTCCGCCGACATGTTGGCTGCATCGTCAATCTCGTGCAGCACATCCCAATGAACGCCATCCACGCTGCCCAACAGCTGCCAGGCGCGTATGGAGTTCATGAATTTGTTGTCGTTGTTGGTGCCTTGCACCACGCTTGGGGCGATGTTGTCGAATGGCGCAATCATGTCATAACTTTCCACGGGATTGGAACCTTCCGGCAAGCGGAAATCAAACCAATACCAGGTTGCGGGATTGGCCGGTACCGGCGCGCCATTCGACTGATCCTGAGGCCGCCACGTATCCGTCCCGTTGCCATACATCTTGAAACGCATTATAGTGGTGAAGTCGGATGAGGTCGTAAAGAGATTGGCGAGATAACTATTCGCGCCCCACGTGTGAATCGAAGAACGACCGTCCGCAATCCGGCCACGGCGCAGAATCGAATGGTCCCACTGACTCTCCAGCGTAATGCCAACCGTCTGGTCGATCCCGTCCGCGTCAAATAGCGACAGCTTCTTGACCTGCGCCTGGCCACCGCCATTGAGACGCTTGATGGCCAGACGATACCAAGAATAGTTCCGCGACGAATTGACCACGAGCGTACCGGCTTCGACTGACAGCTCACCCGAGAACGAATTCGTGCCCGACAGCACCCATTTCCCCGTACCCTTCTTTACCACCGAGACCTTGCCTACGGGGCCATCCACGATATCGGCTATCGTGTTGTCGTTAACGCCCGTGCCATCCAGCGTGAGGACGTGCTCGCCCGCCGTCAACGCCCGTACGCCCCGCATCGTCAGGCGGCGTTCCACACCCGCGCCGTTGTCGATGGCATTCATCAGCAGACGTCCATGGCCCTTGAGCGCGATGGGGCGATCCGTCGTCCAGAAGCCATTGGTGAGGCCGCCCAGTGTACCTGCGACCGGCTCCAGCGTACCTTCTGTCGATGCCTCACCCAGGGAATTGGTGCCGCCAAGGACGAACGTATAGTCCGTGCGATCCGCGGCATCATTCCGTTCGGCTGCGGGCACAACATGGCAGCATACCTTGTTGGTGGCCAGCCCCAGCGCGCACACTTCGTTGGCCGGGCGCAGCGAATCGAACTGCAGGGAGCCTTCCTCGACCGTGAAGTTCAGCGCCGCGTTGCGATTCCCGATGCTGTTGGCCGCCGAAACAAAGCGCCAGGCGCCAGTCCCCTTCTTGGTGAAATAAGGTTGCACCCCCTTGGCTGGCGTGATCATGCCCGAGATGCGGCACGGCACCGTATTTGAACCCGTCAGCACAAAATGCGGCATGTACTCGCCCCAATAGAATTGCCCCGCGAATTCCAAATTGCCATGCGCACCACCATCCAGCCACAAGAGTCCAAGCGACGCCCAGGGCTTCTTCGTCGTACGTTCACCCTCGCCCAGATAGATGTAGCCGCCACCATTGCCCGTCCAATCAGAGCCGCCAAAGATCTCAGTGGCCGTACCCAGCGAAGAAGGTTGCCCCGGCTCGCCGAATTTCTTCACGCCGAGGATCCCCTTAAATCCCGCCGTTCCCAACTCCTTGTCAATGCTGTAGGGCATCGGGTTGGCTGACATTGTCGACTGTTCGCCCGTCAGCATCCACCTACTCTCGTTTGAGACCTTCACATTGCCGCAGATGATGCCCGAAAAGACAGACTCCTCTTCGTCCCCGCGTAAGCGCAGCCAATTGGTGATCGGGCTGTCATTCGTTATGGTGCCTTCGCCCGTGATGCCAAAGGGTTGCGTGTAGTTGTATCCAATCGAATCCGCCGTACCCGTGAAGAGCACGCCTTCGCGGGCAATATGCGCCCGGCCGTAATACATGCGTCCGAGCTTGGGCGCATACGGCAGACGCAGCGCACCGGCGTTGATCGTGATCCTGGTGTTGTAGTCTGGGCTGGCGGAATTTGACAAGAGCCGCACTTCGCCAGGCCCCTCCTTGACGATTTCGCCGATCCGGGACTGCACCAGCGTGCCTGAATTCCCCCTGCAGTGCACACCGCATGGCACGGCAAGCAGATCCGCAGCGTTTTCTGCCGTAAAGATGATCCGCGACGAGGACGTGGTGGGGTAAATGCACGCCAATCCGGCCAGGACATTTGTCGAGGCGACGTCAGAGGACTTCATTTGCACGGTCAGATTGTCGGGAATGATGACGATATCGCCCACGCCTGGGGCGACCTCCCCGACAAAGTTGTCTGGCTCCGCCCAGTTCCAGTCATTGACGCGTCCCTCGGCGTCCGTCTTCCAGGTAATGTCCGCAGCTCCTGCCGCAGCCACGGCAACGGCAGTCGCCAGCACAATCCTCGAACGAAACCGCTTAATCGCTTCTTTCATACGTCACCTCCTACTCAGAAATCTCAACGTCCCACTTTCCCGAACTGCTCCAGCAGGCGATAATCGTTTACCCACGTGGTAAAGATGAGTCCGCGCGGATTGGCGGTCTTGGACAGCCATTCCACACACGACTCGACCTTTTCGGCCGAGGACGCCCCGTCCAGACACATGCTGCAGATGACGGAAAAGCCATGATCCGCCAAGAAGCTCACCGACGCCCCCGAGGAGTGCTGGCTCCAGTCGCACATGATGAAGTCCTTCGGCACATATTGCCACGCATCGGCAAACTGTTCCTTGGCGTTCTGCATCGGCAGGAACATGTCGGCCCAACCATAGACCTCCGCGGCTGGATTCTGCGTGCGGATGACCTTCATCGCCTCGGCGATGAAGCCCCCCAGAAGATGACCGGCGTCCGTATGCTTCGCCTGACAGGAGGGACAGGTGTTGAAATTGCGCACTTCATCTGTGGATAGGAACCATTTGCGCGGTGCACAGGCCTCCTGGATGCCGACAGCCGACTCGCGCATCGCCGCAAAGACAAGAGGATCGCTCATGCAGGTTGACCGCTGTTGCTTGCCGCCATTGCGCGACGGCACATACGCATCCACGAGCACACGCGTGCCATCCGCCAGGGCACTACCCGCCGGAACGGCAAAGGACAAGTTCTCCTGCCCCTTGGTCGGCACGATGTTCGCGCCCACGTGGGCCGGACGCGGCGCCACATAGTCCACGCCCTCCCGATAGGCCTGCCCCGTCACGGCATCGCGCACCACAAACGGCGCCGAGCGTCCGCCGATCTCCCGGAAGCCGATCTCCTCGATCGCCACGTCGTCAATCCAGAATGTGCCCGACTTCAGGCACCAGGTGCCCATATAGGCGAGAATCATGCCGGTTTCGTCGGCGGTGATTTCACAGGTCACCTTCGTCCAATCCCGACAGCCATCGTCCGACCGCGGAATAAGTACCCCCGTATAGCCACAGGGCGCCTTCTTGCCGGAATAGACCTCGATCCGCAGCGCGCCGAACGCCTTGGGGATGTCCTTGTATTTGATCCACATGGAATAGCGGTACCGATGATACGGCTTCACCTTCATGCGCTGCATCACGCGCGCCTGGTGCTTGCCATCGCGATTGGGCTCCAGCCGCACAGACGCCTTTCCGGAATGCTTCACTTCGAAGTCCTGGAACGAACAGACACCCGGACGTTCGGTCATCCAATGGGGGAAGGCCCGGCGCTTCTCGTCGTACTCCTCGAATCCGGCGTTCTCGTAGGTCAGCTTCTCGGTCTCCTCGAACACGATCTTGCCGTTCCGCACAACATGCGGTACGTCCTTCAGCTGTACCGTCTCGACAAGATCGCTGCGGAAGCCATTGAGCGTGCCGTAGCCAGGCGACCACACCAGCGGCACAATCTCAATGCCCTTCGCCAGGCAGAAACGGCGCACCACCTGGAAATTCGCCTTGCGCGTCGCAGACCACTTCACATAGTGATCCAGGCCTCCCGCATAGAGCATGCCGTTGAACCCGGCCGCCGCGGCGCGCGCCACCAGATTGGTGACAAACATGACATCGTCTGCGTGGGCCACACGACGCGAACAGTAGAACCAGCGATTGTCGCCGGGATTGGCGGCAAAGGAAACGGCGGTTGCCATAAAGGCAAAAGCGCAAAGTACAGACAGACGATTGCTCATGCGAAGATCACGCTTTCGGTTTACAGATGCCGACTCTCCTGTTTATCTCCGATCGAACCACCCTCAACGTGTCGGAAGCAGACCAATTTTCTCCACGGGGATGCGGGGGAAATCGGGGAACGCCGCCCTGAACGCAGGCGTATCCTGGCAGGTACGCGGATCTGCGGCAGCCTGCGCCAGCGCCGCATCTTCGCGCACTTCAAGCTTAGCGCGGGCCACCACATTCGTCTGCGGATAGTCGGCACGATCCCGTTCGGCATTCGTGGGGCTTACGCAGACATTCGCGCAGTTGGGCGCACGATCCTGGAGGAATTTCTTGGCCTCGCCGCCACAGTTGAAGAAGAAACCACAGCTCACCGCCACATTGCTTACGTATTCGGTGCCAATGGGCAACAACGGCTCCTTCTGCATGATGCCGATCAATTCCGGATAGCGGCTGGCCCATGGCTCGTTCGTGTACGCATTGGCCTCGATCTTGGCAAGCAGGTCCCAGCCGTCCTTGCGTCCGGACCCCGGCTTCGCCCGCTGAAGCCCGCGCACGTCGAAATGCGCGGCCGTCGTGCAGTCCAGAACCAGATTGTGGCGCCACTTGTTGTCGCGTCCGCCACCCGTGAACATGGCACGGCCCGCCTTGTAGAAGAGATTGCCGTAGATGGTCTCGCCCGAATCGCAATCGTCCAGGTAGATGCCCTCCACCATCACGTCCTTCTTGAGCGCCTCACAGCCGGAAGGACGTCCCTGCGCTTCCCGAAGCGCGACCCCGTCCTTGCCGAAGTGGTGCAGATAGTTCCACCGCAGCACGTTGCCGCGACTGCCCCAATCGCGCCCCGTGTAGATGCCGGCGCCATCGCCGGCCTCGAGCATAGCGCATTCCACTTCATTGTACTGGATGAGATGCTCATTTCCGCCGTAGCTCATCGCGATGTAGGGCGTGTCGTGGAAGTAGTTGTGTTCGATCGTCATGCCGCAGCCCTGGAACGTGCAGCACGGCCCGGCGATGCGCGCCAGTCGACCGCAATGGCCGATGTCGTTGTTGACCACGCGGAAGTTGCACTTCGTGAGGGATTTGCGGTCACCGCCTGTGAGCGAAAGACCCACGGAGCCGATTTCGCGGATGCGGCAGTTCTGCACTACGTTGTCCGTGCCACCCGCCACCTGTACGCCATTCACCGTGAGCCAGGAAATGTCCAGCGCATCCAACGTGACGTGCCGCGACTCCGTCACCGACACCGCAAGCCCTGTGGTATACTTGAACGTGACACCCTTCAGCATGATGTTCGCCGCACGCGTAATCTGCACCAGCGGCGTCTTCGCCAGCGACAGCGCCACCTCGTTCAGCCCATCGGCCGGCGGATAGAAGTAGAGCATGCGCGTGTCGCGGTCCAGGTACCACTCGCCCGGCGCATCCAGCTCCTCCAGGATGTTGAAGGCGAAATACCGCACTCTGGCCTTGGCCCACTTGCTGGCCTTGCCAAGGCCATAGAAATGAGGCACGGCCATTGTGATGGTCTTCTTTTCGGCGTCTACGGAACCGATGCGCAGGAAGTCGCTGGCCCAGTCATAGCACCAGAAGCCGAAGAGATAGGCGCCCTTCGCAAGGTTCCAGCGCTCCGGCTCCGTGCCCGAATACGAGAACGTGCCGCCGCGGATGCCCACTTCCCATTCGCCTTTCGTGGGGTCTTTGGGCGCCACACCGCGATCGACCACATTGGTGATCTCCAGCCATCCCTGATTGGGATAGCGGGCAATCGTCATCGCACGGCCATTGGCGACAAGTTCCATCTCGGTCCACTTGTTGAACTTGTCCGGCAACGGCGCGAGCGGTGCGACGCCAAATTTCGCAAGGTCGCAGCACAGCACCTTATCCTGCACCGCAGGCTGGAGACGTGCCCGCGCCGTCCCCGTCACCGGCGCGAAGTCCGCCGCCGTCAGACGGCAAGCGCCCGACAGACACGCTCCCTTCTTGCCCGCCCGCCAGACGATGGGCTTTTCAGGAGAGTCCCCCGAATCGGCAGCCGTGAGCTCTAGGAGGCGGCCGCTTACCGAGGAGAAGTCACCGTTCAGCTCGACGGCCACGCCATCCTTCGGCAAACCGCCCTTCTTGAGCGCACGCACCACCTCGCGCGCACGCGTCAGAGAACGAAACGGCCGTGCCGCCGAACCATCCCCCGTGTCATTTCCAAGTTCCGCATCCACGTGGAATACAGTTTCGGCCCCCAACGCGGCACCGCCGAGCAGGACGAGGCCCATCAGAGAAAGAGCAGAACACGTGTGCTTGGTCATGACGGCTACCTCCATGAGATTACTTGTAGAGTTCAGGACGCCGCTCGGCATTGTAGAGCTGATAGGGATCGCCAAAGGCGGCGCCTACCGACAGCCACCATACGCGGGCACGCGCCGAGAGATCGATATCGGCCCAGCAAGGCTCATTCACGTCACGCGCCTCGGCAATCGTCTGCCCGTAGCCATCGTAGATGCGGTTGGGCTGCTTCCCCTGCCGGATCTGGAAGGCTATCGGCAACCCCGTGTCGAGTGCTCGCGTGCGGAACACGTGTTCGATGCGGTCGTCGCTCGTGCAGGCCAGCGGGAAGATCAGCAGCTCGGCGCCATTGAGCTGAAGCTGACGCGTCGTCTCGGGGAAGAAATTGTCCCAGCACACGCAGAATCCCACTTTGCCGAAGTCGGTACTGAACACCTTGAATTCGCTGCCGGCGCGCATGCCGCCGAGGAATTCGCCGGTTGTGAGGTGGACCTTGTAGTAGGATCCCTGATAAACGCCGTCACGGTCGAAGAGCACCACGGCGTTGTAGATGATGCCGTCTTTGGTGCGTTCCTTGAGCCCGCCCGCCATATAGCAGTGGTGAGCCTTCGCGTAGCGGATGAGCAACTGCGAGGTGGGTCCCTCCGGCACCAGCTCCGACTGTTCCGAGACCTCTATGTTACCGCTTTCCGGGAACACCTCCGAGCAGGCCATCACGAGGTCAGGCTTCTCGACACGGCGGAAGACTTCGTCCACAGCCGTCTCCACGAGTTTCAGACGCGCCGCGATCGTGCGCTCCGCGCCTTTACGCGGATTGGCGAGCACAATGCGCGCCACACGCTTCGGCAGCGCCGGCACGATCTCCGCCTTGATCTCGGCGATCTTCGCCGTGCAGGGACGTGCCTTCACGAACGTCTCCACATCCACCGACACAACATTGGTGGGCACGTTGATCACGTCAGAAAAAGTGCGAATTGTCTTCCGGCCCTCCTGGCGGTCGGTGAAGCGCACATAGTCGCGCTGGAAATACTTCCAGCTGGCGTGCGGATCGGCATCCCTCACATCACCGCCGCCATGGCGCTTCTTGGCGCGCGCATCTACCCAGGAAGCCACCACATTGAGGTCGTTGTAGGCAGGCTTTCCGTCCTGCGCCTCATACTCGGCAACAATCGAGAACTTCACAGCCTTGCCAGCTTCAATCGGGAAGTTCCGCACATCCTCTTTCACTGCTTCGTTTCCCGTAAGCATCAGCACGGCCGTCGGCGCGCCCGCACATGCCGCCAAGGACAGTACACACGAAAAACCCAATATCCACGTCTGAAATTTCACTTCTTTTTCCTCAATATCAAGGCCAACTTTTGATTCCCACACGATTCAGCGGAAATTGATGGTCATTCCCGAGAGCTGTACATAACGTATGCCTGTAGACGAAATGCGCAGTTCCGCAGGGCATCCAGACGCCGAAACGCAGGTAATGTCCGTCGGCGCGAAGGCACCCTGCAGCGACGTACAATCCAGAAGCTGGAAGTGTCCCTTGCGGAGCGTACGCGCCGAAGCGTCAATCTCCAGCTTAGCTCCGGGGGCCACCGTCAGTGCGCCCGAAAGCGCCACACGCCCCGCACCCGCATTGGAGATGGACATCCGCAGTACGGACGCCGTCTGATTTGAGAGCACCAGATCCGTTCCAGCAAAGGAACCGCCCGGCCCAACCTCCAAAACGCCACGGCCCCAACCACCCACCACGGTGGGCTTGCCGACCGTGAAGGAACACGGCTTTGACGTGTCGGCCGCCATCACCGTCAGCTGCCCCTCGGCGTCATTGTACTCCTCAAAATAGAGCGGACCCTTGGTCGTGTAGTTATAGCCCGGATGGCCATACGTATTCGTATGAATGCCGCCAATCCAAAGCTGCGCATTCGGCATGCGGGCAACACCATTCGAAAGCGCAAAGAGGCCCGATCCATTGGCAAAGCCGATCACGGCCGGTGCCTTGAGATAAGTGCCGCCTTGCCACGCAAATTCACCACCCGTTTGGATGAACTCGCCGCGACCTTTACCCACGCCCAGCGTAAAGAGCGCACCTCCATGATAGTTCGTGACCAGGCCGTCTTGCAATTCATAGCGGCCCAGACACGTCACCGTACGGTTATCAAGGCTAGGCAAGGCATCGCCCAGCACAAATCCATTCATCTGCGCAGCCGACGAACCCGCGGCGCCCTTCACCAACAGACGCCCGCCCGTCTGATAAACGATACCCGTAAGAAAACTCTGGTTCTGTCCGTAGATGCTGGAACCACCAATAATAAAACCATAGTCACCGGCTGCGTTGACCGCCCCATTCGTGAGATACATTGTAATGTAACCCGAATTGGCTCGACCAAACTGGCAATTGCCAAGCAAACTTTCGGCATCGCTGTAGAAACGATAGATGATGGAGGCACCCTGACTCGGACGGACCTCAAAATTAGACGATCCAGGGATTACACATTTAGCATGGTCCTTGAAGGTAACCTCCAAGGGGATTGTCTTTTCCGAATTTGAGAAGTAAAGACGTGCCGTAGCGCTCACGGCACCCGAATAGACGATCGCGGAATCGTCCTCAAAGAGAAAAGTGCCCGGACCAAAGCAGATATCCCAAGTCTTATCCGGGAAATAATACTGCGCCTGATCGCGAAAACGGAACGAGCCCCCTGTCTGGTTCCACATGTAACGCTCGGTCTGCGTGACATAGGTGAACTTGGCCTGATCCCGAACCTCAACCTGCCCATTCTTCTGAAGCGTAAAATAACTCGTACGCACCCCACCATCACCCGCGTAGAGGAACTCACCCGAACCGGCAACCACGAGCCGGGACGTTACGCTCAAATCATCACCACCGATGGTGAAACGCCCCGTCATGTTGGTGACGACCATTCGGCCACGCACCTCCAGTTCAGCGCCGTCGGAAAGACGCACCGCATTGAACGTGTTGGGGTAGTCCGCCGGATTGGCGTCATCCTTGCCACGATAAGTGACGAGACCCCCTTCGGGTATCACCATCCGCGCGCCCTGACCCAGCTCCCACACGCCTTTCGTAGAGGACAACGAGCCGGGAACCGACAAGGTCGTCGTACCCGCCAGAGGATTCACGATCGACAGGTTCGCGATTGTGGCCGATTCCGCAAGCGAGACGACATAGTCCTCCCCGGCGGCCTCAATAAGCGTCGGCAAAGCCGTGGAAGGCCTGCCGCCAAACCAATTGCCCGAATCTTCCCACGCTCCCGACTGCGCCTTACGCCAATAAATGGCCTGCGGAGACGGCACCGACACCTTGCCGGGACCCGCGAATACGCTCACGGGCGTAACATCAGCGTTCCCCGTAGCGCCATACGTGGCATTCGTATCCAGATCCGTCGCCACACCCGAATCATGATCGACGACTGTCACCTGCGAAATGATGGCCGTACCGCCAGCCGACGAGCCCAACACCACCTGCGCAGTCGAATCAATCACGAGTTGACGCACGCGCAGGGCCGCCACCGAGGCGTCATCCAATTCCAGCCGCGCCCCTGCGCACACCATCACCCGCGAGAGGGCCGTGAAGGCCGCTCGCGAGAGCTTCATTACGCCATTGGAGACGATTAGTTCGCCCGAGGTGGAATTGTCCGCCCCCGAGAGCGTCAGCGACTTCGCGGCATCCGTGGGATTCCAGCAAATACTGGCGCGACCACGCAACTGCGCCCCCAAAGTGAGTTCCGAAAGGCCCGTGGTCATCCCCTGGAAATTGAGAAACGCCATGGGACGCGCCACGGGACTGGTGATGATTGACCCCGAGCTAAAGACAAGAGGAATCGGCACGCTCGTCTGCGTCTGCGAATAGCCATTGAGATTCAATGCCGAGGAAGCGCCCATCTTGTGCCCGCCTGAGGCCGTCGTGCCCAACGCCAGGGAGAACACATTCTCCGCTTCGCACACCATCTTTCCGTTGAGCGACAGCATATAGGTCATGTTCACAGGCTGCGTGAGATGGGCCGTGGCGCTGGTGTCGACATAGAATGTGCCCACAGAGGCCGTATTCATCAACCAGGCCTCGCAATTGTACAACGAATAGTAACCATTCACCTTGAAGTACTTCGACATGTTGATTCGCCCGTAGTTAGGCGTGAAGCGATAGGCATTGCGCGCACCGCTGTTGGAAACCGTCTCGGCGAAGGTCACTTCCTTGGCGTTGATGTAGATCTGCGGATTACCGTCGCGGTTAAAGCCAATGTTGATCGGCGTCGTCACCGTCATGTCGCCATCGACATACAGGCGGCACCCGGTGTTGTAGATATACCCCTTGGACTTGTCCGATCCTTCATTGCGGTCGAAAATGGCCTCACCCACGCCAAGTCCACCGCCGGAATAGATGCGCACGGCGCCCGAATCGCCAAACGTACCCCCATTCCAGACGATGAGCGAACCATCGGGGCGATACCCCGTGCCATACACCTCCATACCACCCGTGAAGGTGTTGTCCCGATAGAAGCGTTTCTCGCCGCACCCCTGCAAGATGAGCTTACCGGATCCGGATATGATGCCCTTAAAGGAGACAGTACCCGCGCCGTTGGTGATCACCAGCGTTCCCGTCGCC
Source organism: Kiritimatiellia bacterium (assembly GCA_024405395.1). Lineage (GTDB taxonomy): Bacteria > Verrucomicrobiota > Kiritimatiellia > RFP12 > UBA1067 > RGIG6720. The sequence continues at coordinate 2,420 of JAKSOW010000075.1, read as the reverse complement.
ACCGTGAAATCGTCCGTCACCTCGACAGCCTCAGGGAAATAGGCGCAGTCCCCCGCCCCTGGCACGCCCTGCGGCTCCCAATTGGTATCGGCATTCCACGCCCCGCGTCCACCAGCCTGCCACGTATAGTCGGTGGCCGTAGCACACAGCCCCGCCACAGCCATCAGCATCATTACCGAACGCTTCATCTTCGGACTCCTTTTCACTTGATTTCAGGAACCAGATAGCCCAGCGGCGTAAACTTCTCCGTGCGCACCGTGCCGTCCGGCAGGGTGAACCGGGCCGTAACAGGTTCGGCGGCGGCGTTGACGGCATACAGATAACTCTTGCCCCGCCACGTCTTCATGAGGCACGTGACGGACGGATGGCGTCCCAGCGCATCCTTTGCCGGGCCCGACAGGATCTCCACCTGCGGCTGCGCCAGCGGCGTGCGCGTGAGCAAGATGGGCGAATGCCGTTTCAGGAGCGTGGCCAGATCGGAAATGGTCTGCCACCGCTCTGGCGACGAGGTGATGCCCTGGTTGTTGCGGCCGGGCTTCTTCATGTCGAAGCCGCCATATGTGTACCAGGTCATGCCATGAGCGCCATGGACGATGGCCGCCCAAGTCGTCGCAAAGAGCTGCTCACGACTGGGGAAGTGTGCCCACGAGTTCCAGCCGCAGAACCACTGGAGAATCGGCCAGCAGGCACGTGGCTTGCCGTCATTGAACACCCGCACATCCGCCCGCACCTGCTCCATGTCCCATACGGTCTTGGCCACGCAGTTCGTGTCGGAGGGGTCACCCGCCTCCCCCCGCACCGGATAGATCTCCGGCATGAACACATCGGTCGCGCGCACGTAGGCGCCGTAGCAAGAGGGGGTTCGCTCGGGATGGACGGGATCGGCCTGACATGTAAGGCGGTTTGGATCCACTGCCTTGACGGCCGCCTGGCGGTCGGCGATTTCCTGGGGCGAGAACCAGGCCGACGTGTCGTCTCCCAGATACCAGGCCAGGATCGACGGATGATGGCGGCCGATGTTCAGGAGCTTCGCGTCCGGCAGCTTGGCGGCCACCCACAGCTTGAACCCGTACTTCTGCGCCGCCGCCAGGAATTCGGGGTCATACGCATCACCATAGGTGTGGGCGAAGTTGAACCCGGCGGTCTTGAGGTCGCGAAACGCGGTGTCCAGATTGTTGCCGTTGAACTCGCGGCGGCACACGGAGTAGATGCCGATCGGGAAGAACGGCTCGCCGTCCACCAGCGTCACCCCATCATCGCGCAGCGTGATTTTCGGCACTTCGGCTTCTTCGCGGGGATAGAGCAGATCGCGCAGCCAGGACTGGTCGGCCCATGCCTTCTCGAATGCCGCCGCCTGCGACTGCACAGCCGGGAACGTCTGGAATGAGAAGTTCCGATAGGCGACTTCGGCCTCTCCCACCAGATTGGGGTTGTCAAATCCCAGGCGAACCGAACAGGCCGCCGCCCCCGCCGGAATACGTCCCCAGTCCCGCAGACGGCAGAAGGTGCGCCCCGCGGGAATCAGAATGTGATCCAGAGGCTCTTCGCCCAGCAGCTTGTCGTCTTTGCCGTACCAGAGAATGGCGTTGTTCCAGCTGCCGCCCTTCCGGTAGACGTCCTTGCAGAGACGCGTGCCGCGCGTCTCCAGGGAAACGACGAATTCGGCCGCGTCTGCGGGAAGGGCTATGCGACGGCTCAGCAGGCTCAACGCGGTGTCACACGTATTCGTCGCACCGCGCACAACCAATTGTCCGGGCGAGGACGTGAGCTGGAGGCGTTCATGGAAATTGAAGACCTTCCAGTCATCCGGCATTCCAAATGCGGGGGGCGCAGCCCCAACTGATCCCGCCAGCGACGACGCCAACAAAAAACACATCAGGGCTGTCCGCATCACACATTCCTCCTTGGCCATTTTCGGCGGCCGCCGTTGGCGCACGCAGACGCACCAAGAGTAGGGCCTTACATCGCGGCGACCAGGGCAGCCGCGAACTCCGAGCACTTGAGCTCGGACGCGCCTTCCATCTGGCGGGCGAAGTCGTACGTGACAGTCTTGGCGGCGATCACCTTGTCCATCGCCGCGATGATCTTGTCGGCCGCCTCGGTCCAGCCCATGTAGCGCAGCATCATCTCGCCGGAGAGGATCAGCGAACCGGGGTTGACCTTGTCGAGGTTCGCGTACTTCGGCGCGGTGCCGTGCGTCGCCTCGAAGACCGCCACACCCGTCTGGTAGTTGATATTGGCGCCCGGCGCGATGCCGATGCCACCCACCGTAGCCGCCAGCGCATCCGAGACGTAGTCGCCGTTGAGATTGAGCGTGGCGATCACGTCATACTCGGCCGGACGCGTCAGGATCTGCTGGAGGAAGGCGTCGCAGATGCAGTCCTTCACCGTGATCATGCGGCCCGTCTTCGGGTTCTTGA
>JAKSOW010000074.1 GCA_024405395.1 Kiritimatiellia bacterium | reverse complement strand
ACCTTGTACTTCTCGGACTGACGCCACACCTGCTCGGACTGGGGCTGCACGCCGCCGACCGCGCAGTAAAGGGCCACCGCACCATCAAGCACGCGGAGCGAGCGCTCGACCTCGGCCGTGAAGTCCACGTGTCCGGGGGTATCGATCAGGGAGAGACGGTTCTCGCCCCACATCACGCAGGTAGCAGCGGACTGGATCGTGATGCCGCGCTCCTGTTCCTGGACCATGAAGTCCATCGTCGCGGCGCCGTCATGGACTTCGCCGATCTTGTAGTTCTTGCCCGAATAGAAAAGGATACGCTCCGACGTCGTGGTCTTGCCACCATCGATGTGGGCCATGATGCCGAAGTTGCGCACTTTCTCGAGCGGGAACGCTTTAGCTGCCATTGTCTCTTCTCCTGTTGGTTCAAAAATTGAGTGTATATTGTATCATTTCCAAGGCCCTCTAGGCAAGGGGGGAATTTGGCGAATTTGCGCCCCGAAAATCACTGCCGGATAGGCTTCATCTCCAGAACAAAGGGGCTACTGGAGTATTTGCGCACGAAATCGGGGGAAAGTCCGGCCACAGAGCTCGTGGCCTTGGCGGCCGCCAGCACGCTGTTGTCCACCTGCACATCGCCCGAACTGCGCACAATGCGGTAGCTGCGCAATGTCCCGCCTGGGCCGAAGGTCAGCTCCAGATACACGGAAACGAGCCCTTCCGTCCAGTGGAACTCATCCACCCACCGCTGTTTGAGCGCCTTGGCCACCAGTGACGCGCAACGCGACTCCTCATTGGCCGCCAGCTGATTCTTGGCGCCGATCGAGTAACCCTGGTTCATCAGGCGCTTGAACTCCTCTTCCGTCAGCGGCTTGTCGTGGGCCGTGGACTTGCCGGGCGGCAGGGCTGGGGGCGCCTTGACGAGCTTCGCCTCCTTCTTGAAGTCCGGTGGCGGCTCGACCTTCTTGGGCTTCTGCTTGACGAGCTTCGCGTCCTTCAGGAAATCGCCTTTCTTGACTTCAGGCTTCTTGGGCTTGGGTTTGGGCTTCTCCTTGATGACCGCGTCCTGCTTCGTCTCCTCCACCTTGGGCGGTTCCTCAACCTTGGGTGCGGGCTTCGGCTGGGGCTTGGGAGGTTCGGGCTTCGGCGGCGGATTCGGGTCGGGGTCGGGGTCGTCGGGCTTCTGCTCGGCCCAGGGCGGCACAATCGTCATGTCGATGGGGATTACGACCTCGGGCGAACGCATGAACCAGGCGCTTGCCCCCCAGATCACGGCAAACAGGGCCAAGTGCAGACCCAGGGCAATGCCGAACGTCTTCACGTTCAGCAGCTCATCTTTGCCCTCTCTGCTCTCGTCGTACATGTCTGTGGCCGGAAATCAGGACAACATCACTTTTCGACGGTGACAAGCGACATCCGCTTCACCTTGCACTTGTAGACCAGCTTGACGACATCCATCACAGCCCCGTAAGTGAGGCGTTCGTCGCCCCGCACCAGGACAGGCGTCTCGGGGTCGAAGGCGATTTTGGCGACCAGCTCCTTCTCCAGCGCCTCCAGCGTAGTGGGGGCGTTGTTGAGATAGCAGCGCCCCTCGGCGTCGATCGTGATGGTGTTGGGCTTGTGCTCCTTGACCTGCAGCGTATCCGTCTTGCCGCGGGGCAGGATAATGGAAATGCCCTGCTCCAACGCCGGGATCGTCAGGATGAACGTCACGAGCAGCAGGAACGTGAGGTCGATGAGCGAGTTCATGTCGATCGAGGCCTTGGGGCCCCCGAGTCGACTGGAATGCCGGCGGCGACTCATCAGATGTCTCTCCGGTTGCTCTGGAACTCATAGGCGATGCGGCCCATCAGGTCATCCGCAAAGCCCTCCATGTCGGAGATGATGCCGCGCAGCTTGGAATTGAGGTTCGTGTGCAGGCACACGCCGGGGATGGCGACGAGCAGGCCCACGACGGTGGTGACGAGCGCGGAGGAGATGGCCGGCGCCATGGTGGCGATCGTGGCCGAGCCCGCCGCGCCCATGTCCGCAAACGCATCCAGCACGCCCCACACCGTACCCAGCAGGCCCAGCATCGGCGCCAGCGCCACCACCGTGGCGATCAGCCCCATGCCCTTCTCGATGCGGATCTCCTCTTCGTCAAGAATGTGCTCGCACAGCGCCTTCACGAGACCCATCTCATGCTGCGTAAGCGCCGCCGCAACGCCCTCCTGGCGTCCCACCAACAGCGACCGCACATCCGGCGTGAGCAGCTTGAGCAGACGCTCGCACGTGCCCGCGTAGATCATCTCGACGGCCGAATGGCTGCTGGGATGGCGCGCGAGATAGTATTCGAGGACGTCGCGGCCGCCCATCACATCGCGGCTCACTCGCCGTGTGAGCGTGTTCACCTGGGAGAGCTGACGCCACTTGCCGATGCCGATCGCCAGCATGACAACCGACGCCAGAATCTGCACCAGCACGATCGCCTGGCCCATGAGGCTGGACTGGGCAAAGCCCGTGAACAGCGAATTCGCGAAAAGCTCAACCATCTTCCTTGTTCTCCTTCTTGTGAAATCCCTTGAACGTGCCATTGGCGACCGCGCTCACGACCTGCCCTTCCGGCGGCAAGTCCGCCCGCGATTTGCCGATGGCGGCCAGCACCTTGTCCGTAGTCTGGAAATGCGCCTTGCAGTGGTTCATCAGCCACACGGGGCCGTGTGCACGCGCCATGCGCTCGGCCAGTTCGCGCACCCGCGGATCCGAGGATCCGAGCGGCACCACCCCAAGCGGCGCGGTCGCCGTGGGGTCGACATCCTTCGCCATGTCGCACAATGCCCGCAGGAAACTCTCGCGCGCCAGAACGGAGGCCGCCGCCACGGCAATCGAATAACTCTCCGCCTTGTGTCGCTGCTCCACCGCGATACGTTTGCCGCGCTCCTTGAGCGCACGGCGGATCACCGTCTCCGTGGGCGCGAACTGGTCCACCACCACCCGCGGACACGCCGTCTGCTTCTCGAGCAAACCCTCGATGCACGTGCCATGCGCCCAGGCAAGCAGGCGGTTGATGTTCTTTATCTTCGCGTAAAGCCGATTGTAGGCCGCCGGGCCTATCTTCACCACCGAAAAGCGATCAGGGCCCAGCAGCTCGCGGATCATCGTGCCCATGCGCAACAGCACCACATTGTTCGTGATCAGCTTGCAGTCGCGTACGCCGTCCGTGTCGACATGCTTGACGTCTCGCGCGTCATACCACTCGACGCGCATCTCCTTGAGCCGCTTGGCCAGATAGTCGTCCACATAGCAGCAAGCCACCACCAGGGGACCGAAATAGTCGCCCTTGCCCGACTCGTCACTGCCGCCATGCGGCAAGGGTGCGCTCTCGGACGACGCCACCCCAACGCACACGCCTTCCATTCCCGGAAGCGCCGTCTGCGCCGCCACGCCGCCCATGCTCACGGGAACCACGGCATTCGGCTCCAGGAAGAACTCCACGAAATCGCGCGCCTTGCCGCCCTGGATGCAGAGCTTGCGCCGTCCGTGCTTCTCCTTCTGGTAAAGTGCGCAGTTGAAGCCGTCCCCCTCCACCGCCACCAGGGAATAGGGCACTTGGCGCGGCTTGAAGTTGCCCACCGCCAACAGTGCCTGAAGCCGCTCCTGCTGGGCGGCATCAAGCTCGAAGGTGAATGTGGTCTGCTCCGCCATCCTCAGATCACGCCTCTGATGTACTTCTCGCGGAGAGCCCGCCACAGCACCACGCAGAACGCCGAGAGCGGAATGGCCAGCAGCAGCCCCAGCATCGAATGGAACACGACGCCCCAGAAGAAGAAGGAGAAGATCACGCCCGCATAGCCGAGACCGGTCTTTTCGCCCTGGATCTTCGGCGTGATGAGATAGCCGTCCAGCACCTGGCCCGTGAGCCACACCGCCACCACACCCAGAAGGCGCAGCAGACTGCCGTCATCGCCGAAATAGGCGATGGGCAACGCCATCGGCAGCACCACCACCGTACCCAGCAGCGGCACAAGGTTCAGGGCACCCAGCAGGAAACCCAGCACGAAGCCGTACGGCAGCCCCACAAACGTGAAGCCCAGGCCATAGAGAACGCCCTCAATGAGGCAGATCATCACCTGACGCTGGAAGAAGCTCACGACAATGTCGATGAAGAGGTCGATCTGCTGGGCGACGAAGCGCTTGGTCTCTTCTTTGAGGAACGGCATCTGCGCCACGCATTCCCGCCCCTGCACGACCGGACGCATCACAAAGAAGGCGAAGAACAGCAACGTCACGAGCGCCGTGCCGATGCCCGCCAGATACTTAAGCACGCCCATGCCGGCCCGCACGGCCTGTTCGCCATACGCCGAGGAAAGCTGCGCCACAAGGTCATGGCTGAACTGCGCCGGATCGGAGAAGAACAGCTGCTGCTCCGGCGGCAACCCCACGGAGGCCAGGAAGCTCTGCAGCTGCGGGAACTGCACATTCACCCAGGCACTGAAGCGCGTCACCACCGTCGGTGCCGAGGCCACCAGATGCGTCACCTGCGTGATGACGAACGCGCCGCCGAACCACAGCAGCAGGCCCAAGGGCACCAGCACCGAGGCCATCATCAACACAAGGGCCAACGAAGGATTGCGTACTTTTGCAACAAACCAGGCGTAGTAGGGCTTGAAGAGCATCGCCAGGAACAGGCCCAACACCACCGGAATGATCGCCGACGAGGCGAGCTCCAGAAAACGCAGCACAACCCAGCCCACGAAAAGGGCGAAGGTCAGCACGACGGCAAAGGACAGCACCGTCAGGCCTGTCGCCACCATTTTATTCTGTCTGGGCGTAAATTCAACCATGTTTGAAAGTTTAGCAAAAAACAGACGGCATAGCAAGGCGCGCAAACGCCAATCTTCCATTTTCAGCCCGCGAAAAAGTCCTCCGCGCGCGACAGGACCTCGCCAAGAGAGCTGACGACATGGACCGAGGCCGAAATCGACTTGCGGAAGGCAGCGCCGTAGTTCTTGCGTGCGAGGCGCGGATCGGCGATCACCACTACGCCGTGATCGCGCTTGGTGCGAATCAAACGGCCAAAGCCCTGCCGAAAGCGGATCAGCGCCTCCGGCAACATGAAATCGCGGAATTCGCTGCCGCCCCGCTCCACCACGCGCGCACAGCGCGCCTCGGTCACCGGCTCACCCACCTGCGGGAAAGGCAGGCGCGCCAGCACCACGCAGCTCAAGGCCTCACCCGGCACGTCCACGCCTTCCCAGAAGGACTGCGCGCCAAAAAGCACCACGCCTTCGCCGCGCTTGAGCTGGTCTACCATCTGTTCGCGGGACAGCCCCTCCCCCTGCACCAGCAGCTTCAGCCCCACCGCCTCGAAACGCGGTCGCGCCACCTCGGCCGCGCGCTGCATCATGTCATACGAGGTAAACAGCGCAAGGCCGCGTCCATGCGCCGTGAAGAAGACATCCGCCAGAAAAGGCGCCAGCTCCTCCACGTACTGCGGAGTTCCCGGATCGGGCAGACAGTCGGGCGCCAGCACCAGCGCCTGACGAAAATAGTCAAAGGGCGAGGCGGCCACCAGGGCACGTACGCGCTCCGCGCCATGTTCGTCTTCGGGCTGCTCCGCCGCCACCAGGTCCAAACCCAGCTTGCGCGCCATGTAGTCGAAGCGATCACCCGTCCGCAACGTGGCCGAACACATCACGACCGTGTCCTTCACGTCGTAGAAGCAGCGCTTCATCTCCTTCGCGACGCTCAGCGGCGCGCCCACCAGCCGCAGATAGGCGCTCTGCCGGGGCTTTTCCCTCTGGGGCACCTTCTCCACCCAGAAGACGCGTTCCGGATCGGCCCCGTCCAACACACACTTCATCTCCAGAATGAAGCCGGTGAACTGCCCAACCAGACCAAGCGCCTGCGCGGCCAAATCGTCGAAGAGATGACCACCCTCGTCATCCGCCACGATCTGAAGCTCTGCGCCCAGACGCTGCACGATCTCCTGCAGCTTGGCGAGCGATTCCTCAAACACCGCCGCGGCCGCGGCCAGACGCGTCTCATCCCACTGCGTGGCCGTGTACGCGGCAAAGAGTCCGTTGAGACTGTATTCCCGGATGCGCGGCGCAGATTCGAGCGCCGCCGACACCGTGCGGTAGCGCAGCACATCGGCCTTTGGCGACGGCCTGAAGAGACCCTTCAGCGCAGCGCAGACCTCATCCGCCGCCCCCATCACAAAGGATGCCTGCAGGTGCGCCCGATTGACGAGTTCGCGCACCTCCTCCGCCAAGGCCCCATTCGAGATCGTGCCCTTGCCCAACTGGCGTTCGATGGTGCCCAGCAAGCCGCGTGTGCGCGCCGGGCGGCCTTTGCGTGCCCGGCCCGGACGCGCCAGCCGCCCCAGCACCTGCATCAGCGCCGGCTTGGAGAACTCGTAGGAGAAATAGTCGGTGGCGATGTCCTCCAGATTGTGCGCCTCGTCGAAGACGAGCCGCCCATAGGCAGGCAGCAGGGCCGTTCCCGGATTCGCCGCCTCCGACAGGACCAACGCATGATTGGCGACGATGATGTGCGACTGCAGCGCACGTGCGCGCGCCTTGGCCACAAAGCACTTCTCCGCATAGCGGCAGCCCTTGCCCCAGCAGTCTTCGGAGGGACAGCTCAGACGCGGCCGCAGCTCCTCGCCGCCGAAGTCGTCCAGGTCGCCGTCATCTGTCTGGTGGAGCCAGGTCACCAGGCGGGCAAACTCCTCCTGCTCGGCCGGCGTAAGAGTCCACCAGCCGCCCTGCATGTACTCCTCCAGCGCCCGCAGGCAGAGGTAATTGGCGCGTCCCTTCAGCACGGACCACCGCAGCTTGCGGGCGTCATCCCCCAACACGCCGGCGGCACGCGGCAGATCGGCGTTCATGAGCTGACTCTGCAGATTGCGGGTGGCCGTGGAGATGACGACCGGCGTATCGTTCACAAAGCTCCATAGCACGCTCGGCACCAGATAGGCCAGCGACTTGCCCACGCCCGTTCCCGCCTCCACCATCAAGTGACAGCGGTCATTGTAGGCGCGCACCACACCACGCAGCATGTCAAGCTGTCCGGCACGCGCCTCATAGCCCGCCATCTTCCCCAGCGTGCCGCCCGGCTCAAGATGGCGCACGGCGGATTCAACGTCCAGCGGCGTGCAGTCGGCATGATCCGGCAGGCGGCACTTGGCGCCGCCCGTGGTCAGAGACGGAATGAACGACGCCCAATCGGGGTCGTTCATGAAATCGGCGGGCGATGGCGCGGATCCCTTCACCGACGGCCCATGCCAAAGAGTTTGAGCGTGGCACGGAAGTCGGCGGGCAACGGGCTATGCGCCTTGATGGACTCCCCTTTTTCGGTGGGGTTGGGCAGCTCCAGCGTAGCGGCATGGAGCATCTGGCGCGCTACCGTCATGAGGCGCGGATCGCGGGCGCTCTTGAGGCCAAAGGTGCGGTCCCCCACAATCGGAAAGCGAATGCCCGAAAGATGGCGGCGGATCTGGTTCGTGCGACCCGTCTCGATGCGCACTTTGAGGAACGAGGCATCGGGCCCCGCCATCTCGCGAATCACATTACTCACGGCAGGCTGGCCGTCCAGGGCGGTGTCGATGCGCTGATGCGCATAGGGGAACGAGCCCACCACGATGGCGCGATATTCCTTGTGCACCTTGCGCGTCTTGAAGACCTCCACTGCCGCCAGATAGGCGGCGTAGGTCTTGGCGAAAAGCAGGCAACCCGTGGTGTCGCGGTCCAAGCGGTGAACGGCCTGCAACGTGGGTTCCTTGAGCTGTACGCGCAGAATCGACTCGGCCGAATCAGGTGCATCATTTGACAACACGCCCGCCGGCTTATCCGCCACAATGAAGTCCTTCGTCTCGGCGATGACGCGAATGTGTCGCACAGACGCGGTGGGGGACGTATTGGCGGCGGCGGCCTCAACGGCACGCGGCTTTTCGCCACGGGCCACGGCCGACTGGCGCTTGGCGGCGGAGACGACGGCGCGCGGCACCTCGACGCTGTCGCCCGTCTTCAGCAGATGGTGGGCGATCCACACGCAACGGCGATTCACCCATACGCTGCGTCCGTCGATCACGGCCTTGGCCGTGCGACGCGAAAGCCCGAAGCGCGCCGCCAGAAAATCCTGCAGGGGCTTGCCCGCATCGGGCTTGCCCACCAGCAGCGCCTCGATGTTGGCGGCGAAACGCGGCGCGCGAGGCGCGACGCTGCGAGCCTGCGGCTTCGGCCGCTTGGGGAATCTGCCCTTCTCCATGTTACCCTTCACCATTCATCCTCCAGGCGAGTCTTCGCCCCAGTCTGCTCAAACCCGAAAAACCGACCCCACCACACCACGAATCTTCTTGCCGTGCATGTCCGGCGCCAAGGCCACTTCCACCGTCTCCTTCTCGTCGGACTCGCCGTCCGCGCTAATGCGCGTCGCACTCGACTCGCCCGAAAGCGCCTTGGCGAAGAGCTCGGTAAGCGGCTCGTCGTCCATGAAATCGACAAAGGAATAGTCCGAGGCGTCATCCTCCGAAGCCTCCAGACCAAACATCTCGGCGAAGGCGGGATTCACCCAGCGGAACTTGCCGTCCGGCGCGCAGGCAAACAACGCCGCCTGCGAAACCTTGAAGCAGTTCTCCTTCGACCGATAGGCCTCAATGCGGCGACGGCGGCGCTCGACGTTGCGGATGGTGAACACGAGGTCGCCCGGATTCACGAGATCGATGATGCTCACGGACACCTCGGCCGCGAAGGCCGTGCCGGCCTTCGTCAGGCAGTTGGCGTCCAGCATCATGTGGCGCGAGTCCGCCAGGCCCTCGCGGATGCGCTGCACCACGGCAGGCGTCACGCCGGGGATGAATACGCCGATCGGGCGGTCCATCACCTCTTCGGTCTCGTAACCGAAGAACTCCTTTGTGCGGGCGTTCTGTTCGATCAGATGCCCATTGGGGTCCGTGATGACCACGGCATCGTACATTCCCGCCAGCAACTGGCGGAACAACGACCGGTGATCGCTCATCGTGGGCATTGTGTTTTCCATTACCTCATCCTTCCCGGGAATCCTGTCCAAAAACTCATCCCGCCTTCATCGCGGGGACAAAGGACATTTTAGCCTATTTCGCCGCGCGCGTCAATCTGACTCAGTAGTGCTTGGCGCGGGCAGCAGCGCAGAGGTCAATGCCCTCGATCGTCTTGGTAATGTTCTTGTGCTCGGCCTCGTCGGGCACCGACATCGCCCACGGCGCCGTGTAGAAGCCCTTGAGCAGACTGGGGTCCAGACGTTCCTTGCAGAACCCGATCAGCGCATCGGCCGCACCGTCCTCGGCCCAGTTGGACGTGCACGGCAGCTGGTCGAAGCCGGCCTCGTTCAGCGCCAGAAACGCCGCCGCACCATGCACCGTCTCGCCCCAGCCGCCCTTCTTCTCGAAGGCGTAGTTCCACTTGAGCTTCTTCTCGGAAAAATTGCTGCGGTAATACCAGTTGCTCTGCAGCACTTCCTTGGACATGCGGCGCAGATACTCCTCACGACCCACCCAGATGGCGTCGGCCCACATCACAGGGCGCGCGCCGTTCTTCGTCACCTGCTCGACGGTGTAGTTGAGGTCATGCCACCACAGGTCGCCCTGGCGGATGCCGAGGTGGAAGTGGTTGAACTGCGCGACGGGCATCTCCTCGTCGTAGCCGATGTGGAACAGCCGCGGGCCGTCGAAGATCTGGCAGACGTCGCGGATGAGGTCGGCCACGACCTGATAGTACTTCGGCGACGAGAGCATGCGGTGATAGTACTTGAGCCAGGAGTCGTGACAGGCGGAGAAGTTGAGCTTGGGAATCGGCTCCAGCCCCAGCGCGCGGATGCGCGCAAGTTCCTTGCGCATCTTCTCCACGTTCCAGGTGCCCGGCACGGCAAGTTCGGGATGCGACGGATAGAGGCAGGCCTCGCCTAGGTCAATGAACACCAGGTTGAGCCCCTTCGCCGCCGCATGGTCCACCGACTGGCGCCAGAGGTCGTCATGGCAGCGCAGGTAGCAGCGGTAACGGCTGCGCCGCTTGCCGCTGGGGCCCATGGGATTCGGGTGCAGCTTTTCCTCGGCTTCGCTCTTGGCCCAGTCGTCCGGGCCCACCTCAAAGTCGTCCCACATGTTCGAGCCGAGGTGCAGCAGCGCCCCCCAGGTGAAGGGCGCGTCGCCCAGTCCAAGCGTGGCGCAGCCGGAGGCGGCCACGGCGGCGGCCGCGCTGCCCAGAAAAGCCCGTCTATTCAGATTCATCTTTCGGTCTCCTTGTCGGTGTATTGTCGGCGGCTCACTTCCACCACTTGTCGGCGGCATCCATGTAGCAGGTCCAGTCGTAGAGATTCAGCACATGCACGCCGCTGCGCAGGTGATACGAGACGTGGCCGCCCTGCAGCGGGGCGTTCGGCGGCGGAAAGCCGTTCGGCGCCACCAGGCCCTGCTTGCCGTAGAGCTCCCAGGCGGGCGATGCGTAGAGTCCGCTCAGGAACTCACCCGGCTGACCGGCCCAGTTGTCGCGCGTGGCCGAGGCGATGCACACCTGCCGCGGCGCCACCAGCGCCACAAGCCAGTGCTGGTCGAAGGGCATCACCATCTCCTGGTCGTTGTACTGCCGGTAATTGAGGCAGAACCAGTGCGGGAAGGCCTTGTTGATGATGGCCAGCGACTCGCTTCCCTCTAGCTCGACGTGGTTGAGCTTCGCGCCCGCGCAGCCCGAGTCGTTCACGCAGGCCATCGCAAAGCGCGGGTCGCTCGCCGCAGCCCACAGCGACGTCTTGCCACCGCGGCTGTGGCCCACCACCGCCACATGCTTCGCGTCGATGGCGGGGATGGTCTCCAGCCAGTCGAGCACACGGCTCGCGCCCCAGGCCCAGGCGCTGATGGTGGCCCAGCAGGTGGGGGTACGCTCCGCCTCGGTGGGGCCAAAGCACGTGTAGACGCCGGTCGCGAAGCTGTTGGTCTTCGAGTCTTCGGCCACATCGCCGTTCCAGAACGCCACCGCCGCGTAGCCGCGCGCCACGATCTCCTCGGCCGGCCAGAAGTCGATCTTGTTCACGCGCTCCGGGTCGATGTTCTTATCGGGCGGGCGATTGCAGATGAGAAGGAAGGCACCTGCCGGCTTCTTCGCCGCCGTGGGGATGAAGCAGGTGACGTCGAAGCCGCTCTTGCCGCGAGGGCCCTCGTATGAGATGCGCGTGCGCTTGCGCAGAGCCGCCCCGTCCATCATCACCTTGTCTTCGCAGATGGGCGTGAAGGCGAGCGAGGCCGGGCGTTCCACCGGACGAATCCCGAACTCCTGCTCCTGGAAGGTCTTGAGGATCTCGGGGCGACGCGTCTGCTCCCACTGCGCGACCGAGGTCACCTTCTCGCCAGATTTCGTGACCATGAGCTCGGGCACGTTCTGCGCGGCGGGAATGTCATCCCCTCTGCCGAGATGACGCTGCAGCGTCTCTGGATAGTCGGTGCCGAACGTCTCGGCGCCCAACGCGGCCAGGCGGCGGTAGGCCTCCTCCTTCTGGCCACCCTCCGCCCACGCGAGTGCGCATGGGATCTTGCCTGCCGCCTTGATGCGCGCGAAGGCCTCCTTCAGGAAGGCCGAATCGGGGCAGAACGGCTCAGGCTGGGAAAGGTCCGCTCGGATGATGAGCTCCACCATATCCACGTCCGCGAACTGCGAGGCGGCGAAGTTCTCGAATTCAGCCTTGATGTGCGCGTTGCGCGTGTCGTAGTCGGCCTTGTTGGTGAAGTCCAACTGCTTCCAGGAACCGCTGTTGAGCCATACGACCGCCTTGCCTTCAGGCAGTCTCTTCTTCCAGTCGCGAGCCCGGGCAGGACTGCCACTGCAGTGCCAGACCTGCTTCTCGACGCCATGCTTCTTCGCCAGCGCCAGCATGGTTTCGTTCGGCACGCCCTTGTAGTCCATGGCGATGCGGCGATTGGGGTCCTTCGCCATCTCGGCGAAGATCGCGTCCCAGGTCGGCGGGCGCACGTTCCGCCACTGCCAGTTTGGATCCTTGGTGGCGGCAATGTCGATCTTCTTCACCTCTTCCCAGGTGTAGTCCGACATTTTGCGGCCCTTGTAGAACGCATCGTGAAAGGCGAAGGCCACCCCGTCCTTGGACAGGCGGGCATCGGCTTCGGGGATGAAGCCCGCCTTCCAGCACTCCTTGATGGCCAGCAGCGAATTCTCGGGCCAATCGAGGCCCCAGCCCCGATGGACAATATGCTGCGTGGGCGAGCCCTGCGCCACATGTGCGGCAAGGGCGAAAATCGCCAAGGCGGATACGGCAAGACAACTTTTCATGTTCGGGAACCTCTCAACTGGTTGAAGCCGTATACTTTAGCACCAAGACGAAACTATGTCAATCACTCTCCTGTTCGCGAGGCAAGAACCCGCACGCCAGCGGCAGAGAAAACAACAGCAACGACAACACGGCCGGCGAGCGCAGGGGACAGTCGCCGAAGGCGTGGATGAGCGCGCCGCAGCAGCCCAAGAACGTCCACACGACGGGTGGCGCCACCGAGAAGATCGCCAGCGAAGATACGCCCATGCTCGAGCGCGCGGCGGCAATCGACTGCAGTACCGTCCGCCGCCAGACTCCAGCCGCAGGCGCCGCCAGCAGATAGACACAGGCCAGCAGCAGACCGCAGCCCACTAGGCCATGCTCCACCAGGAACTGCAGGTAGTCATTGTGCACATTGGCGCCGCCAACTCCCTGAAGCGACTTGCGCTCGGTCTCCGTCATGAACGGCACGCTGAAGTGCCGATATCCCCAGCCTCCCACGCCGAAGAGAGGGTATTTACGCATGATGGCCGACGCCACACGCGAATGATACTGCGCACGTCCGGAGACACGGTCAGCCACCGACAGCACGGTCAGCGTCTTGAGTTCCTGAAGTACCTTGGGCGGCGCATAGACGGTAACGGCGCCAAAAAGCCCCAACATGAACACGGCCGCCACCACCAGGGACTTGAGGCGCCGCGCCCGCATCCAACCGGTCTCGGCGAAGATGCGCCCCACCATGTAGAGAAAGGCGATGACCGTGAGCAGGATCACCAGCATCATCGCCGCCCGGCAGAGCGTGGCCAGTACGGCGAAGAAGGACAGCGCCACCGCCACCACCGGATAATGCTCCATGAGAATGGGATGCTTGAGCTTGCCATGACGCTCATCATCCAAGGTGAGCTCCTCGACCATGACCATGCGGTGGAACCATAGCCCCAGCGAAAACGCATAGACGAGCGTGAAGAACGCGCCTGCCATATTGGGGTAGGCAAAAGTGGCGAAAAAGGTAAACGGTCGCTCGACCTTGCCCCAGAAGGGATACTGCGCCTCCGTCAGCAGCTGCAGAAAACCGAGGATCGCCACCGCAACGCCATTCCACACCAAGAGCTCGAACAGATGACACTTGCCCTTGCGGGTCAAAGCATGGCGCGCCGCAAAGGCCCCCGCCAAAGAGGCGACGAACCACCACACCACATGCGCATGCTCCACGGGGCGCACGCAAAAGGGAAGATGGCGCAAGGGCGGGAAAGGATCTGCCCCTGCGTCAATCGCCCGCCAGTCGCAACCTGGACACAGGCCTACATTGAACAGCGGGAAGAGCATATACAGAAACAGCGCCACCACAACCCACAACAGGGGGTCGTGAAGCATCGCCTTGCCAACGCGACGGCAGGCCGTCGCCCATCGTTCATCGCCATGCCGCTGCGGACATACGAACGCCGCCAACGCCAGCATGGTGGCATACGGCGCCAGCTGGGCAAACAGCCGCCCATCCAACCCGCCATAGGCCCACACAGCCACAAGGGTCGGCATGGAAACCAGCACAATGGCGATCTTGTCGAGAACACCGCTCATCCCGCAATCCACCCGGTCAGAAGGTCTGGCCCATGTATCCGCCCGGATCATCCCCATTGGGATGATCGCCGCGACGACGCGTGTGATACGGCGAATCCTTGCCGAACACGGCCGGCCGCGGCACGCGCGACAGTCCCGCGTCCTGACCGCCGTCACCTTCGAGAATGCCGCCATGCATGGAGTCGCTCGGCGTGGGACCGCTGACGTCGGCGGCGTTGTTCTTCGTGTCACCCTCGCCGCGCAGCCAGGTGGTCAGCTGCGGCGTCGCAATCGGCATCGGGATGTGATGCGGCGGCTCTTCGCCCTTCTCCTTCGCGTCAAGGATGGGCTGATAGCTGGGCGGCTGGTTGTCGTCACCGAAGGCGGCCGGAAACCATGTCTTGCGCGCAATCGCATGCGAGCCCGAGCGCACATACATCATAAACGCCTCGCGCAGATCCTCGGGTTTGCCCTCCGAGGCCTTGAGGAACATGATCACCGCAAAGGCCGACCGCGCGCCTGGGCGATCTTCGATCGGGATGGTGTTCAGCTTGAGCGAGATGCGCATGAGCGCCGCCGAGGCAAACTCCACAAACGAATCGTCGTCATCGCGGAAGCCGGCTGCCTTGCGCGTGAAGAGATCCGCGGCAAGATGGTCCGCAAAGTAGGGCAGACACTGAAGCGGCGCGGTGGCGAAGACCGCGGCGAGCACCGTCTTGCGGTCTGCCGCCGACGAAGCCTTCACCGCATCGCGGTTCACACGGTAGAGCGTGAGGATGGACTTGTCGTCCAGCGGCTCGTCTCGATTGGTCATCGACCGATTGACCGTGGCGACGAAGTTGGCCTGGTCATCCCCCGCCAGATCCTGGAACGCCGTGCCGAAGGCCCCCTTCTCAGGAGCCTTGGCCAATCCCGCCATCGTCCACATCGCAGCGCAGAGGCCGCACAAAAACAGCTTGCCCATATCCTTCATCATTTCGTTCCTTCCTTCGCTTTCTTTTCCTCTTTAAGCCTCAGCACGCGCTCCAGCGTACGCTTCACCTCATCCGAGTCCGGCAGACGCGCCAAGGCGCGGCGCACATGCTCCTCCGCCTCATTGAGCTTGCCCAGCTTCATCTGGACATTGGCCAGATTGTTGTGGACCGCAGGCTCATCGGGACGACGATTCAGACACCGCAGCAGATGCTCCTCCGCGCGCGAGTACTTCTCCTCGTTGTAGTACATCATGCCCATCGCGAAATTGGCGCGCACGTCATCGGGATCCGTGCGCAGCACCGGGGCGGCATAACGGCCCGCGAAGGCGAAATCCGCCCGCGAGAGCCCCACCACCAATCCTTCGCGAGGCGTCAGCGTGCCGGCGCTGGATTGGCGGCGCAACCACTCCATGTCGCGTTTCATCTTCTGGACGCTCGCGTTCACCGAATCGAGCTCATCGGCCTTGGCGGCTTCGCGATACGCCTGCGCCTTGTCGCCGGACTTGTCCGCCACCTGGCTGCGCATCTGCGCCAAACGCGAGAGCCGCCACAGGACAAAGGAATAGAAGTGCTTAACCAAGCGATCCGTGCAGGCTTCGACCTTCTTGTCATCGGCGACTGCGTACGCCGTGTCACCCAAGGTCTTGCACGCCGCCAACGCCCGCGCCAGCTCATCCTTGGCGATGTCCTCGCCCGGCAGCGCCATCACGCCCGAAAACGGCGGCATGGGAAGATGGGAGCGCTTCCACATCTCGAAGCCGATCTGCACACCGGCGTTCTTGAGTTTCTCCGGCGTGGCGGAGACCCACGTACGCAGCACGCCGGCGGCATCATTCTCCAACAGCGCCTTGTCCTCCTCGTCCTCGGCGGCGCGCTGACGGATGATCTGCGTGCGCGCATTCAGAGGCGACAGCAGCGAGAGCGCATTGAGCCTGCGGCCGCGCGCCAGGGCCATCACCTCCAGCAGACAGTCGTAGGAACCGTCCGTGAAGAGGATGCTGCGGTCCCCCAGCTCCGCCAACGTCTCCTCGGCATAGTCCGCCATCACCGACATCATGGCGCGTTGCTGGGACAGGCATCGCCCGGGCAATGTGGCCAGCGGCACCAACGCCAGCAGCGCCCAGAACACACGCTTGCGCCAGACGCGCGCACGCGCCAGCGAATCAACCATCTGCCGCGGCAGCTCGAACTGCATCGACTCGGGGAACTGCTGCTGGGCGATGCGCCGATAGTTGCGGCAGCAGGCGTCAATGCCGAATACGGCCAAAGCCAACACCGCCGCCGCCACATCCAGCATCAGGAAAAGCGCAAGCAGAAGGTCGCACGGCATCATCGGCCTGTCGCGCAGCCAGGTCCAGTACCACAGGGCGGGTGTGCAGGAAAGCGACGCCAACGCCACCAACCCGAGCACCGCAAAGAGCACGCCCACCACATACGGCAGGAACTTGTCGTCATCCCAGGCACGCGGCAGCAACTTCACGGCCAACAGGAACGGCACCGCCGAAAGCAGCACGGCAAAAAGCCAGCCCGGAGCCGTCGCCGCATCACGCGTGGCCTCCCATCCGCCTTTGAAGTAGGCGAAAAGCAGGCCCAGGACGCCCTGGTACTCCATGGCCTCCATGCCGCCCATCGCGACGAATTGCCAGGAATTGAACGCCACCACGCCGCCAAAGGCGAGCATCCACGTGTAGGTGAGCCGCTTGAACGTGAAATCGCGCACCAGGCCATCCACCAGGGGATTGACGAGCGGCACATCGGGATCTGAAGCCCAGCCCACCGCCAGCACCACCACCGTCGCCGCCACGAGGGACAGCGCAAAACCAGCCGTCGTCTCCGCGGAAAGGATGCCCAGAAGCGCCGTGGAACCATAGAGCGCCGCCAGACTTCCCCTGCGAATGAAGATGAAGAACAGGTAAATGGCGGCCACCACCAATCCCAATGCCACCGTCGTCGGCGAGAACGTCTGTCCCGCCCGCCAGATGGGATCAGCCGAAAGGAACAGCGGCACCATCACCAGGGCCACCAGGCGGCTGATGCGCGACCCCAACGGCCCCATGTGGGCCTTAAGGCGCAGGGCCCCGGGCATGACGTCGCGAAAGACCAGGTAGAGCAGCATGGCCGAGAGGGACAGGAACGCATGGGCCAGATACGGCAGCGCCGTCAAGACATGCTGTGCCGGCAGGGAGCGCAGCAACAACGCCAGAATGCCGCGGTAGATCCCGGGAAATGGCGTCTCGGGTGGGCGCAGCCCCGCTGCGATCGCCAAATCCTCCCACACGGCCGGATGCGGCAACGGCCAAGACCAAAGCGCCAAAACACCAAAGACGGCCAGCGCCACGCCAGCCGTGATCAGCACCTCCCAGCGTTTCCGTGGAGGCTCTTCATAGAAGTCAAAGCGCGTCACGTCGACCTGCAAGTATAACACATTCCACGCAGTCGTGCAATATCGCCCGGCAACATATCGCCCCTACCCACATATACCGCCGTCTCGGCCCGGTCACCCGGGCCGAGACAGCAGCCGGCAATGCGCAAACCAGACAACGCATATTCGCCGTAGGCAGGATAAACAGATCTTATCGGCGCTTCCAGATGATCTTCAGCGGCGTCGTGCCGCGGCGGTCGTACCAGAAGCCCATCCCGGCCGGAATCTCGATGTCATAGTCGTACACCGTTCTGATTCTGCCGTTGACCTCCATGGTCGTAGCCATGCGCCAGCCCTTGCCGGCCACATACATGATGTCCTTGATTGAGCCAGACTGCGTGTAATACCAGATGCGATCGTTCTTGTCGATCTCGCCCTCGAAGACAAGATCATTGAGCATCATGGGCTGTGCATAAGGATTGCCGAGCGTAGTCGAAAAGACTGTCTCTCCGGTACGCGGAGCTCGCACTTCGTTTGTCACCTCGGTCGTCACGCTCTGGCCATAGACCCAGAAAGGAATCGCCTTGCCGGACGCGTCAACGGGATTCTGGCGGATCAGCCAGAGTGCATTGCCGCGGGGAATGCGCGTCGAGTACGCATAGTTGCCGTCCTTAGCCTCTTCATTGTCCTCATCGGCGACAACCTGAATGCTGCCAAGGCCCTCCTTGTCAATGTAAACGGTCGAACACGACTGCCATTCACCGTCAACGACGGCCCAGGCCGCATACGTCCGGCCGTTTCCATTGGTCACGCTACAGTACAGGATGTCGCCATTGGTCAGATTCGTCGTCTTGACTAGCTTGCGCACAGGGATGTCCTCGGCCTTCTGCTCTTCCTTGCTGTACCAAGTCCACGGAATCGCGATCATCGTGTTCGTCGTCACGCTCTCGATCTTGAGAATGCCGAACGTGTTCACCGAGACCGCGCCCTCGCCGATGATCGGCCTGTCGTCTGCCTCATTCTCCGGCGCCGCCAGAGGTGCCGCCGGAGGGGCCGCCTTGGCCATGGCCTTCTTCGCAGGACCGGTGCCCGAAAGCTGGATCGCCGGGCCGTCGATGAAGATGCGCCAGTAGCCGACCGGCTTCACCACCGTCACCTGGTTCAGGTCGTTCAA
>JAKSOW010000073.1 GCA_024405395.1 Kiritimatiellia bacterium | reverse complement strand
GGAAATCCTTCTTCTCCTCTTCCCAGCCCATGCCCTTGTAGAAGCGGGAATGGAGGCCGTTGAGGCCGAGCTCCTCCATCCGGGCCGGCGCCGACGCGTCCCACCAGTCTAGCCAGGGCTTCACCCATTTGGCCGTGCCCTCGATGCCGCCCGTCGATTTGCGGCCCACCCGCCGATACATCGTGTACGGCTCGTGCGCGCCAAACGTCCAACGTGTGGTGATGGGATCGATCTGCGCGGCCATGCTCCCAGCCGCGCCCATCAACACAAGTCCAACCAGCAACGTCTTCATGTCCGACATAGCATCTCCTCACTTCAGGATCAGCGCAAAGCCGCGCACGGGATACATCATGATCTTGCCGTCGCGCAATTCCACGTCCCAGCCTTTGGGGACGCCTGTGATCGTGGGCAGTTCACCCGACCAGCCCTCCACCAGGACATGCCGCGACGCATCCGCCATCTCTCCCGTCACTTCAAGGGAAAGGCCTTCCGGATAGGCCGCCGAAGTGCCGCGCTGCAGGCACGCACCCGCAGCCGCGTTGAGAACGATCCGCGCATTTGCGGGCAAGCAGCCCGTCACCGTGAGCTTCAGCGTGCCGGCCTCTATCCGCACAGGGCCCGTGAATGTCGATCCGGCGCGATTCAGTTCCAGCATGCCCGCGCCCTTCTTCACCAGACCGCCGTCGACCACTTCCGCCGTCGCGTCGTGCTGCAGGGATCCGTTCACATAGGCCCTCACGCCCTCATCCACCTCGAAGATGGCGCCGCCATTCGCCACACGCGCATCCGACTTGTCCGCAATGATCACACAGTCTCCCGTGAGCTTTACCGTGGCGCCGTCGAAGACGATCTTCTGCGTACCGGCGGCGGCAGGCGTACCAAACCCCATCGCCTTGACCACGCCACCACGCAAGTAGGCGGTACCCTCGGAAACGGCGGCAGTCGCGAATGCGGCGGCCCGGCCGCCCAGATCAAGTTCGCCGCCTTCCATCTGCCAGAGGAAATTGGTGCTCGCGGCGCCGAAAGTCGCGGAGCCACCTTTGTCCACGACCAGCTGCGCGCCCGGCTTGATCGTCAACGCGCACGAAACGCCCGCCTGATTGCCGATGATAAGCCGTTTCGTCAGACGCAACCGACTGTCTTCGCCCACGACGACCTCGGCGGCGGCGCCAGTCATGTTGGGCAGATAGGCATCGGAACAGGTCATTTCGGCACCACGTTCCAGCACGAGACGCCCGACGCCACGCCGAATCTGCAGCTGTTCGGCAACCGTAAACGAACCACCGCTCACCAGCAGTTCACCACGCTGGGGCTGGTCTTCCGTATTTGTATTGTCGTCGACAAGATTCAGATAGACGCAGGACAGATCCGAATCCCAGATCTCGGCCCGTCCCTCAGAATTGTAGACATTGGCCACGTTCAGACTGCAGTTTGCCACGTTCCATGTGCAATTGGAGACCTGCAGCACGGCAGGCGACGCGGCGTAATAGCCAACCTGAATGGAGACGCCCGGCAGCGTCATGTTCCGGAAAGCCATCGTACGCTCGTTGTACTGGGATGAGACGCGCAAAGTGGCCGTGCCCGACCAGTCGCAGCTGTCGACGGTGAAGTAAAAGCGACGTCTCTCGCCCGCGACGCTTCGCAGCGAAAGCGCAGCCATCGCCTCGGCGGCCGTGCCTTTCGGCGACCGCAGATCCTTGAACAGGACATGGCTGACCGTATCGGGCCTATAGCCAACCCAGGAGGTTGACGTGCTTTGGATCGGCGGGCTGTCAATCAGCTCCAGATGGCTGGTCGCGCCCGCCGCACAGCCCATCAGCAGCTGTGCGCACTTCAACGTGGAGTTGGAAAGCGTCAGGTGAGCCTCATGCATCGCATTGTCCACCAGTTCGACATTGCGGCCCGTCAGCGAGAGGCTGGAATTCTCGGCAATCACGAAGTCCTGTCCCGTGAGGCCGTAGTCATTCGCCAAATAACCGACAATCAACGCACCAGAACTGCTGTTCAGCGCCGAATTTCTGAGATGGACGATGTTGGTGCCGGCATTTGAATAGCCGACAAACAGATTCTGGCCGAGATTGTTCCAGGTCACGTCCTCCAGCTCCATGCGGTTGGGCGGCATGGACTTCTCCGTTTTGATGCCCATCAGTAGAGCATTTCCGGCACCAAACGTCAATGATCCGCCAGTCATCTTCAGACGGGCATTGCCCTTGTTGCGGCCAAGGACCAGACGATAGGCATTGAAGTTGGCGTCCACGTTCTCCAGTTCCATGAAGCTCTCGCCCGCGCGACTTGTGGCATTGCCGATTTCCGTCAGCCGCTCACTGGTCAGCGTGCCGCCGACCTGCCTGTAGCCTGTCGGCACCAGCCCCGAAGAGGACCCGACATACATGGTGTGCCAGCAGGCATCGGTTCCGTCATAGGTGACGACATGTCCGTCCTTCAGACTATTGGTTTCGGTACCCGTAACCGTCGGCACCGCCCCGCCTACCCAAGTGGATTCGCTTGACCACGGCCCAGAGCCCGCCGTCGTGTAGGTCTCCGCCGAGAGGCTGAAGATTCCGAACACGCCCACAACCGCGGCAATCCGGCATGTCCAATGATTCGTGTATGCGTCACTCATAGATGGCCTCCCGTTCTCACTTGCGACAAGTTTACCTCATTTACGCCGAACGCGTCAATTGGAAAGTGGAATCCTCATGATCCTAAAACCGACGCCAAGACGTCGCCGGCACCTTTTGGCCCCTATAGAGGAAAGGACTTTCGGTGTGGTTGACGACGACCTCGGCGCCATTCGCATAGCCGGTCAACGTGACGCCCGGCGCAAGCAGGCGATGGTCCGTCATATAGACGAACTGCAGATCCGACAGTTGGGCATATTCGTCGGCGCCACGCTTGACTGCCGCGACAGCCGCCGCGAGATGCTCCGGGGAATCCAGCGTCAGGTCCGCCGTTCCCATCCACTGGAAGCCGGTCACAAAGGCCGAGTGGATGTAGAACATCGGCCGGCCGCCGAATTCCACGAGCGCCAATTGCGTCTCGCGGTCCTTGATGGTGTAGTTCGTACAGGCCGTGAATGGTCCCGAGAGGATTATGCCGTTGTAGACGAGCTGCCACAGCGGCACAATCCGATCCACCAACGGATGCGGTCGGGTCCCAGGCTTCGAATACGAGATGTAGAGCGCATAGTCCAGCGACCCCGCCGCAAAGTCAAAACCGCCCTCGCTGCCGCAGCCGCCCATCGTCCGGCGCGCCTCGCGCTGAATCAGGTCGACATAGCGTGCCGCCTCGCGTTTGGTGAGCGCATGGCGCGGGTCGAAACAGGCGCGCGGCCCGGTGATCGACAGCACATCGATGTAATGCAGCCCCCGGAAGCCGAGATCCGCAATCCGGGAAAGATCCCGCGAAGCGAACAGCTCCCAGGCCCGACGCGGACAGAGGTTGTACATCCGGCCGCCCGACCAGCAGGCATTCCGCGACAGGTTCCCCTTCGCGTCCTTGATCACGAACTCGTCGTCCCAGCACGCGGCGACGCGGTAGCAGTCGGAGTGGTTGTTGTGGCAGACCATGCGGTAGCCCAGACGCTGCGTCTCGGCGATGAGCTTCCGCAGCTCCGTCTCGCCGCCCAACTCGGGCTCCACGGGAAAGATCTGCGGATAGCGGCCGTCGTGCCCCTTCCGGTTCCAGCCGACAAGGCAGAACTCCGCCGCGTTCACCCCCGCCTCCCGGCAGGCCCGCACGAATTCCCCCGCCCGCGAGAACGGCACCGCCACCTTCATCGGCGGCTCATTGCTCACGGACTGCTCCTCGATCGGCGGCGGTGCGGGTTTCCAGGCCTGGCGGATGCGGACTTCCACGGCTCGGGCGGCATACGCGAGATCCGGCTGTTCCTTCATCCGTGCGACAATCGGGCGCACGTCGCCACGTGCCAACCGACGTTCGCGGTAGGCGGCCGCCATCTGAGGATAATCGGCGTCTTGCGGAAGCGTCACAAACGTGATGCGGATATCCTCCTCCGCCTGACGCCGGCCAAGGCCAAATCGCAGGACCAGTGAGTAGACGCCATCCCTGACCCGCACAATCGTCCGATAGTCCCACGGCATGCCGTCCACGAAGGCCACAAACGTCGTCCGCGGCGTCTTCATTCCGAACATCGGCATCATCGACTTCCCAAGCGCATATTCGGCATTGGTCGCGCACGAGAAAGTGCCCAGGAATCCGTTCGGCAGCACGAAATGGCCAGCCTCGCCGACCCGGGCGGTGGCGAAGTCAGGCGCAACCTCGACCCAATCCGCCGCACCCACGGAGGCCGCCGAAACCACCAGCTCGCCATTGACGAGGTCCTGGTGCCGCGTGGACGCCCCAGGACCTCCCGAGACCGTCACCCTCACCGATTCGGCCTGCGCCAACGCACAGACGAACAGCATTCCCAGCGCCACCAGCGCCCTATGGCATCTTCTCTCGCGCACGACGCCCTTCTCCTTCCGTCCGCCGCCATCAATGCGCCAGGGCATGCAGGATCTCGATGCGCACGGCATCCATCGCCGCATGGTCGTGGCTGCGGATAAACCAGTCATAGCGCTTCGCGCCGGCGCTGAAGGAGTACTTGTTGCTCTTGAGCCACGCCTCCTGTGGAAGCGCACGGCCAGGCGCCTCCGCCAGCAGCTTCTCAAGCGCCGCCACATCCTTGCCTTTCGCCTTCTCGGCCGCGATCTTCTCCGCCAGCATCGCCAGGTATTCATAGTCCTCCACGCTCTCGAGAATGGCCTCGCTCTGCTTCGCGCGGTAGGCATTCGTCGGCGACACGAAGAACGGCGAGTACTCCGTGCCCGGCTGGTCGAAGGGACGGAAACTGTCGCCAATTCCGCCGCCACAGCCGAAGGCCCAGAACTGCGTGGCCTTCGCCCCAAGCTTCCAGGCGAGCCACGCCTGCGAACGGTAGTAGACGATCGGGTCAAAGGTGCGCGAGGGGCCGCAGCAGGAATACAGCCAAAGCTCCTTGCCCTCCGCGACCTTCTCCAGGAAGAAGGCCTCATTGCCGCGTGCCGTGACATTCGGCGAGGCCGGGCAGATGATGTCGCTCACGTCATAGACGGCCTTATGCGTCGGCTGCGTGAAATCGGCGTAGTCGACATCCTCGAAGATCGTGAACTCGGGCGCCGCGGCCTTGATCGCCTTGGCCCAGGCGATGATGATCTCGTCATCGGCCACCTTGCTCGGTTCGTCGAGAAGCAGCAGGATCACACGCCGCCCGTTCAGCTTGGCGCGGATGCCGTCATACCAGGCGCGCATGTAGGCGCCCACCATGCGGTTGAAGCGGGCCGTGCCCAGCTTCTCGCCGAAGCGCAGCCCCGGGACATTCATGAAGACGCAATACTGCCGGGCCTGTTCGCCCCAGAGATCCACCCATTCGTTCCATGTCCGGAAGTTCAGGTTCGCGCCATTGGTGAGATTGCCCTCGGCATCGAACTTCGCCCCCTGCGGCAGAACAGACGAACCCGCCCAGGGCGTGTCCGTGAAGAACTCCGCCATCCGCGCGAGACGCGCCTTGAGGTTGTCGTTGCCCTTGCCGAACTGCCTGCCGCCGTTCTCGGTGTAGTCCCAGCCGCCGACGTGCAGCCGCGGACGCGCCGGGAAGTCGACCGCCGCGAGCTTGAGCGTGAGCGGAACGGAAATCGCGCCCGCCACAACGCGCCCCGCATAGTCGCCCGCCGCGCAGCTCGGCTTCGCGAAGGAAATCCAGCACTGCCGGGTCGTGCCGACGGGTACCTTGAGCGTCATCTGCGTGGCGCCCTCCCCCATCAGCAGTCCGCCCACGCGCGCGCCCGACTTGACGACGGTTGGAACGACCTCGCGCAACTGCGCATGCGCCTCAGGCGGGAAGCCCTCCAGCGAAACCGCGACCTCCAGATCGGCCTTCGTGGGATTGGAGAGGTTGACGGCGGCCGATCGCGTCTCGCCCCGCATCATCTCCACCACAAGCGGCGCCCCCACTTCGGCCTTGGACGACGGCAGATCCAGAACGTCGGCACTTGCCCAGCGGTCGCACGGCCACAGGAAAGGCTGGGCATGGTCCTTGCCGCGCATCACCGCCGCATTGAGGCGGTGAAGTTCCGCCACGACCTCCAGTCGCGCCGCCTCTGGCAGATTCTGCGCCGCCTGGCCAATGCGCATGGCATCACGATAGAAATGCTGATGTCTCCGATAGGCGGCATAGTGATCCAGCACGCGGACAATCGGCTCACCCTCGCTCTCCAGCGCCAGACAGGAAGCAGACCCACGATAGACCTCCACCTCGTCGACGAACAGGTAGTTCGTGGCACGCACCAGGAAGGTGACGTAGCGGCCGTGGCACGGCATCTTCACCGACCACGCCCGATAGATGCCGAAACCATCTTCGTTCGGCGGACCGTTCTCCTCCTTCGACTGTCCGTAGAGATCACCCGCAAAGCGCCAGGTCTTGCCGTCCGTCGAGACATAGACGAAGATGAGATCCGGCCAGGAGACGCCCGCCGCCCCCGCGCCGAAGTTCCACGAAAAGCCCGTGATGGGCTCATCCCGACCAAGGTCGACCGTCACCATCCGGTCGCCCACGCCGCCCAGATGCCAGCCCACCACCGACTTCTTCGTCCAGAATCCGCCCGACTTCGGCTTCAGCCACTCGCCGTCCGTCAGCTGCGTCTTGTCGCCCGCATCCGTACACAGCGCATAGGAGGGCGGCGCGCTGAAGGTGTAGGGCTTGCCGCGCGCCATGTTCTCAGGCTCGGCACATACGCTCTGCGCCATCAGCGCAGCCAACAACATCTTCACGGCGAACTTCATGGAAAGCCTTTCTCCTGGTGGACCAACAGGTTAATCGTTTAGCGGACTGAAGGCATCCGCGTCGGAGGCCTCGGCCTTGGTTTCACCGTCCAGACCATATTCGGCGACAACTTCCGGCGGAATCTCATACGGCTTCGTATGATCGACCTTCCACTGCGTCCAGCCCGGCTTGCGGAACGGATTGCGGAAGGTCTTCGTCAGCTTGTTGCGCTGTTCCAGATGGATCATGCACGCGCGGACGCAGCCGCAGGCGCCCTCGACCGCGCGTCCGTAGCCGTATTGGCGCGGATATTCGCCGTCAAAAGGCGAGAGCGCATGTCCTTCGCCGCCATGCAGGCCCTCTTCGCAGGCGAGCTCGTCGAGCTTGCCCCATTCGACCTCATGGCCGGCAATCGTCACCTTGACCGACTCCGTCATCGAGATGGCATGCCCGCCGCAGTTGCGCACGCAGAGCTTGCAGCGGTCGCAGATATGGCCTTCGTAGATGGGGTCATAGGCATCGAATTCGGCGTCCGTGAAGAGCATCGCGAACCGGACACGCGGGCCGAACTCCGGCGTGAGGAACATCTTCGACCAACCAAACTCGCCGAGGCCCGCCAGATAGGCGGCAATGCGGAAATGCACCAGCACATCGGGAAGCGGACGCCCCTCGGCGACATGGCGGCTCAGGCCGCCGCGGAACTTGCCCGTCACGGGATTGACGGCATCGCCGCCATTCGCATTCTGCAGCGGAAAGACCTCGAAGCCGCGCTCCTCCAGGTAGCGGTTCAGCTTCCAGAGCACCATCGGCCCATGAACCTGATTGAGCGACGCATAACCCATGCCGGGATAGTCGATGAAGCGCGTCCCCTCCTCGATGCCGCGCAGGAGTCCGCGCGGAATGCGGAAGCCCAGCACAATCATCGACTTGGCGCCCGGGAAGATGTAGCGCGGATCATTCTGCTTCGGCGCGCCCTCCCAACGGCTCATCGGCGCAATGCCGACGCAATCGGCGCCCACACGCTTGGCGAGTGCCTTGATTTCGGCGCTCGTCACCTGCTGATCAATGTATTTGCCTTCCATGCCCCATCCTCACGCAAGTCCGCCGCCGGCCTGACCGGAGGCGTCAAGTCCGGCCGCCGCCTTCGTGCCGTAGTTCGACTTGATGTTGTAGTTCGTATAGGCGTCATGCGATTCGATGCTGTCGGGATAGGCGTCAATCACCTCCTGCGGAAGCTCATAGGGCTTCGAGTGGTCAATCTCCCACTGCTGGAATCCTGGCTTGCGGAAAGGTTCGCGGAATCCCCGCGTCATCTTCGCGCGCTCCTCGAGGTGAACCATGCATGCGCGGATGCAGCCGCAGCTGCCCTCGTGCGCCAGGCCATAGCCGTACTTGCGCGGATAGTTTCCGTCAAACGGCGAAAGCTCCTTGTTGAGGCCGCCATCACGGAAGGCCCGCGAGCACGCCATCTCGTCGCGCTTGGCGAACTCGACCTCCACGCCGCCATACGTCACCTTGACCGTCTCGGTGGCGGAGATGGCCTTGCCGTGGCAATTCTTGGCGCATTCCATGCAGCGGTCGCAGATGTGGCCCGAATAGATCGGATCGGGCTCGAGTTCGGCGTCCGTAAGCATGATCGCAAAGCGCTGACGCGGACCGAACTCCGGCGTCAGGAACTGACGCGAATACCCGAACTCGCCGAGGCCCGCGAGAAACGCCGCCACGCGATAGTCCACCGATACGTCCGGCGCCGGCAGGCCCGGACGCACCGGGCGGCTCCAGCCTTTGCGGAAGTTGCCGGTCAGCGGATTCACGGCTTCGCCGCCCGAGACGTTCGCCATCGGCACGGCCTCGTAGCCATGGTCTTCAAGATAGCGGTTCATTTCCCAGAGCACCATCGGCCCGTAGATCGAGTTGAGCGCCGCATAGCCCATCGTCGCGTAGTTGAGGAAGTGCGTGCCCTCCTCAACGCCGCGCAGCGAACCACGCGGAATGCGGAAGCCGAAGACGATCATCGATTTCGCGCCCGGGAAGATGTAGCGCGGGTCGTGCTGCTTGTCCGTGCCCTCCCACCGGCTCATCGGCGCAATGCCAACCAGGTCCGCACCGCATTCGCGCGCCTTCGCCTTCACGTCGGCGGCGGTAAGTTCTCCTTCGTATGCCATATCTGCTGCTCCTTCGAATCTGCTGAAATGCAATTGGGTTTTTTGTTTCCGTCAACGACCGCCAGGGGTCTGCGAACACGTGGCGCGATACATCTGGCTCAGGTCCTCCAGATCCTTGGGATCCTTGAAGTAGCACCTGCGGAAGCCCACGTAGTTGATGCAGCGCCGTTCACCAGGGGGAAGCCCGTCGCCGTCGCTCAGCGTAAAGGTGAGCGTGTCGTCCGTGGCGCACACGACATGCCGATGCGTGGTGATCTGGAACTTCGTGAAGCGCGCGTCGCCCGCGCCGAACGCCGTCGTGAATTCCGGCATTTCCGTTGCGCCCGTGAAGGAGACCTTGATGGCCGTTTCGCGATCCTGCGGCCTAGCCTTAGGATTGTCGAGTTCGTCCAGGTTGAAGCTGGCGAACACCAGCTGGTAGCATTCGCCCTTGGCGAGTCCTGTGATCGTGCGGGACAGACGGTTCACGCCGTTGGAGGCCTTGGTCAGCTGGGCATACGTCTCGCCCAAGCATTCGGGGCCGATGAACTTGTTGCGATGGCGCCGCATGTAGGTGCCCAGTCCCTTGCGCGAACCGGCGACAAGCGTTCCCTCCGCGGCCGGCTCCACCGTCCAGCCCGCGAATCCGTTCAGGAAATCGCCGTTGTCCATGTAGCCCGGCAGATCCGAGATGCCGTATCTTGCGCCATAATCGTCCGTCGCGCCTTCAATGCAGTAATGGCGCAGCGCGTCCTTGGCGAAACGATAGTAGTCTTCGTCGCAGTAGATGCCCGGCAGCCCGATGCCCGCGATGTTCGCATAGGCCGGATCGGTTGCCATGAGCTGCATGTAGCGCGACAGAAAGCCCTTGTAGTCGCACTCGGGCATCACCCAGGAGGTCCAGCTGCCCACCGTCATGAAGGTGTTGCACAAAGAGATCAAATGCGAAACGTAGCACGGCACCAGCTGCTCCATCTGCGCCATCTGCTCCTTCATCGTCCGATAGACGTTGTCCAGGCCTTCACGCGTGCCGGGGGCCGAATAGTACGCCTCGTGGATCATGACGCCCTCGCCCGTGCCGCCATTCGCATAGCCCGCCATCTCCGGGATGTCGAAATCGGGATCGGCGAAGAAATTCATCCGCCCCAGATCGGCGTAGTACATGTCCAGCCGCTGCTGGCGCAGATTGGCGTCCCACCACAGATTCGCCGCGTTGTACTTCATCAGGCGCGGCGCCCTCACGGTGTTCTCCTCGAAGCAGCAGGGCAACCCGCGGCGGCCCGCCTCGTTGTTGAACAGCACATCCGCATAGTCCACGGGATCATTGCGAATCGGCGCCGTCTCCAGGAAGCAGGCAGTGCCATAGGTGATGTACACGCCCCGCTCCAGCAGATCCTGACGAATCGCCGCCTGTTGCGTACCCGCCTGCCAGATCTTCGCGTTGGCGGCCGGCAGGACGGCCAGATTGAATCCGCGGTCCAGGCCGAATCGCTTCTGGTAGGCGTGATCGAACGAGTTCCCGGCGTATTTCCGCTTGGGCTTCAGGTAGAACCAAGAAAACGCATTGCGCCCGTAGATGTATTTGACACGGCGCAGATTGAGCCGTCCAACCGCGCCTTCGGAAACGCCACTCACCTTGACCGTGTGCGCCCCTGCCGAAACCCAGCGCATCGTCTCCATGTAGAGCCCATCGTCCCAAGCCAGCACCGGCTTGCCGTCCAGACTCGCCGTCACGCCCTTGACGGGCTTGTCGAGGCCCAGATAGACCCATCCCGCACGGGCGAAGACGAATGTGATGTCCTCGTTGGCCAGCGGCCTGGACGCGATCTCGCTCACAAAGTTGTTCAGTTTCTTCAGCGGCGTCGGGTTTTTGACCTGCGGCGCCGTGCGAAGGACATAGGTGTTCTCGGCCAGAACCTGCCCCTGCGTGTCCACCACGCGCGCCACTGCCCGATGGGACCCTTCGTCCAGGGCGCCAAAGCGCACCGTCGCCCGCTTGTCCGCGCCCAACTCGGCCATCGCCTCACGCCCCGCCAGCGCGACCTTCAGCGTCAATTTCGACGGTTCCTTCGGAAGCGTCCCCGAGAAGTGGAAGGTCATGCGCGCATCGGCGGCATCAAGGCCGTTGACCTCAGGATCCACCGGCGTGACGCGCGCCCGATAGGGCTGATTGGTGGAGCGCCTGTGAGTCTTCTGCTTCGCCTGTTCGCTCACGGGCTCCAGCTGCGGATCGCTGATGTCCAGAAAACCCTCCTTCGGGAAGGCTGCGCACATCACGCGCCAGTTGTAGTAGTTGTCATGCGAGGGCCCCACCTTGATCGACCATTCAAGCTTCTGCCACTGCCCCTGCGTATTGGCCGGGATGGGATACTTCTCGTGCCAGAGGCGCGCGCGGAGATCCTGGAATTCCAGACGCGGCCCCCGCGCGTCTTTCGTGCGCACCCAGAACGACATCCGGTAGTCCTCGTTCTTGACCAGCTGAAGCGTGGAATGCACCAGGGCGCCAGAGCCCTTCGCGAGCCGCACCACCGGGCCACCTTCAGGGCCCTTCTCCTCCAGCCGCAGGAAAGACATCTGCCCCGTCAGCGTCCAGTCGACGAGGCCGCCATAGTTGTCCGGCAGGAAATCCCCGCGAAGGACATTCTCGGCCCACGCGGAGACGGCCAACAGCGCCGCAGCCAGACAGATCGTTTTCTTCAGGTGCACAGTGCAACTCCCTTCAGCTTTCGGATGGACAGGCCCCAGACGGGGCCGCGAAATCGGACAGCGGGAAACGCCACTCCGGCCGCGTGCGGAACGGCGTCTTGAATCTTTTGCGGAGCAGCCCCTTCTCCTCCAGATGGCTGTAGCAGGCCCTGTCGCAGGCACGCCCGCAGATGGAGCACACATACGAATGCTGCGCCGGCGGATAGAAGAAGATCTCGTCCAGGATGCGCCGCGCCTTTTCGGGGTCTATCTCCGCCTCGCCGGCGATGATCTTCAGACGATCCGGGAAGTCCGGGAATGCGTCCGGCGGCATGAACGGATTCTTCGTGCCGTTGGCGCCATTGTAGTAGACCGCGCAGCGCCACGCATCGACCGCCCCCGTCGTGGCGTCAATGCAATTTCCCGGGCAGCCTTTCACGCAGGCGCCGCAATGATCGCACAAATGCGGCGTCACCAGCGGATCGGGCGCGATCTCCGCATCCGTCAGCAGGAAGCACACGCGCTGGAACGGACCGAAGTCATCGGTGAGCAGCGCGCCGTGGAACCCCTTCTCGCCGAGGCCGCACCGCACTGCCGTGGCGTCGAAGTCGAGCTGCGGCTCCTGGGGGCGGTCACGCGTGATCGCGTCGTAGGCGACCTCGGGATTCATGCCGTCCTTGGACGCCATGATCGTCTGATGCCGCCGCTGCGGCACCGCCGTGAAGCCTCTGGACTCGATGAAGTTGGCCAGGCGCACGAGCGCCACGGGCATCACCGTCTCCTCCAGATTCTCCACGGACATCGTCGTGTACTGGTAGTACGTGGTGCCTTCCTCCAGCGCGCGGTAGCTGCCGCGCAGACAGCGGAAGGCGAAGCCGATCACGCTCTTCACCTCGGGATAGATGGTGAAGAGCACATCGTCCGCCGGAAACCGAGAGGCGGGCGCCACCGCCATCAGATCCGCGCCACACGCCTTGGCGAGCTTAAGCAGTTCCGCCTTCATAGGGACCTCCCCGTCAGCTTCTCGTAGCAGGCGATGTCGCAACGCCGTCCGCAGAGGCACGCCTGATACCCCCACTGCGTCCGCGGCAGCGTGTAGCCGCGCGCCTTGTTGTAGTGTTCCCAGCATTTCCAGGTGTCCAGTCCCTTCTCGGGATCAATGCAGGACGCCGCGCACGCGGCGGCGCAAGGCGGCGTGTCCGCGCCTTGGCGGCAGGCCGCGCAGAGGTCGCCCGTCCACGGCGCGTTCGTCGTGAGCGGCGCATCCGTGATCACAAACGCATAGCGCATCATCGGGCCATAGTCGCGGTTTATCACGCGCCCGTAGAGGCCGCCCTGTCCGAAGCCGCAGGCCCGCGCTGCCTTGTCGAAGTCGATCATCACGTCCGGCGGCGGCTTGCCCGGCTCGACGGGAGACGCGTACTTGAGTTCATACACGCCGATCGTCTCGGGATTGGCCGAGGTGTCGCCCTGCACGCGCATGTTCGGGTACGGCCGCTGCAGACAGGCGTCATAGCCCTCGTCTTCGATGACCGAGGCCATGCGGAAGAGGAACATCTCGAAGTACTCCTCGTCGATGGCCTTCACGCCCACCGTCGTGTAGGTGTAGAACTGCGAACCGTCCTTCATCGTCTTGTAGAGGCCCCGCGGCACGGGTATGCCGAAGCCCACGATGCACTGCGCGCGGGGGCAGATCATCTTGGGGTCGTGCTTGGGGTCCTCGCCCGCGAAAAGCGCCAGGTCCCCCACGCCAAACACCGTGGCGCCATAGTCGCGCGCCGCCTGCTCAATTGTCTCTCGAGTCAACATCGTCCTGCGCTCCTCGCCCTAGCGGTCCATCTTCCAGGCCTTGGCCCGCGTGCGCAGCGGGTTCTTGAAGCGCCCGTGCATGCAGCCGCCCGGCTTCTCCAGCATGGACACGCAGGCGCGGATGCAGCCGCCGCATTTGGCCATGTTGTAGCCCACCCAGCTCGGGAAATACTTCGCCAGCGCGCGATAGACCTTCATAATCTCCTGCTCGCTCGCCTGGGCCTTGCCCTCCATGAGATCGAGATCGCCGTTCTTGTTCTCGTCCCAGACCTCCTTCGGCACAAACGGATTGAAGTAGCGTCCGGCATGCGTGTAGAAGGCATAGCATTTCCACATGTCGATGTCGCCCCATTCCATCTTGTAGTCGCCGATGGTGGCCGTGCAGGTCTTGCCCGACTTGAGGTCGGGGATGCAGTGGCCCGGACATTCGCGCACGCAGGCGCCGCATTTCCGGCAGAGCGGCTTGCCGTGGTAGATCTCGTCGTATTCGTCGAATTCGGCGTCCGTGAAGAGAAAGGCGACGCGCTGCAGCGGCCCGAATTCGGGCGTCAGCAGCATCTTCGACCAGCCGATCTCGCCCAGGCCGCACGCCACGGCGCAGATGCGGAACTGGAACTGCAGGTCCGGCGGCACGTTCTCGCCCGGGCGTGTCGCGCGCGTGAAGTCCACGGAGCGGTGATGCGCCGTCGAGTCCTTCGCGTTCTCGCTCACCTCGATCTGCTCCTCCGGCGAGAGCTTCGCGTCCTTCGAGCCGTCCATGTCCGACACGCAGCCGCGGGCGCCCGTGTTGCGGTACACGACGGCCTCATAGCCCTCGTCTTCGATGGCCTTGCCCACGTGATAGAGCGTGGCCGGCGCCAGGATCTCGTTGATGCCGCCATACGCCATCGACGGATACTGGTAGAACTGCGTACCCTCCTCGATCCCGCGCTGCACGCCACGGGGAATGCGGAACACGAATCCCACAATCGACCGGCAGTTGGGGAAGAGATACGTCGGGTTCATCTCCGCGGGGGCGTCCTTCATGCGCGAGATCGGCGCGATGCCGCATTTGTCGGCCCCGGCCTTGCGGGCGATCTCCTTGATTTGAGCTGCGCTAAGCATATGATCAGATGTTTGAAGGTTAGAGAATCACGTGAAGAGCTGTGAGTGGTTCGGCTCCAGCAGCGACTTGATGTCGCCCAGATGCGAACCGGTGACATAGGATTCCAGAATGCGGACGGGATTGGCGTTGGCCCGCGTGGCGAGTTTCATCGCGGTGCAGAGGCCCTCGTACCGCGCCACGTCCTCGGGCACGATGAAGTTAGTGCGCGTAGACCATTTCGCGCGGTTCTCTGCTTTCGCGAGCCACGTCCAGCACGTGCCGCGATAGGCATAGGCGCAGGCGGCGTGATCGACCTCCGCCTCATGCGCCACGAGATTGTCGTGGAAGATGTGCGACGAGCAGAAGTTGAGGCACCCCGAATTCGCCAGCAGGAACAGTTCCTTCCCGTGGGCGACGCACCAGTCGTGGGCGACTTTGACCGCCGCCAGGTCGCGATTGCATTCGCGCTTGAGGTAGTAGCCGTCGAAGACGTCGGCCAGATAGTCCATGCCTTCGACCGTGCCGATCTCCATGTTCACGGAGGCGCGCGTCTTCAGGTCGGGGAAATTGGCCTTCACGAACTTGGCGATCAGCGGCGACGTGGTGGTCACGCCCGTCAGGGCGCCGTCGGCGGCAAAGCGCTCGATGGTCTCGCCCACGGTGGCGAAGAACGCCTTCGACACCGCCTGGGCGCCATAGCAGTTGGCGTTGAAGAGCAGATGCAGCGCCAACCCCGCATCGGCCAGGCGCCCCAGATCCTCAAGCTGCCGGTCGACATTGCGCACGGCCCGCCGCCCGGACGGCATCGCGCCATAGGCGAAATAGACGTCCTGCACATGCGCGGCACGTGCGATGATCGCGTCGACCCAAAGCGGATCCTGCTGATAGCCCACCGAGAACTTCATTGCCGTCTCCGACAATCAGCCGACCGTGTCGGCGTCCTTTCGGTTGAGGTTCCTGAGCACGGGTACCAGCGCCACGCCCGAAAGCGCCGCCACCACGGTCATCGTGGCGGCGAGGGCCGTCTTGCCGTAGATCCAGAAGCCGCTGGCGAACATCATCGCGTAGATGCAGACGCACGCGACCGTCATCGCAAGCAGTCCCCAGGCGATGTCATGGCGATTGGCGCGGATCTTGTTCTGGAAGGCGGCGCGCTTGGCGGCGTCCGTCGGCGGCGTCAGAAGCGTCACGCCCACCCAGGCCGTGGTTGTGACGGCCATCACGATGAGCAGACGATGCCAGGCCGCCAACGGCGGCAACCCCAGCTGCGGATAGACCAGCTGCAGGAACACCGCCACCACGAAGGAGACGGCCATCGCCGTGATTTCGCTCCACGCGTTGATGCGCATCCAGAACCAGCGCAGGAGGTAGATGAGGCCCGTGCCCGCGCCGATCTGGAGGATGAGATTGAACACGGCGCCGGCCGAGACGAGCACGGGCGCGAGCAGGCCCGACAGCACCATCAGCAGCACGGCCGTCCAGCGTCCCACGCGGATGAGCTCGCGTTCGTCCGCATTCGGGCGCACAAACCGCTTCCAGAAGTCGTTCGCGATGTAGTTCGAGCCCATCGAGAGGTGGGCGGCCACCGTCGAGAACAGCGCCCCCATCATCGAGGCCGCCACCACGCCGAGCCAGCCGTTCGGCACGAAGGTGAGCATCGCGGGATAGGCCAGATCGCCCTTCACCAGCGCGGGATCGATGTGCGGGAAGGCCTTCTGCAGGGAGGCGAGGTCCGGGAAGACGATCAGCGAGGCGAACGCCGTGAGGTACCAGGGCCACGGACGGATCGCGTAGTTGATCACCTGGTAGAGCACCGACCCCGCCACACAGTGGTTCTCGCTCTTGGCCGAGAGCATGCGCTGCACGATGTAGCCGCCGCCGCCCGGTTCGCTGCCGGGATACCACACGTTCCACCACTGAATCGCCACGGGAATGACGAACACCGCCACAAACACGTCAGGCGTGTCCAGCGACGGGAAGAACGAGAGATGCGCCTGCACCACGGGATTGGCCATCATCGCCTTGAAGCCGCCCACCTGCGGCAGCGCCAGCGCATAGTGCATGCCGGCCAGCGCGCCCACCATGATGATCGCGAAGAGGAAGAAGTCCGTGTAGATCGCCCCGCGGAAGCCGCCCAGCGCCGAATAGACGACGGAGCAGGCCGCCGTGACGGCAATCACCGTCCACTGGTTCACGCCGAAAAGCACCTGACCGATCTTGATGGCCGCGAGCATCACCAGCCCCGTGGTGATCACATTGAAGACGACGCCCAGGTAGACGGCCCTGAAACCGCGCAGAAAAGCCGCCGCACGGCCCGAGTAGCGCAGTTCGTAGAACTCGATGTCGCTCTTTGCGCCCGAACGCACCCACAGCTTCGAGTAGACGAACACCGTCATCATGCCCGTCAGCAGAAAGGCCCACCATTTCCAGTTTTCGCCCAGGCAGGAATTGCGGATGAACTCCGTGAACATATTGGCGGAATTGGTCGAGGTCGACGCCGCACACATGGACACGCCGATCAGCCACCAGGGCATCGAGCGGCCAGACAGGAAGAAGTCCTTGGCGTCACGCCCCGCACGACGGGAGCAGAAGAGCGCAATGCCGGCGAGCAGCGCGAAGAACAGGGCGATGGCCGCCCAATCCCAGGCATTCAGGAGAATCGCATGCGTCACGGTATAGGACCTTTCCTCATAGGGTTGCAGTAGAATGGCATTGTACCACATGAAACGGTCCTGCGGATAGACAAGAATGCGCAAAAGATATATAATGGATGCGCATGTCCGAAAAAGTCATCATCCTTCTTCCCACGGAAAAGTTCCTGCATCGGCAAATCCTGGAGGGCATTCTGGAATACGGGCGTCACCAGGGGCCGTGGCAGTTTTCCTTTGAGACGGGAGACCGCTTTGCGCGCGGTCTTGCGCGTGGGCGCGCCTGGGGTGCCACCGGCATCATCGCGATGGTGCGGGAGATGCGCCAGCTTCAGGCCATCCTCGCCCTGAAGAAGCCCGCCGTGCTCATCAACCCGCCCACGGAGACCACGGACATGCCAAAGCCCCCGCGCCGCGTCACCTTCGTGAACCGGAACCAGGAGGATGTCGGCAAGACCGCCGCCGAATATTTTCTGGCACGTGGCCATCGCACGTTTGCGTTTGTGGGCACGCCGAGGCCCGAACGCTGGAGCCAAAGGCGGCTGGAGGGCTTTCGGACGCGCCTGGCGCGCGAGGGCCTGACCTGCACAGCCTATGACGGGAAACTTCCCCTCGAGCAGTGGCTCAGCGGTCTTCCGCCCGGCACCGCGCTCTTCACCGTCCGCGATCGGCAGGCCCTGGATGTGCTGGGGCTCTGCTCCGACGCCGGCATTCCCGTGCCGGAGACCCTTGCCGTACTGGGAGCCGACAATGATGAGGTCCTATGCGAATCGACCACCCCCTCCCTTTCCTCGATTGCGCTCGATGGCTACAACTGCGGCCATCTCTGCGCCATGCTGCTGGATCGGCACCTGCGGGGAAAGAAGGTGGAGCCGCTCATCGACCTGGCCTATCCGCGGGTGGTGACGCGTCAGTCGACCGACACGATGTTCATTCCGGATCCGTTCCTCGCCAAGGCAATCGGCATCGTCCGGGCCGATCTCGCCGCACGCCACACCATTTCCGAACTTGCCCAGACGCTGGGCCTCTCGAAGCGGTCGCTGGAGATGAAGGCGAAACTGGTGCTGGGGCGCACGCTCAAGGAGGAGATCAACGTCGTGCGCCTGAACGAAGCGGTGCGCCTGCTGTCCAATTCGGCTCTGCCGATCGCCGAGGTGGCCGAACGTTGCGGCTTCTGCGGCGCCAGCCACCTCGGCACGCGCTTCAAGGCCGCCTTCGGCTACGGCCCCTCGGTCTTCCGCTACCAGGCTCCGAAATGACCCCGAATGGCCCTGCACCAGTGGTTCACGCCCGCGAAATAAACGCTGAAACGGCTAGATCCGCGCCTTCAGTCCGGCGATCTCGCCGGCGTCCAGCTGCGTGAAGGCAAAACACTTCCAGCCAAGGTCCTTCAGCGAGGCGCCG
>JAKSOW010000072.1 GCA_024405395.1 Kiritimatiellia bacterium | reverse complement strand
GAATTGTGAGACCTAATGGAGGGATTTCTGAGACTTGGATCGATTCCGTGCCGCCGGGGATATCTGGACAGGATTCACAGGATTTCCAGGATTGAAAAGCCAGGTCCCCTCCTGCAAGACGCCCGCGGCAACGAGAGAATCGACGAGTGGGTGACGGTTCATCGGCGAGTGGGTGACCAATCGCGAATCGATGGTTAGGTCTACACGAATCGACTGTACCGCCCAGCCGAATCGACTGTACCGCCCAGCCTGGACGACTGTTCAGCTTCTCACTTCCAGAAGTCCCACACCGCGCATACGGCCACTGCCACGACAATGCCGAAAAGCACGCCCGCCAGCACCTCACGCCGCCTGTGGCCCAAGCGTTCCGAAAGGCGGGCCGCCTCGATGCGGTCGGCGTCGTCCAGTTTGTCGTTCATCTTGGCGACGATGTGGTTCAGAAGGCGCGCATGCTCGCCGGCGGCACGCCGCAATGTGGCGGCATCACAGAGCACGATCAGACCAAACCCCACGGCAATCATGGCATAGGGCGCGTCAAAACCCTCCGTGAGGCCCACAGCCGTGGCCAACGACGAGACAAGCGCCGAATGGGCGCTCGGCATGCCGCCGGCCGTGGAAAGGTAGCCGAGGTTCACACGCCGCGTCCGCCACCAGGAGAGCGCCAGCTTCAACAGCTGGGCGCAACCCCCTGCGAGGAACGCAGCCATGAACCACGGATGCCGAACGATCTCAAAGACGTTCAGATCCCGAATGATGCCAACAGAAAAGAACATGTCCGGAGATCCGATTCCCGGGGAGAGCCCTCGTCCCCTTTAGCGCAATATCAGATTGAAGCCATGGCGCGCCACACGCAGAACGCCCGTGCCGGCAAAACGCGCACTCTTGTGCGTGGCGGCACTCTCTGCCGAACCCCACGTGCCGCTCGCGACCGACCGCCCATCCACAATGAGATAGGAGGCCTTCTGCTCCATGCCATCGGCCAAATCCACCGTGCAGGCGTCTCCTTCCAGACTGAACACGCAATCATCCCTGAACGTCTTGCCGCCCAACTTCAGCGTGCCCGTGCCCTTCACGGTCACGTTCGTGCCGTTGAGCCAGGTAGCCCCGTCATCAAACTCCAGCGCACCGCCCGACACTTCCACGTCGCCATACGACTCCTGCGCCTGCGGCAGCATGCGATGCTTGCCCGCACCGCTCTTCGCCAGCGTCACCCAGCCCGTGAACTTCACGCCGCAGTTCGTCACGGCCGTGTCGTATGCGCCTTCCGTCACCTCCATCTTGGCCGGATAGACGCCGTTGACCTTTCCGATCAGCTGGTTCCTGACATTGCCTGGGACAAAGCTGGAGATGCTTCCGCTCATCACAACGGCGAACTTCTGGTGTGTGCCGTTCAGCTCCATTTTGCCGCTGGTGTGGTCAAAGACAAGAACCGTATCCTCAAAGGCCTCATCCACCGTAAACTCATGTGTCGAATTGGACACCTGGAAATAGAGTTTGGCCCTATTCCCCATGGAGTTGAACACCAGGCGGCTGCCCGAGCCCGACAGGGGACGAGTACCGGCGGTAACGGCCACCGGACCGTTGAAGATGAACGTCGGCGAACCGTTCACCCCGTTGGGGTTGAAGGATCCGCCGGCGGAATTCACCCCCTTCTCAAAGATCAGGACCGTATTCCTCTGGCCATAGATAGCCGTGGACGTGGAACACGAGATGAGTTCCTTGAAGACATTGGTGGTACCCTCAGCTCCTATGAACCAGCTCGCCAAGCCACCTATCTGGCCCTGACCTGAAACCGAAATGGGCTTCCAGATCGTGGCCCCCTCCAGACGCGTCAGCGCACCATCCAGAATGCCGCCGGTCTTGTCCTTGCCATTGCGGTAGTCCGAGAAGCGGAGGTCAATCGGCAAGATGTCGCCCGGATTTCCCACGTCGCCCCGCAGCACCATCCAGCCGCCACCCTGGCGGTGGGTGATCCTGCCGGAGATGCGCAGGTTCTCGAGCTCAAGCCGACCGCCGGCATCAAAGTCATTGGCGAGCGCGCTCAGCTTCACGCCCTTGAGCGTGAGCCCTGCAGATGTGGGCGACGTGACGCCGCCCAACAGCTTCACCGTGACGTTTGTCGCAAGCTCGATCTCCTGGTCGACATGAAACACCAGGGGGGCAGCCACGGTGTAGGTACGTGCCGAGGCGCCGCCTGGGTTGGCAACGGACATGCTGGCGAAGAGATTCGCCACGTCATTGGCGGTGGCGGACTGCACCGTGAAGTCGCCGGCCGCATCGAAGCGAAGCCCCATGAAATAGGAGGCGCCGCCTTCCAGAATGGCGGTGTCGCCACCAACCGCGAAACGCGGGCAGCCACGCATGGAGCTGAACATGCCCTGGCCATCGCTCCAGTTTGCGGCAAGTGTAGCCGAAGCCGTCGTCCCAGCGCCCGTCCAGTCAATCGTCGTCTCCGCGTCACCTGCACGAATGGTGACCTGAACCGTCCCGGAGTCAAGCCAGGGGGCGGTCTCGGCCGTATAGGTGCCGGGCGCCACCGATTCGCCGCCGATGTTGAGCGTATACACCACGAGGCTCCCCTCAACCGCCATCTTTGCGCCCTCGTCCAGCTTCAGACGCAGCGATGCGGCAGCGATCCCGTCTCCAAAAGCGGCTTGCGCACGCACCGTGAAGTCACCCAAGAGCTGGACGCCCGCCGATGCGGCGAAATTCGTGAAGACGCAGCCCTCGCTGAAGGCGGCCGTACCGCCCTGAATGGACAACGACTCGCCCGTCGTCGCGTATACGGTGAGTTCCGACGAGCCTTCCTTCACCACATCGACATTCGCCGTGCAGCGCGCATTCAGCTGTCCCCGGACATTCCCCGTGCCCAGCACCAGCGTGCCCCTTGCCGTCGCATGCGTGTTCGTGACCACACCAATCTGGAAGCCTGTTCCGGTGCTCGTCACGCCATTGACACGCTGTGAGGTGCCATAAAGGTCAAGGCAACAGTAAGGGGCCTGCCCGGCGATCTGGCTTTCCTTTATGCCCGAATTGTACTGAATAATCAGGTCTCCTGTTCCAGCGCCATGCGGCAGCAGATCGTCATCCCTCAACCGCAGCCAGCAGTTGTCGGCCAGCCGAAGCGAGCCGGACAGCGCCCAGGTCACGTTGTCCTCGGAAGAAAGATCCCACGCGCAGAAATTGGCGCCACTTAAGCCCTGGTAGACGGCACCTGCATGTCGCAGATAGAAGTCCTTGCCCTCGATGCGCAGGCTGCCGCCAAGCCGTCCGGTCAGATTGGCGGTCTCAAACGACTTGCGCAAGCCGATGTCGGCGTCGTCGACGCCCTTCAGGACGAGCGTCGTTCCTGCTGCGGGAGCAAGCGGCGTATTCGCCTCTAGGGTATCTATCGCATTGTTGCGGATGATGGTGCCGCCGTGAAAGAGGATGCGCGCAGGACAGGTCGTGACACGCGGCTGAATGTGCGCAATGTCGGCAATGGTATTCCTCTCAAGTTCCAGGAAGTCCACATACCCCGTCTTGGGATCGGGCTTGACGGAATTCTCGACGTACAGATAGGTGGCCCAGAAACCGCCTGCCGCATTGTAGCCGAAAGCCGGATTGGTCTTGACGACGATCTTGCCGCACCCCGTCGTGCCCGATTCGCCATCGGGGTCGCCGATCCGTACGCGATAGTAGCAAGCTGGCGTGTTCTTGTTCAACTCGTCGATGCCGACGAGGCCCCACTCTTTCGTGGCATAGGCGCCGTCGCCGGAATAGCGGTAGGCCGTGAAGAAGCCGGACTGCCCGTCAATCGTCAGGGTGGCGTCGGCGCTCGTGGGGGCGATGTTGACATAGGGCGTCTCGGTGCCCGCCTCGCCCCTGATCCACAGGAAGGTGCGCTTGTCCAGCGTGAGATTGGCGCTGATGTTGATGTCCTGCGACTTCGCGATGATGTTCGTGACGCCGCTGAACACCGTGGGCGAAGTGACATCCGGCATCGTGTCGTTGGTGACGATGGATCCCCACGCCCCCCAGGCAACAAGAGCGGACACTCCGGCGAAAACATATCTGGACTTCAGCATACAACCTCTCCTTTCCGGCCATTATACACTATATCCCGGCCAATGGCAAATGAAAGCCGGGATCCATCCCCATTCGGGCATGCCGTGGTC
Source organism: Kiritimatiellia bacterium (assembly GCA_024405395.1). GTDB lineage: Bacteria > Verrucomicrobiota > Kiritimatiellia > RFP12 > UBA1067 > RGIG6720. The sequence goes on along the minus strand of JAKSOW010000072.1, from coordinate 14,812 downwards.
GACTATCGTCTGTCCCGAATGCGGTTGCCGTCCGTCCAACCCAGACTCGCGGCAATCTCATCGGGTTCATTGGCCGATTCAACGTAATAGGGCATGAAGGAGATGTAGTTGAGCGCCTGCCTGAACCCCTCAGGTGCCGCCGAACCGTCATCGTTGCGATCGACGAAGACCAGTCGTGCGGAAGGCGCCTCTGCACGAAACACATAGCGCAGCGTCCGCAGCCCCACCTTCGAGCGTTCCGCACTGATCGCCTCTGTGCGGAGCTTCGGCAATTCGGTGGCGCCTTCCAGCCGCACTGAAAAGCCAATCGGCGCCTTGGGTCCCCAGGACTTGCCGTCGCGTGTCACGGCACTATCGCGATCCGCCACACAGCACAACACGGCATAGAACGCACCTGGCTTGAGTCCCTTGATCTCCTGCGCCAGCTCATTCGGCATGGCGGCATGGGTCGTGAAGGTCGCCACACCATCGCCGAATCCGTTGGGCACCGCCTGCCGACGCTGCGTGCGCACGCCGTATCCGCGAATCCGCTCGGCCGCGACATCGCCTTTCACGACCCAGTTCGTCAGGCCGTCATCCATGTCCGCATTCGCCACAAAGCCCGGTGCCCAGGTGAAGCCGTACTGTTCCGCCAAATCGCCCGTGCCACCTTCCAGGGCATAGTAGCGCACGCATTTCGCCACCCAACGCAGCAGTTCCTCGCCGCCTGCCTGCTGCCCGCCACAGCCTATGCCGGCACACTCGGCGAAACGGGGGTCGGTGGCAAACGCACGATACATCGCGGCATAGTGGGCCTTGATGTCGGTGGAGGGAACCACATAGTTCGACCAGTCGCCTATCTGCACGTAGGAGGCCCCATAGAGCACCACGGAACCTCGCGACGCAGGCACCATCTCAAGTGCGCTCGTGACGAATTTGCCGTAGGCGTCGAGATAGCGGTCCAGATCGGAACGCGTGGCCCGCACCGCCGCATACATCTCCGGACAGATCAGCCCCGTCCCGTTACCTGAATTGACTGTGGCGGCAATCTCCGCCACCTGCGTCTGAGGCTGATTGAAATAGTTGCCGTACGAGGTGTCGGCATAGAAGAGGTTGACGCTCTGCTCAGGATGCAGCTCCAGCATCTTCCACACCGCCTCCGTGTAGTGCACTGTGCGCTGGGGGTACGTGCAGACCTTGTTCTCGTCCACGGAAATCGAGAACCCCGCCGCCCAAGGCCCTTCCGTGAGGTTCTTCCATGTCGCCTCGTAGTCATCGTAGAGCGGGCCATCTGGATTGGCGCGCACATTGGCAAAGGCCCGCATGCCGCGTTCATACACGTATCCCACGATTGCGGGGTCGACGTATTGCCGTTCCTTGGTTCGGAAGGTGGTGGTGTTCTGTACCGTATGGATGTCGAAGCGGTTGAAGAACGGCAGGGTGTAGACATTTCCCCAGCGATAGGAGAAGGTCGGGCGCGTGGTCAGCGTAGGACGCTGCCCCCAGACCGTCTTCACGGCATTGATGCGCAGGCGGCCGCTCCCCATCACGCCCACGATGCGCAGGCGGTGCGCACCCGCCGCCACGAACCGCTGCGTCTCCAGATGCCGTTCGCCATCGCGATGCCGCACAACAGGATAGCCGACGTCATCCAGATAGCCCACGGCACCCGTGCCCACATCGCCCTCAAACGAAATCCACACCCAACCCGGCGTCGCCCGGCTGAATGCCACCTCGCCGTCTGCCAGCGGCTGATCCACCAATGCAGTCACGAAATTGTTCAGCCGTCTGCCGGCCGTCAGCGCCTTCTCGGGTTTTCTGGATGTGACGGTGTACACATTCTGCGCCAACTGGTTGGTGGCCGGATCCACCACCGTGACCTCAATCCCGTGCTTGCCGGGCCAGAGGCGGCCGAAGCGAACCGTCGCATAGCCCTTGGCGTCAAGACGCGCCATCGCAGGTGCCGCCGTCTTCCAATCCTGAACACGTGCCCTGAGGCGGCAGTTCGCAAGGCCACAAGCGGGCGCACCAGGCCAATAGAAAGTCAGGCGCGCATCCTCGGCATTGACATTCGCCAACAGCGGGTCGACCGGCACGATGCGTGCCGCCAACTGCGGCTCCGCCACGCTCATCGGGGCGCTCGCCTGTTCAGTCGCCGCATCCAGCGCCTGCAGTTTCAGATTGCGCAGGCGGAATGAGAGCTCCGGCACAGCCCGCGTGTGGACACAACTGATGGACAGCGTATGTTCCGTGGCGCCTGCATGCGCACACATGGTGACCACGCCTTCCTGCTTCACCCAGTTGCCCTTGGTGTCGTCCGGGAGGTTTGGCGCCCGTTGCGCATCTTTCCAGCTCCACTGGGAATCACGCAGGAAGAGATAGACCGGGGCCCCATCCAGGCCAGAGGTCTGGACCTCATAGGAAATCCTGTATTTGGCGCCAGGCACAAGCGTCAGATTGCGCTGCTCGTAGAAGGCGAAGGGCTCGCCCTTCATCGTCAACTTGAGCACCCCGTCCGCCTCCGGGGCAACCTCAAGCGAGGTGAACATCTTGTCGCGGATGTGCGTCGTCCACCCCAGCGGCACATCGATTCCCATGCGCTGCCGATGGTCGAAATTGACGATGAGGTTCCGGCCCGTGAATGCCGCATCAGGCGCGTCGCTTCCCCTTCCCGTCCAGGGTGCCCACGCCACCAGCACGCCAACTGCCGCCAATCGCCACCAAACAACCGTTTTGTCTTTCATGGTTTTTCCTTCGTCTGTTGCTCGAAAGGCACTATACTAGTGGAACTGCGGCCCGTTGTCAATCTTCATGACGCCACATAACGCAAAAGCCCCCGGTGGTTGGCAGGAAACCACCGGGGGCTGGGGGAATGCTCACTTGTCGCAGCAGTCATCCTTCGAGCTGCCGAAACAGCAACAGCAGACCGCACTGCCGATCACGATGATCGCAACAACGGCCACACAGATCCATGCTATGATGCTCATAGGACACCTCCTTTCCCGTTAATGCGTTTTAGGGTACTTCCGTGAATGCGTCTTTCCCGGCTCCACAAAGTGGACATACCCAATCCGACGGCAGATCCTCAAAGGCCACACCGTCATTCTGGGCCGGATCATAGACGTAGCCACAGATTGTGCACACGTATTTCTTCTTTTTCATCTCATTCTCCTTTCCCGTTTTGGGTTGTCGAACTATTCCGACATTCCTTTGTTGGCCATTTCGGCCAGATCGCCCTCCGGGGTGGTCGTCGGACGCAGGCCATACCGCACCTGCAGCGCCCGAAGCACCCCAGAAGAGACAAACGCAGGCAACGTGGGGCCCAGCCGGATATCGCGAATGTCCAATGCCAGCAAGGTGAGCAATACCGCCACAGCCTTCTGCTCGTACCAGCTGAGCACAATCGACAGCGGCAGATCGTTGACCGCACAGTCCAAGGCCTTCGCCAGGCCCAACACCACCTGAATGGCCCCATAGGCGTCATTGCACTGCCCCAGGTCCAGCAGACGCGGCAAGCCCTCGATCGTGCCGAGATCCAGATCGTTGAAGCGGTATTTGCCGCAGGCCAGGGTGAGAATCACCCAGTCCTTGGGCGCCTGCCGAACGAGTTCCGTGTAGTAGTTGCGGCCCGGACGCGCCCCGTCACAGCCGCCCACCAGCAGGAAATGCCGAATCGCCCCGCGTTTCACCGCCCCCACAATCTGATTGGCGAGCGACAGAATCGACTTGTAGCCGCATCCCGTCATCAGCGTCTTGCCGCCGTTGATGCCCGTGAAGACCTTTCGTGCGGACCATCCGCCCAGCATCTGCGCCTGGCGAATGAGTTCGGAGAAGTCCTTTCTGCCGTCAACCTCATCAATGTGACGGGCGCCCACATAATGGACGGGACCTGTTGTCCACACCCGGCCGGCATAGTCCAGAAGCGGCGGCATGAGGCAGTTCGTCGTCCAGAGCACGGGCGCCGGCAAATCCATGAACTCCTTCTGCTGGTTCTGCCAGGCCGTACCATAGTTGCCTTTGAGGTGACGATGCTGACGAAGCCCCGGGTAGCCATGCGCCGGCAGCATCTCGCCATGCGTATAGACATTGACGCCTTTCCGCTCAGTCTGTTCCAGCAGCTGCTTCAGGTCACGCAGGTCATGTCCCGTCACCACGATGAACGGGCCAGGCTCGACCGCCATCGTCACGCGCACGGGCGAAGGTGTGCCGTAAGTGGTCGCATGTGCTTCGTCCAGCAGGGCCATGCACTTGTAGTTGACCTTCCCCAATCTGAGCACAAGGTCGAGCAGCTCCTCCGCCGACCGATCCTCGGCAATCGCCGCAAGCCCCAGGACGAAGAACGCGTCGACTTCCCTGTCGCGATAGCCCAGACCGGCCGCATGATGCGCATAGGCGGCCATGCCCCGAAGGCCGAAGAGCAGCAGCGACTTGAGCGACCGGATGTTCTCGGGCTCTTTCCAGAGTCCCTGCATGGCGAATTGCCGGCACGTTACGCCATAGGCCGTGGGCTTGCCCTCACCGCGAACGGCCCGAGACAGGCGGCAGATCGTCTGCGAATCGAAGTTCACGTTCGTGATGCAGGCGAAGAGGCCCTCAGTGAAAGCTCGTGCCTGTTTGGGCAGCAGGGGGCCGCCCATCTCCTTCTTCGTCACGGCCAGCCAGACCAACGCCTCCGCCAGGACATCCTGAGCGGCGGCGACTTCAGGCGTCTTGCCGCACACGCCACGCATGGTGCAGCCCGTGCCGTAGGCCGTCTGTTCACACTGATAGCAGAACATCGAATTCACGTTCATGGTTCACCTCCGCAATCCGTTCAGATGCCAGACTTCCCCGAAGGGCGAAACGGGTAGCGCGAAACATGCGGCTCGCGGACATTGCCGCCTTCGCCCGGATACTCCAGCGCCTCGACGTCGTAGCCGAGCTCCTTGGCCATCTGCATGAGCTTCGCATGCAGGGCGGGGGCAATCTGCGGCTCGCGGGCAAGAATCCACAGCGACGAACGGTCATCACCCGTGACCAGCGCGCAATCGTATTCCGGCGAAACCCAAAGAACCTTGTATCCTCCGTAGAAAGGCCAGAAGAAGGATACCTTGAGGTCTCCCACATTTGCATCCCCCACGAAATGCCCCACGGCCGTCGCAGTCTTCTCCTTGCCATCGACGAATCCGCGGTTGACGATCTTCAGCTTGCCGCCGTCGAGTTCATAATGGGCCGTGACGTTCATGAGATCCCGTTCATACCATTGCGGCAGACGCGCAATCTCATGCCATTTGCCCATGTAGCGCACAGCATCGAAGTCAACCACCGCCTTGAGGTCTTTCGTGCTCTTGGCTGTGCTGCAGCCAGCGCCCTCGATCATCGTCATGGCGGTCACCACGCCCAGAGCGATCTTCTTCATCTTGTTCATGGTTTTGTCCTTTCCTTCTCCTGCACGCCGATGCGCGTGACAGGCCGGTTTTCGGTTTTCCACGGACTCCCGTGAAGACGCCGCCATTATAGGCGCAACCCAAGGCAAAAACCATTTTCGAATCGTCTGATGTTATCGTAATCGGTCTATGTGTTCGCCATTCGTCCACCCCTTTTGACAAAAGTCCTCACCAGAAGCGCCACTTGGGCGGGAACAGCGGCACATTCTCAATGTGGTCGATCTCCGGCAAGGTGCCACTCGCACGCGTACCATAGATCTCCAGCACATCGAAACGGTAATTGCCGTGCCACCGCTCGTGCAGGATCCAATTGGCGCACGCACGCAGGAGGACTTGCTTCTTGCGGCGATCAACGGCCGCCAGACGCGTGGCATAAGGCGAACGCACGGCATGTGTCTTCACCTCCACAAAAACCATGCCGCCTTCAGCCGTCTTGACGATCAGGTCAATCTCACATCGGCGATCGGCCGAACAAGGCCGCACATTGCGTGCGACAACGCGCCAGCCCTTCTGCATGAAATAGGTGGCGGCCACTTCTTCGCCCCAATTCCCCTGCTCCACACTGATCCTGCCGCGTGCCTGGTTCTTCTTCGTAGTCTGCTCTTTTCGCATATTCGCGTCCTTCCTGATCCCTGGCAGCCGCCTGACACCTCGCCAAGCGCTGCGGACGCCAATAGTAAAACACAAAACCCGAAAAAGATTCTTACGAGATTCTTACAGAATCATTACAATCCTTACACAATCCTTACAATTCTTACACAATCCTTACAAATCTTACATGACTGCCCTAGTCCGGAATCTGCCGGAGGGCAGATGAAGACCGCCTCAACGAGACTGCACAAGTGCGTATTCGGCAAGTTCGGGGACCGCCAAGACGCGACCATCGTCCAAAGCGATTGTCGCCCCCTTCACCGAATGCGCCGGATCGAAGTTGACGAGATGGAACACGAAGCCTGCAGCCGACTTGCGCACGTCCACCGCCACTGATTCCGGGCAGCCCCTGACCTCAAACGGCAGACGGAACCCAGTGGCGGCCAGATCGGCCAGCAGCTTCTGACCATGATCCTTGGGCGCCCCGATCTTGTACGTCCAGCTCAGCGAGCAGGGCGCAACAACGTCAGGCTTCGTGCGCACAACGACATTCTTCAGTCCCGCCACGCCCTTGAGCAGCGGATTCTCGAGACGCTGTCCATTGAACTCGTTGTAGCGGCCCGAGTCGCCCGTCACCACCAGCTTGCCGCCCTTCTTCGCCCAGGCGATCAAAGCCTCCACCTGTGCCATCGAAAGCGCCACCTGGTTGGCCACCACAATCACTTCCGTGCCTGCCGGCACCTCCAGTTCATGTCCCGGACGGGAGATGATGTACTCCCACGGCATCTGCCGCCGCGTCAGGATCTCCTCGGCCGCACACAGTCCGTCCGAAGCCACCTTGGAGAACTGCATCTCCTTGACGGGATAGAACAGGCGGATGGGCGCGTAGACGGGAGCCGTCAGGCTGGCACGATTGGCGGCGACAAAATCGTTGAAGGCCTTCAGCATGGGCTTGCGACGCGCCACCTTGGCACGGTCGATGAAGCCGGGCACGGCCTTGGGGCTCACCACTGTGCGATCGGTGGGAATGCCGCCGAACACGAGATCCTCATACAGCGGCAGCAGGTAATGGGCCTCCTGCTCGGGCGTCAGCTTCGAGTCCGAATCGCACAACGCCACAATCGGCTTTCCCATCTCACGCGCCAGCTTGAGCTCGCGGATGCGACACGTCAGCACATTGTTCTTGAAGGAGGGATAGTTGCCGGTCTGGCCGATGATCAGGTCATACACTTCGGCGAGATCCACCATGTCCACCGACGACTCCGAAGGTCCCGAGGACATGCGGAACGGCAAGGCGTTGGCCGAGACCACCGCATCCGCCTTCACCGACTTGATGTGGTCACGCAGGCGGCGGAACACCGCCGTGAGCGTCTCCGTCCGCCAGCGGATCCACGCCTGCACGACGGGGTCCTGCACTTCGCAGTTCACGTACGACGCCTTGGTCGGTAGCTTCGGCAGCGAGATGTGGTCCAGGTTCGCGAAGCCGAAACGGTGTTCCTTGTTGGGCTGAGCCTGAAGATAGGCTGTGAACTTGCGTTGGCAACGCGCACAGAAGCAGGGCTTGCTGAAGGAGTTGTCGAACATGATGCCGTCGAATCCGCCCTCCGTCAGCGCAATCGTGCACATGCGCTTGATGTAGGCCTCCCACGCCTCGCAGTTGACGCACGGCAGCGTGCGGAAGTACTGTCCGTAGTAGAGGTTGGGCTTGCCGTCGGCGGCGACCTGCTGCCAGCTGTCGACGTCGGGGATCTCGGCCCGCATGATGTCCGGATACAGCGTCGCGAACTGCACATAGGCCAACGCCATCACGCCATTGGCATGGCAGTTGGCGACGAACTTCTTCACGTTCGGGAAGTCCTTCTTCTCCTCTTCCCAGCCCATGCCCTTGTAGAAGCGCGAATGCAGGCCATTGAGCCCCAGCTCCTTCATCAGCTTGGGGGCCTCGGCGTCCCACCAGTCCAGCCACGGCTTCACCCATTCGGCGTTGCCGTCGATGCCGCCTGTGCAGTGCCGCCCCACACGCCGGTACATCGTGTAGGGTTCGTGCGCGCCAAACGTCCAGCGCGTGTCCAGAGGATTCACCAGTGCCGTGCCCAGCACCAACGAAGAAAGCAGCATGCCCATCATGATTTCATTCTCCCTTTCACTTCACGTACAGGCAGCCATCGAGAATGGCCGTGCCCTCAACCGTGTTGGCCAGCACATCCAGTCCGGCGATCAGGCAATGGCGTGCGCCATTGGCCTGCGATTTGGCCGCCAGATAGAGGTAGCACCCCTTGCCGCCTTCGCCCACCATCACGAAGTCCTGCTGGGCAAATCCCGCCACCGGCAGGGCAAGGCCCTTCTTGCCGATGCGGAAGAACTGCGGCTCGAACAGACCTTCGTGCGGGAAGCCCGCCAACACCGGATGGTCCTTGAGCGCCGCCCCCATCTGCTCCGTCATGTACCACCAGCCGAGCGTGATGTTGCGGGGGCCATCCTGGTTGGCCAGCGCCACCACCGTCTTGCCGGCCGCCAAAGCCGCCCGCTCCAGGTCGCTGCCGAATGGCGCAATCACGGCATCAAACGCCGTCCCATCCGCCGGCAGCGCATCCCCGCAGACCTGCAGCCCCGGATACCGCGGAGAAAGCGCGTCGAAGAATTTCCGGTCGCAGAGAATGCGCGAGGCCGTCCTCGGGCGGCGTGCGGGGAACAGCCAATACGACCAGGCGTTCGACTGCACGAACGCACCGGCACGTACCGTCGCCTCCAGACGCGCCCGCACAGCCTTCGCAAGCGACGGCACCACGATGTCCGCCATCCCAATCGGCCGCACACGCCCCAGCGCCTGGTCGCCGATCGCCTGCGTGCCGGAACAGAGCGTGCGACCCTCCGCCACCAGCCGCCAGGAAAGCTGCGCCTCCTTCAGGGGCTCATCGCCGAAATGCGCCAGATGGAAACGCGCCCGAATCATCTCGCCGGCCGTCCGCACCAGATTGGTGATGGTGGAATCCAGGAACATGCCCTGCGAGGCCGCGTCCAGCAAAGCGCCGCCCTCATCGTCGCCATCGGTCAGCAGCACGCAGGTCGGCGAATTGAACACCGCCACATCCGCCGTGGTCGAGCCGCAGCGCTTCTCGCCCCAGAAGGGATCCCACAGCGCCTGCCCGATGAACGTGCCGCCCTGCGGGCTGCATGCGTCCTGCAGCGACCAATAGCTGTAGCCGCAGGCCGCCCCATCCAGGCGTGCCGACTCCAGACCATACTTGAGATACGTCTTCTGCATGCGGTTCTGTCCATCCTGCAGACGGTCGCCCCAGGCGAGATCCAGTCCGAAAGGCGCAAGGAACGCCGCCCGTGATTCCCGGGAGATCGGCGACGCCCATACTCCCGTGAAGCCCTCGGCCACACGCGAATCGAGCTTCACGCTTGAGTTGATGTACTCATGGAAGAAGAACGGCTGGTCGGGCGTGTACTGTCCACGGCGGCGCACATTGATGGGCGCACCAGCGAAGTCGGACGTGTTGCGGTTGTTGGTGGGGTGCGGCCCATAGCCGCCGTCCTGCCCCACCACCAGCCGGTCAGGATCACGCGCCTTCGTCTCCCGGTAGATGCGCTCGGAGAGGTACTTGCCGAACGCGCCCTCGTTGCCGAAGGAGTAGATCGCAAAGGAGGCATAGCGACGGAAATGGCGGTAGAGCATCTCCGCATCGGCCAGGGGGTCGAAGCGCTGGCCATCAGACGAGACATCGCCATAATACGGCATCTCGGCCTCCACCATCAGCCCCGCCTCGTCGCACGCCTCGAAATACTCCGGCATCTTGCACTCGGTGTGGTTGCGCACGATGTTGAATCCGGCGGCCCGGATCTGACGCGCCCGCTTGAGCCAGGCCTCACGGTCAGGCTTGGCGTAGCCGTTGATGGGGTCAATCGCATGCCAGCCCGCCTCCCGCAGATAGAGCGGCTTTTCGTTCAGGAACACGTCACGTCCGCGAACCTCGAGCTTGCGCACGCCGAAACGCTCGCACCGCGTCTGCACCACGGCATCGCCCACCACGAGATCCACACGTGCCGTGTAGAGATTGGGGTGCTCAGGCGACCACGGACGGAAGTCCTTGAGCGGCAGGCGCAGGCACATGTCGCCCGCCGCACTGAGGCTCCGCTCAACCGTCGTCTCCGCCACCGTGACGCGCACCTTGCCGGACTTGACCTCACCGCCCACCGTCACATGCGCTTCGGCCTGGCGGCCATCATAGTCGCCCCGCACCCAGGCGTCATCGATGAACACCTGCTGTGTGGCCTCCAGCTCCAGGTCACGCAGAATGCCGCCCCAGTGATTCTTGGAGTTTACGCAGCCACGATGCGACGGCGCCTCGTTGTTCACCTGCACGACCACCATGTTCTCTTCGCCGAACTTCACCAGGTCCGTGATGTCATATTTGTGCGTGGCGCAATAGTTCCATTCGAGGGCCACCTGCTCGCCGTTCACCCAGAACCAGCCCATCGAATTCACCCAGCCCGTCTTGAGCCACACACGGCGGCCCTTCCACTCGGCGGGCACACGCACCTTCCGCCGATACCAGCCATCTCCCGAATGATAGCCGCGGATGGCGACGGGCGAGGCGTCCCACTGGCAGAACCACGTGCGGCCCGTGGTGACGCCGGTTGTGGGCAGTTGCGCCTCCCAGCAGCCCGGCACCTGCAGCTGATGCACGGGGAATACCTTGCCGCCCCACTGCGGCTTGCCCGACCAGAAACTTCCCGTGCCCTTGAAGACGTAGCTCCACGGCGTGTTGCGGCGGTTGCCGGACGGTGTGGACACGAAATCCCACGTTCCCCGCAGCGACAGCGTGTTGGGGTCGTCGGCAAGCGCCGTCACTGAGTTGACCACCGCCGGATGCGCCCGACGGCCACCCCACGTCTCATTGCCCACAAGATCCTCGGCGACTCCGCCGAATGCCAGCAAGCCCGAACAGAACAATGCAACCGTGCGCATTTCGCCTTCCCTTTCTTATCTGAAAATCAGCAACGTGCCACGCTCGATGACGACGGCCAGCGTCGAGCCGTCATTCCTGAGCGAAGCCCGGCGGGCCAATTCTCCCGTGAGCTCGACGTCCTCGACGGACGCCCCTTCCCATTGCCCAAACGTGATCAGCGGGAAGCTGCACTTCTGGCCCTTGTAGGCCTCAAGGTCAACGGTCAGCTTGGTCCCCGCCGTGTTCACCACTTTCCCTGCGACCTTGATCGGACTCACGCCACTGCCGTCCAACTTGAACGAGAGGGCCGACGCCGTCGCCGTGGCCATCGTGTTGGAAAGCACGAGATTCCCCGTGATCGAGATGTCTGCCGTCGAACCCTCAACGGCTATCGTGCCCTTGCCGTCAAAGCCCACGTTCAGATCCCTCTGGAGCGTCATCGTGCCGCCTGTCACCGTCAGCGAACCAACGGCGGAATGGTCATCGATCGGCCAGCCCCACGGCCCCAGACCATACGCGGGATTCGACCCCTGCTGAATCGCATTCGTGAAGACGCCGCCCACATACACGTCACTTTTGAAGAACGCCGAGCCGCCACCCAGCAGGCACGTGCCTGTGCCGCCCGCCACACCAACCATAAACGGATAGCCGGCATTGTCGCTCCGATAGTCGCCGCCCGTCTTCACGAAACGGCCGATCGACCGCGGGCCGCCCACGCAGGTATTGCCCTTGTTGGTCACCACGCCACCGGTCTGCAGGAACGTGCCCTCCCAAGTCGTGTAGTTCGTGAGCAGGGTCTCGTTCAGTGAGGTACCGTCACCCACGACAAGCCCCACCATCTGACCTTCGTTGACGGCATCGCTCGGGATCGTCACCCCGCCGCCCGATACCTCAAAGCGGCCCCGTCCGCCTGAAAGCGTGGAAGTGTTGCCATATCTGCCGCCATCCGCCCGACCAATGAGAATGCCTCTGGGCCCCGCCAAGAAATAGCCGCGCTTGAGCCGCAGCGTCCCCCGACCTGACGGTTTGGCGATGTACATGCCGTAGCAAATGCGACCGGCCACAGCTGAAGTGGTGAACGGTCTCTCGGAATCAAATTCCAGTATGCATTCGCCGGTGCCAGTCGAACTGCCGCCGATGCTGATGGAATCGAAGCGCTTGTCGGCGAATTCGGTTTGTCCACGCAACGCCACCAGAACATCCCGATTCCCCGCCGGGGCGGCAAGAACGAAACGGTTGCTCTCGTTGTCGTTGACGAGCTTCGACGTGCCCGAGAAGATCGTCTCGCGGCTGGACAGATCCCATACAACTTGCCCCACCGTCCCATAGCGGGAACTTTCTATCAGCTGGCGCCCGCCAACCAGGTTCACGCACGAAGGGTTCTTGCCGCCTGTCGAATTCTCGTAGACGCCGTCGTCCTTCAGCACCAACTCGCCGCAGTTCTGCAGCGTCAGCTGCTTGGCGACGGCATTGTCTGACGCATGCCATGCCAGCGTACCGTGGACGACCGCAAGGCGGCCCGTGTTCGCCTCCGTGCCCGAAACGGTGAAAGTGCCCGCAAAGTTGGTGACCACCAGCGTCCCGCCGTTGACTGCCACTTCGCCGCCAGCGACGCCAATCGTCGGACTTCCCGAGATGGACAGCTTCGACGCCTCGGGAACCTCCAGCCTGCCGCAGGGCCCCACCGTCAACTTGCCGCCGCCCCAGGCGACGTTGCCATCCAACTTCAGCTTTGCCGTGCCTGATGTTCCTCCGAGGACGAGCTGAGCCGGGCGTACGGCCGTGCTGCCATAGGTCACCTCATACGTTCCATCCGCATTGAGATAGGCGTTGTCCGATGCTTTGGGGACACTGCCGTCCAACCACTTCGTCGCATCCGTCCACGAACCGTCCACCGGCATCCACCAGACTTTCCGGTTCGACGTAATCTGCCCAGAGACGGAGACCGTTCCCGCACCTGCAATCCAACTCTCGCCGGAATAGTCCGCGGCCGCCAACTCCACACCGCCGATAGCCAAGCGCCCAAGCTTGACGACGGCCCCTTCCGGCACCACGATCTTTGCGCCCGCATCCAGCACCGCACCAACGGCGTTGTCGCTGAACGCCCGCACGTGCGCATCGGCGACCTTCAGCGTCGCATTGCCCTCCAGAACGAGCAGCGACAGCGACTTGAACGCCGCATGGTCCGAATTGGTCGAGGCAATCTCAAGCGTGGCCCCGGGATGGACATGCACCGTGGGCACATTGAGGAAGACGTTTGTGCCCGACGTCCGAAGCGTGCCCCCCTTCACCACAAAATCGCCGCAGGCCGGGTGGATGCGATCGGCGAAATCCTGCGTGTAGTCGCCCTTGGGATCCCACGTCACCCCAATGCCGTCGTACAGACAAAGATTGCAGACCGCATCATCCGTGCCACGCAATCTGAGCGTGCAGGGATTGGCGGTGTTGCCCGTGGTATTGCCCACCATCAACGCATTGCCGAAAGTCCGCTTCTTTGAGACATAGGCAGACTGGGGATCGCCCGCCAGCCGGTTCAGGACCTGCTCCGTTCCGGTGGCGAAAATGGCCTTTGCGCTCCACGTGTAATGGTTCTCGACGCCGAGCCCCGGGTTGAGCACCGTGTCCTCGGTGAAGCCGTTGGCCGCATCGATGTAGCAGGTCGAGGCCATGAACACGATCTCACCGATCTGGTTGCCGGATTTGCAGAAATGCGGTGAACACGGGCGCGTGTTCGCGTGCATGAACAGCTTGTCGCAGACGACATTTCCGTGGAAATAGGGACTGGTTCCGTTGCCGTTCGCGCCCGTCTCGATATAGAGTGTCGCCAGTTCGCCGCCCACAGTGCCATAGAATGCGATATCCACCTTGTTGCCGATCAGATCCGGGTAGCCGTAGAGATTGTAACCCTCCTTGGAGTCGACCGCATTCGTTGTGCGCCCGCGGATCTTGAGCGCACAGTCGCCCTCCACGGCCAGATTACCGCGAACAACCGTCGAGACCCCGGAGAAGAATACGGAACCCGACCTTTCGAACCTGAAGTCATTCTCCAGTACAACCGAGCACCCATTGGTGAGGACAGCCTCATTGAGGGATGAAGCGCCACCGAATGTGATGGCCTGGCCCGAAAGGGTAAACGTGATGTCGTTCTTGCCGGTGATGACGACCTTGCCCAGCTTCAGCCCCTCGATGTCATTGACGGCAGCCGTGGGCGTTGAGCCGATGTCGATCGTCACGCGATCGAGGTTCTCCCCCGAGGGCCTGATGCCATCCTGCCAGTTTGCGGCAGTCGACCATTTATTGTCGGCACCGCCACCCGTCCAGACGCAGTCATTGCCGCCGACGACGGCTTGTGCGACAACGCTGCCGATTGCAAAGACCGACATCAGACACACCAACATTTTCCTGTAGAGTAGAGACCCACGCCTCGGCCTTGCCGATGCGACTTCCCCCTCATCAAACCGGACGTGCGGATTTCCCGCATCCGGCTTTCCCCGAAGAATTGCGTTTGTCATTGCGTGGCGTTCCTCTCTTTGCTTTTACAAGTTGTTGCTGATAATTATAGCGATTTTTTTTCCTGTCAATCACGCCGTCTGCGGACATCGGCCCATTTGAGCCAATACATGCCGTAGTGGTTGAGTTCACCATAGTACGTGTCCGCGAACTTCAGCCGGTACCGCCGCTGGCTCTTGCGGTTGAGGAAGCGGGCCATGCGCCGAAGCGCGTAGCCGTTCACCGCGTGAAATGCCTTTGACGGATAGCCGACCGAGTAGAAGGCCCCCCACCCCTTCGTCAGTCTGTTGAGCCTCCCGACAACCTTCTCGACAGTCAATAGACCGTTCCTCGCGTGAGTGATGGCGTGTA
>JAKSOW010000071.1 GCA_024405395.1 Kiritimatiellia bacterium | reverse complement strand
GCGACGCGTCAGCGCGTGGTGGACGACGAGAAGAACATCGACTGCCGCCTCGCCAACCGCGCCTTTGCCGTCGAGAAGGGTGTAGATGGCGCGCTGGTCGCCGTGAAGGCCCTGGACTGGAAGCGCAATGTGGTGGTGCGCTATACGGGCCGCTGGTTCGTGGACGCCACGGGCGACGGATGGATCGGCTTCTGGGCAGGCGCAGACTACCGCATGGGCCGCGAGGCCCAGGCTGAGTTCAATGAGCCGGCCGCGCCCGAAAAGGCCGACCGCGACACGCTGGGCGCGTCACTCATGTGGGAAAGCGCACTGGCCAACACGGATGTGCCTTTTTCCGCGCCTTGGGCAGAACCGCATGCACAGGGCGTCTCGGCAGTGAATGGCGAGTGGAACTGGGAGTATGGTCTCCACAAGGACATGACCACACAGGCGGAGGAAATCCGCGATCGGCTGCTCCTGGCGATCTACGGGGCCTTCTCGCTCGCGAAGAAGGATCCCGTCCACGCGCGCCGCATGCTGGTGCTGTGTCCCTTCATCCTCGGCAAGCGCGAAAGCCGCCGCCTGATGGGCGACTATGTCTATTCGGAACGCGACGTCACCGAGCTGCGTACCTTCCCAGACGCCATCGCCGCCGGCTCATGGTCGGTGGATCTGCACTACGACAACTTCAAGGAGGGCGTGGACTTCCTGACGACATGCCGCCAGCCGCATTACGGGCGCTATTACATTCCCTATCGGGCAATCTATTCGCGCAATGTGCCCAACCTCTTCATGGCCGGCCGCTGCTTCAGCTGCACGCATGTGGGGCTGGGCGGGCCGCGCGTGATCAACACGTTGGCGCAGTTGGGCGTGGCCGCGGGCGAGGCGGCGGCACTCTGCCGGAAGTATGCCTGCACGCCGCGCGACATCTGGGCAAAGGGCCACACGCGCGAACTGCAGCGTCGCGTGGGCGGCGATTGGCCGGGCAATCCCGATCCGGCGCACGCGAATTGGCGTTATGTCGACGACGAGGACGCAGGCGTGGTCTTCACGGGCGGATGGACAAAGAAGTATTGGCCCAATGGTGAGCAGTGCGGAAATTTCACGCATATTCCTGGCAAGAAGGCCGGTCCCGTGGACTATCCGCTGCCTGTCGAGGAACCTGGGAAATATGCGCTCTACGCCAAGGTTCCCTATCATTGGGACACGGAGATGGATTCGGAAACCGTGTGCGAGATCGACATGGGCGGCAAGACACAGGAATTCACCTGGAATCCGTCTATTGCGCGCGGTACGTGGCGGCGTCTGGGGGCATTTGAGATGAAGAAAGGCGCCGTGTTGCGCCTTATCCCCGGCCGGTCGCGCGGTACGATCATCGCAGACGGCTTTGCCATTGTTTCCGTTGAAAAGGAGATGAAATGAATCCCTCGATCACGGCTCCAGCCGGCCGTTTCTGGCGGTTGCCCGGTTTCATTGACGTGCATGTGCATTTCCGCGACCCGGGCGTGCCCGAGGCGGAGACGCGCCAGACGGGCGCGGCGGCAGCGGTGGCAGGCGGTTTCGCGCATGTGGTGACGATGCCCAACACGACGCCGGCCGGCGACAACGTGGCCTGGATCCGGGAACAGATCGAGGATACGGCGCTGCCGGTCGAAATCTGGCCGTCAGCCTGCATCTCCAAGGGGCGGCTCGGCAACGAGGTGGCCGATCTGGAGGCATTGGCGGCGGCTGGTGCCGTGGCTTTCACGGATGACGGCGCATTTGTGGACAATCCGCAGGTGATGGAGGCCGCCATGCATCGGGCGGCCAAACTGGGCATCCCCGTGATGCAGCATGCCGTGGTGCCGGCCTTGTTGGCGGGCGGCGTGATGCGGGATTGCGCCGTGGCGCGCCGATTCAATCTGCCGGTGATGCCGCCCGCAGCCGAGGTCGAGGCGGTGAAGCGCGACATCGCTCTGGTGCGCGTGACGGGTTGCGCCCTGCACATCCAGCACATCTCCTGTGCGGAGACGGTTGCGCTCATTCGGGCGGCCCAGAAGGAGGGGCTGCCGGTGTCGGGCGAAGCCACGCCGCATCATCTGCTGCTGTCGTGCGACGACATCCCTGCCGATGACGCCAATTGGAAGATGGCGCCGCCGTTGGGCAACCGCGAGGATGTGGCGGCCATTCGGGAGGGCGTGAAGGACGGTACGCTCGCGCTTTTCGCCACCGACCACGCGCCGCATCCGGCGGACAAGAAGGCAGGGGGCTTCCGCACGAGCGCCAATGGCATCATTGGGCTTGAGACCGCCATTCCCGTTACCTGGAAGGTGATGGTCGAAGACGAGGGCATGGATCCGTGCGAGTGGGCCAGACGCTGGACCACGGGGCCTGCCGCGCTTGTCAAGAAGCCGCTTTCAGGTGTGACGACGCTTGATCTGGAGGCCAACCGCACGGTGGATCCGGCGCAGTTCAAGTCCCTCAGCCGCAACCAGCCCTACGCGGGCATGACCTTCAAGGTATGGCCCACCAGAGAGAAGGAGGCGTAATGCGGTTTCTGTTTTTTGGAATCGTCGGCGGTTTGCTGGCTTGCGGAAGTGCTGACGCCGCAACGCCAGTTGGGCAGTTCACCGCCGAGGACGACATGGCGCCGGATGGCGCCCGGTTGCTGGCAAATTATGTGGCGCGGTTCAATGCCGAAGGACGCGTAATCGCCCCAGAGACTATTCCGGACGCTGAGGCGGCGGCTTTCCTGCGGGCGAACATTCCGCTGCTGGAATGCCCCGACAAGGACATTGAACGTGCCTACTACTATCGCTGGTGGGCCTATCGCCGTCACCTCAAGAAAACGCCCGACGGCTGGGTAGTGACGGAATTCCTGCCGCAGGTGAACTGGGCGGGGAAGCACAACACCATCAACTGCGCGGCCGGGCATCACATCATGGATGGCCGTTGGTTGCGGGACAGGTCCTTCATCGCCGACTACTGCCGTTTCTGGTTCAATGGCGGCACGATGAGCGGCAAGCGCGCCTATGTGTGCTGGCCTGCGCATGCCGTGCTGAACTTCGTCCGCGTGACCGGCGACAAGGCGTTTGCCGCATCGCTCCTTGACGCCTTGGCGGAGAATTGGCGCACCTGGGCGAAGGGATGGGAGCGCAACGCCTATGTGGATCAGCGGCGATTCCCGGGGCGCAAGCCGGAATTGTTCCCGATGGGCCTGAAGGAAAATGGCCTTTTTGCCACTACGGACGATCGCGAGGGCAGCGAGAATTCAATTTCCGGCGATGGGTATCGTCCGCTCGTCAATGCGGCCATGTGGGGTGACGCCAAGGCTGTGGCGGAGATTGCGCGACTGGTGGGGCGAAAGGACGTAGCCGACGACTTTGAGGCGAAGGCCGCCGCGCTGGAGCGAAACGTCAAGGCCAAGCTCTGGAATCCCGAACGGAATTTCTTCACCACGATCTCCATGCAGGGCGAACACGCAACTGTGCGGGAGCTCTTCGGCTACACGCCGTGGTATTTCGACATGCCGCTGGAAGGGTATGGCGCGGCCTGGAAGTACGCCATGTCCACCGAGGCGTTCTTTGCGCCGTGCGGACTCACCAACCCCGAGCAGAGCGAAGCCGAATTCAAGATCGGTTTCGACAAGAACCGCTCGGCCTGCCGCCGGGATGGCCCGGCCTGGCCGTACGAGACCTCGCTGGTGCTCACGGCGCTCGCCAATGCCCTGCAGTCGGGCGCGTCGATACCGCTCACCAAGGCGGATTACGGCGTGCTCCTGCATCAGTATGCGGCGGCACATCGTCTGCTCAAGGACGACGGTTCGGCCGCCAGCTGGGTGGACGAGGACTGGGATCCGTTTACGGGCGAGTGGCTCTGCCGCACGATTTTCCGTCTGCAGAAGGCCAAGGACCGCTATAACCGCGGCGAGGACTACAATCATTCCTCGTACATGGATCTGGTGATCTCGGGCCTGTGTGGCGTCAATCCGCGCCTGGACGGAAAATTGGACGTCAAGCCGCTTGCGACGCGCCATTGGCGCTATTTCCGCCTCGCGAATGTCGCGTGCCAGGGGCATGACGTGACGATCACCTGGGATCGCGATGGTACCTACTACGGCAAGGACAGCGGCTTTTATGTGGTGGTGGACGGCGTGGAGCGCTTCCGTTCGGCGAAACTGGAGAGTGTGACGATCGACTTGGGCGCAGGCGGCTCAGGAAATTAGGGGCGCGTAGCACGAGGATGCGAATAACTGGCTGCTCGTGTTTGCATGTGATGGGGAAATAAGGTATAATATCCATCAAGGACAAGAAGATGAAAGAAGCACTGTACCGTCTCAATTGTTTTGTGGAGAACAAGCCTGGCGTTCTGGCCCGCATCGTGGGCCTGATTTCCGGGCGTGGCTATAACATCCAGACGCTTTCCGTAGGCCCTACGGAAGATGGTACGGTATCGCGCATGAAAATCGACGTCCTGGGCGATGACCGCGTCATCCGCCAGATTCTCCTTCAGCTTCAGAATCAGGTCAATGTGATTGAAGTCACGGCGCGCCTGAAGGGCTGATCGCGACAACAGGGACAAGTCATGAAGTTCGCGGTCATAGGGCATCCGGTGGGACATTCGCTTTCGCCGGCCATGCACGAGGCGAGCTTTCGGGCGATTGGCTTCGCCGGCAGCTATGGGGCCGTGGATGTGGCGCCTGAGGAACTGCCTGCCGCCATGAAGCGTTTTGTCGCAGAAGGCTATAGGGGCATCAACTGCACCATTCCGCACAAAGAGGCGGTGATGCCGCTTATGGATACGCTGGACGCCTCCGCCGTCAAGTGCGGGGCCGTCAACACCGTGCGGATCGAGGCGGATGGTCGGATGACCGGCTTCAATACGGATTGCTTTGGCTTCGCGCTTTCGCTGGAGGAGGCCTGTCCGTCGTTCCAGTGGCAAGGTGCCGCGCTGATGCTGGGCGCTGGTGGCGCGGCACGGGCTGTGGCTGTGGCCTGCCTTGAGAAGGGGTGCACATCGCTCACGATCGCCAACCGCACGCGGGCCAAGGCCGAAGCGCTGGCCGATGCCCTGCGCGTGCATTATGATACGCCCATTGCGGCGATCGGGCTGGATGAATTGCAGGCGGCCGACTTTTCGCTGATCATCAACACGACGGCCATCGGTCTCAAGGCGGAGGATGCGTCGGCATTGCCGGCGACGTACTTCAAGGCGGGGCAGGTGGTCTGCGACATCATCCCCGTGAAGCGCGAGACGGCGACTTTGGCGGTGGCCAGGCAGGCTGGCGCCATTGGCGTGGGTGGCTTGGGTATGCTCATTCACCAGGGCGCCGAGGCTTTCCGCATCTGGACGGGTCAGGAGCCGGATGTCGCCGCGATGACGGCGGCAATCTCCTGATGGCAGGAAATGGTGGTGTCAACATGGAACTGAATCGCAGATCGTTTCTCTCCCGGGGAACTGCCTTTGCGGCGGCACTGGGATTTTCGGGACTTCGGGCGGCGAAGGCCGTTGGTTTGGCTCGGGGCGCCGCGAAACTCCGCTTCGGCGTGGTGAGCGATGTTCATCTCTCCGCGGCTGGCGTGAAGTCCTTTGGATGCGGTGATACGGCGCTTCTGGAGAAGGCGTTCCGCCATTTCCGCGACAAGGGTGCAGACGCGGTGATGATCGCGGGCGACATGGCGGACTGGGGTCTGATTGAGCAGCTCGAACTCGTGGCGCAGACCTGGAACAAGGTCTTCCCCGAGAACAAGGGACTGGACGGCAAACCCGTCGAAAAGCTGTTCGTCTACGGCAATCATGACCGCGATGGGCAGTACGGCTATCAGAAGCGCTACAATCTGCCGGAGTCGCTGTTCGCCCCTGAACGGCGGATCTCCAGCGATCCGGGCGGCGTCTGGGCGCGCGTCTTCGGCGAGCCCTGGGAACCGATGATGCTGAAGGACGTCAAGGGCTACAAGTTTGTGCTCTGCCAGGAACTGGAATATCCGGGGGAGGGCGCCTATGCGGACTTCCTTGAGCGGCATCGTGCGGAGCTTGAGGGAACGAAGCCGTTCTTCTACACGCAGCACTTCCATCCGCGCGGAACGACCTGTGCGCCGTGGACATGGGGGCAGGATCGCGGATATTCGACGCAGGCATTGTCGAAGTTCCCGAACGCGGTGGCGTTCTCGGGCCATTCTCACGTGTCGCTTGTGGACGACCGCGTGGTCTGGCAGGGCGGTTTCACCAGTGTGGGGACGGCGTCGCTGCGCTACCTGATTTCGCTGGGCGGACGCGAGAACTCGTCGCCGTTTGGGGTCAGGGATCTTCAGGAAAAGCAGATGGCGAATCTGGGCGGCATGTCCGGGCAGCATGGCGAGTTTGTGACGGTCTACGATGACTGCATCACGATCGAGCGCCGTGACTTCACGCATGATCTTCCGGTCGGGTCGGACTGGGTGATTCCGCTCGCCTATGACGGTTCTCTGGCCTTTGCCGCCCGTGCCGCGAAGGCCGCGGTGCCGCAGTTCGCGGCGGGCTCGAAGGTCGTGCTGACCGAGGCGAAGGGAATGAACCGCGCGAAGCAGGAGACGGATCAGGTGACGGTCTCGTTCCCGAACGTGCGTGATGGCGTGAGGGCCTTCGACTTTGAAGTCGTGGTCGAGGCGGTCGATGTCGACGTCGAGAAGGTGTGGATGACGAAGCGCGTCTATTCGCCCAGATTCTTTGCGGCTCCGTCGAAGGACGTTCCTGAGGTGTCGTGTGTGTTCGCGAAGTCGGAGCTGCCGCCGCCCTATCTGCAAGGGCGGGGCAAGGGCGTCAAGGTGACCAGCCAGGCCGGCATGAAGTATCGTTTCGCCGTGCGTCCTTGCAACTGCTGGGGAAAGAAGGGCGAGGCCATCTACACCGACTGGCAGGAGTAGAGGGCGTAATCGCCAATCTGCAGGTGGGATGACTTTGGGGGTGTGTTGTGTTATAATACGGCCATGGGAAATCATGGCTTTGATGTGCGTGGATGGGGCGTTTGCCGCCTTCCGCTGATGCTGTTTACTGTTGGCTGCTGGCTGCAGCTTTCAGCCGTGCCCGAAATGCCTCATGTGCGCAAAGACCATCCGCGCATATTCTTCAACGCCGAAACGTGGCCCTCGTTGGCCGCCAAAGCCAAGGGCCCGTTGGCGCAGGACGTGGCGAAGCTGCTCGCGGAATGCGACCGTGTCACGGACAAGCCGGTCTGCAAGGGCACGGAAATGCCGCCTTGCCGCAAGCGCAAGGTGAATGGCGTGCTGGTGGATGTGCCTCACAGCGGGAACGTGCCGATTTCGCCCATCAGGGAGTTCGGCAAAGAGGCCTCGATGTGCGCGCTCGCCTGGCGGTTCACGGGCGAGGCGAAATATCTTGAGAAGACCAAGCGACTCATTCTGGCCAATGGTAAGGGCTATAATGAGGCCTACGCCAATGGCCGCAGTGTGAATTGGTATTGCTTCAGCCGCATCAACACCTTCTGCGCCTACGACTGGATCGCCGAGGCGCTGACGCCGGAGGAAAAGGAGGCGTTGCTGCGTCCGTTGCTGAAGCACATGGCCGAGGCGACCGACTGGAAACGGTTCATTCTGCGGCGTGATCGCTCGGGTCCGCAGGCCGGCGACCACGGCATCCCGGGGTTGCTGTGGTACGCGGGGCTTGCCGCCGCAGGTGAAGGGGTGGATGACGCCTTTGCGGACAAGCTGCTGCACGAGGGCTGGGCGAATGGCGTCGAGCTCTTTGAATTCCGTGCGGGTGCCGCAGGGGACGACGGCGCGTTCAATGGCGGCGTGGTGGAATACTCGATGGGCATGTATCCCTATTCGCAGTTCAACTTCCTGCGTTCGCTCAAGAGCGCGACGGGTCGCGATTTCGCGGCGGAATACCCGGGGCTTGCGCTCTTCCCCAATTGGATCTGGTGGAGCTGGATCCCGAATGCCAATGACGAACGCGCGCCTCAGTTCGCAGGGTTTGGCGACTCCTACCACGCCACGGCGATCATGAGCACCGAGATGCTGTTTGAGCACATGCGGCAGTACGCCTCCATCTACCGCGACATCGATCCGGATTCGGCACGACTGGCGTCCTCGCTGGCCGAATTGGCGCCCAACCGCAAAAAAGGCGAAGAGTTTCCCGTCTATCGCTTCCTGCTGGAGGACGGGGCCTGTGCCGCGCCGATCGCGAAGCCCGAGCTGGAGCAGGCGCCGCTCAAGGCGCGCCATTTCGAGTTTGTGGGGCAGTTCCTGATGCGGTCGGGATGGAAGGCCGGGGAGACGTTTGCGGCTTTCGCGGCGGGCGGCACACCGTGCGGACACAAGCACAACGACGAAAACTCGTTTGTCATCTACCGGCATGACCCGCTGGCGCTTGACTCCGGCACGCGCGCCGAGCAGACGGACTACAACCTCAAGCACTATTATGCCCAGACGGTGGCGCACAACGCCATCCTCATCCATGCTGAAAATGAACCGCTGCCTTTCCATTGGGGCATTGAGCTCAAGGATCCGAAGTACAACTACAACTATGGCGGACAGCTTGACCACCCAGCGGCTCAGGTCCTGGCGTTTGAAACGAATGACCGCTTTACGTATGTGGCTGCCGATGCCGCGGCGAGCTATGGTAAGAAGTGCCAGTTGGCAATTCGCCAGTTTGTGCACATCCAGCCCAACGTCTTTGTGGTCTATGACCGCGTGAAGACCGACAAGCCCTATCCGGTGGAGTATCTTCTGCACACGCAGAACGAGCCTGTGGTCGCCGATGGTCTGATGAAGGCCGACAGCCGACGTGGGCGCCTCTATCAGCAGACGCTGCTGCCCAGGGACGCCCGCTGCGAGAAGGTGGGTGGCCCCGGCAAGGAGTGGTGGGCCAATGGGCGCAACTGGGAAGTGGACGAGAAGTATTTGGCGCGTACGCGCGAAGAGTGCCGCAAGGCTGGACGAGGGCCCTATTTCGGCGCGTGGCGACTGGAGGTCAAACCGCCGATGCCCACGCCGAACACGACTTTTCTGCATGTCCTGACAGCCACAGACTCGGATGCGGGAACGCCGGTGAAGGCCACGTATGCGGCGGATGACGCCACTGGTCGCGAAGGCGTCCACGTGGTGTTGGCGGATGGACGGGACGTGCGCGTGCTTTTCAATCGTGAAGGGGCGTGTGGCGGCGTGATTGGTTTTGTGGGCGAAACGGGGTACCAGCCGTTCTCGACTGAGGTACAGAAACAGGCGGGGGCCGGGTTGGGTGCCATGTCCCGAGGCCTGTGAGTCGTTTTTTAGGCAAGGAGCGAAAATGATCATCTCCAGAAGGTTAGTGTGTGTCGCTGTTGGCGCGTGTGCGGGTGTGCTGTTGGGCGGAACCTGCACCTGGAATCCGGCGGGAAATGGTGGTTGGGCCGATGCCGGCCGATGGATCGAGAATCAGGCGCCAGGCGCGGGGGATGTCGTTGTCTTCAATGCCTGCACGGGCCTGGTGACGAGCGCGGATGCGGCGACGTTAGCGAAGGTTGCGGAGGTGACGTTGACGGGGAATGCCTCGGGACTAATCATCTCCAACGCGGCTGCGGATGGTGTCTTTGAGTTCGGCAAGAAGGTCTCGGGCGACGGCGTGCTCATCAAAACTGGCGATGGCGTCACGAAGATGACCTATGCGGAATCGGCGGAGAAGACGGGCTACTGGATGTCGGGTGGTCTTGAGGTGCTGGACGGTACGCTGGTGTTGCCGCGTTCGCCGGCGAAAGATCTGTGGCTCACGAAGCTCACGGTGATGTCGCCAGGTGTGTTTGTGCACACCGGCACATCCTACACGCGTGTTTTGGGCGGCGTGTGGGGAACCGGCACGATCTCCAACGACGTCAGCAAGCCGCTTTACATTGGCGGCGGCTCGGCCGCCAACCCGGCGGTGTTCGCGGGGCGCTTTACGAGTCAGGCCTATCCCTGTAGCTACAACTTCAGCGACCCGAACAACAAAGTTCAGCACTACATCGGTGCCCAAAGCGACAATGCCAAGGGGTTCCTTCACTATTGCGATGACGGTACGGTGGGCCTCGTCAGATTCGGCAACAGCGCTGAAGGCAACTTGACGTCGGTGGGAGCCGTCAATCAGATGCTCGCTTACCGCGGGTTGCGTCCGCGCCTGCTGTATCTCGGTTCCGGGGAGGTGTCCACACGTGAGATCCATTTCGGCACGGGCGGACGCGACGCCGTCCTGGATGCGGGCGAACAGGGTGGGCTGCAGTTGAACGGTAGATTGTCGACGCATGCCACTGAATGCAACCACATGAATGCATTCACACTCACCGGAAATGGGGAAAACGTGTTCAACATGGCCTATGCCACGGTGACCAATCCCGCTGGACGCAATGTGTCCCATTACGTAACCAAGGATGGCGATGGCAGCTGGCGCTTCACGGCAGGAAAAGTGCGCACGATGATCGGAACACTGGAGGTGAAGAAGGGCACGCTGAAGTTTGATTCCATTGCCGAACGTGGAACGGATTGTGCGGTGGGTCCTGCCAATCTGACGCATAGCAAATACTATGGCAATTACAACGCAACCAAACCTGAAACGCGTGCCATTGACGATTCAAAGGCCGTGCCCTATGCCTTCCTGCTGGGAAATGGCGTGGATGCCACTACCGATCCGCATCTCGCCACGCTTGACTACACCGGTACGACGGATGCCGAAGTGCATACGCGTGTGATTGCCGTGAAGGGGACGGGTCGCCTGAAAACCACGTCGGCCGCTCTGGTCTGGGACGGCGTGACGGCGGCTGAGGCCGGAAATCAGACGTTGGTGTTGGCGAATGCGGATTATCCGCTGATGGCGGTCGTGACGAATGGCCCCGGTACC
The DNA here is from genome assembly GCA_024405395.1 of Kiritimatiellia bacterium. Classification (GTDB taxonomy): domain Bacteria; phylum Verrucomicrobiota; class Kiritimatiellia; order RFP12; family UBA1067; genus RGIG6720. Next base: position 8,305 of record JAKSOW010000071.1, on the reverse strand, counting down.
ATGAGTGTGGTGAAGGAAGGCGGCGGACTGGGCTATCTGGGCCGTGGAAGCGCATTCTCTGGGGATTTGGCTGTGAAGGGCGGCACGCTTCGCATCACGGGCGGGCAGTATGGTTGGTATCGCCTGACCATCACCGAAACCTGGCAGAATGCGACCAATGCCGCTGGAGAGGTGCTGAATACGGGTGGCGGATCACTGGTTATACGTCAGTTCGCGCTGTTGGATGACCAGGGGGAGAATCAGATCCTCAACTTGCCGCACAATAAATCCGCCGACGGCAGTCCGTGGTTGCTCAAGCCCGGCGAGGCGGCGATTGGGTGCACGAATTACCGCATATTGGGAACGGATGACCGTGGACGTGAGGTTACGTGGGCGCTTTCCAATATGTTTACAACGGCGGGAACAAGTACGGGCATGGTTCGGCGTAATTTGGATAATACGTCCAACATCACTTACCGGGGATTCAATACCGAATCTAATCGGATGATGAGCGTTGTGGTGCGCTTGCCGCAGGCGGCGAAGGCGGTGACACACTATGATATCCGCTGCAGTGGCTATTGGCCGTACGCGGATAGCTCAACGGTGCGCATGCCGCGGGCCTGGACGCTTGAGGGCAGCTGCGATGGCATGACCTGGGATATGCTGTCGACGATCACGACGAACGACAACACCTACGCCAACATTCCCACGGGCGCCACTGGGCATTGGTACAGCAACAACTCAAGTACGCCCGGAATGGGGTATGGTCCGATGGCGGCAGAGGCGGCGGGCGAAACGCCCCTGCAGGTGGCCTCTGTGGCGGCTGCGGCCGGCGCCAAGGTGGAGGTGTTGGGCGGCCGGGTTGTCACGGCAAACGGCCTTTCCTTGGACTGTGCCGCGGGCGAAGGCGGGGTGCTGTCGGGCATTGCGTTTGCCGCGGATTCCACGGTGCGGTTGACCGGTTTTGACGAAAGGCTGGTGGGGACGGCACTGCCGATTTCGCTGCCCAACTGCACGGGCCTGAACGGTTCGAAGTGGAAGGTGATGATTGACGGCGTCTCCCGACCGAGCTATTTTGCGTTTGTCTCTGAAAGTGGCGTTCGTGTGTTTCGGCATGGTCTTATCATCGGCATCAGATAAGGCCGAACCGCGAAGCCGCCCGTGTTCAGCCCCATAGCAGACATCGCCACATTGCCGCATTTTTACTCATTTTAGGGTTGAAAAACGGCCCGAAAAGTGCGAAACTATATCTTCGTGACGACGCGGAAAGGAGGAAGTGGATGCTGTCGGTCTATAATTGGGAAAATGGCGGCCTGAAGGAGACTTTGGAGCTTTCTTCGTCATGTTGGATCAATCTGGCAGACCCCACGACCGCCGAGCTGGAGAAGGTGCTTTCCTTTTCGCAGGTGCCGCGTGACTTCTTGACGGACCCGCTTGACCGCGAGGAACGTCCGCGTTTCGAGAACGAGGACGGGGTTTCGCTCATCATTGTGCATGTGCCCTATCCGGTTCGTGGCGAGGAGGACGACGAGAGCGTCCTGCCCTACGAGACGATTCCTATGGGCATCGTGCTCTTCGGCAAGAGCGTCATCACCATCTGCTCAATCGCCACGCCGGTGGTGAGCGCCTTCTTGGATCAGATCCGCCGTGTGTGTCCGCCTGGCGAACAGAATCGCTTCACGGCCCGCCTCCTGTGGCATGGCGCCGTGCTTTATCTGCGCTATCTGCGCGATCTGCACGCCAAGACGGAGAATCTCGAAGATTCGCTGCATGAGTCCATCTCGAACGAGGTGTTGTTGAAGTTGCTCACCTACCAGAAGTCGCTCGTGTACTTCACGACGTCTTTGAAGGCCGACAACATCCTCATGTCGCGCATTGACCACGCGCGCCAGCTCAACCTCACGGAAGACGACCATGACGTGTTGGATGATGCGGCGGTCGAATATCAGCAGGCGCTTGAGACGGCGTCCATTCACGCCAACATCCTCAATGGTGCGATGGATACTTTCGCCTCGCTGATCAACAACAATCTGAACAACGTGATGAAGTACCTGACGGTGGCGACCATCTTCCTGGCGGTGCCGACCTTGATCACGTCCGCCTTCGGCATGAACATCAACTTGCCGTTTGTGGATGATGCGGGCAACCCCTGGGTGTTCTGGCTGCTGGTGGCTATTTCGGTGGGGATTTCGGGTGTTCTCGGCGGATTGTTCTACTATCTCTACAAAAAGCGTCTGTTCTAACCCCTAACCTTCAGTACCTTATTATGGGCGTCATTTCCATCGTCGGCCGGCCGAATGTCGGCAAAAGCGCGTTGTTCAATCGCATTGCCCGCGCGCGCATCGCCATTGTCTTCGATCAGCCGGGCGTCACGCGCGACCGTGTGGCGCGCGAGGTTGAGGCCGAGGGGCGCCGTTTCCTGCTGGTGGATACGGGCGGTTTGGCTTTTGACCGCACGCCGGGCTCGGAGGATCCGCTGGCTGCGGAAACCTGTGCGCAGGCGGCGGTGGCTGTTTCCGACTCGGATGCCTGCATCGTGGTCGTGGACGTGCGGGCGGGCGTGACGCCGCTTGACGAGGAGGTCATTCGCCGCGTGCGCGCGTCGGGCGTGCCGTGTGCGTTGGCCGCCAACAAGTGCGACCGCGCCGAAGACGACTCCAAGGCCGATGATTTCGCGCGCTTTGGACTGCCGGTGTTCCCGGTTTCGGCCGAGCATGGTCGGGGCGTTGCGGCACTCACGCAGTTCGCGGTGGCGAAATTGCCGCCGGCCGAGGCCGCCGAGAACATCCGTCCGCTGCGCGTGGCGGTGGTGGGGCGGCCGAACGCCGGCAAGTCGAGCTACATCAACCGTCTGCTCAACGCCGAGCGCGTGATCGTCTCGGACATCCCGGGCACGACGCGCGATTCGGTGGATGTGCCGTTCACGATCGGTTCCGGTCCCACGGCGCGCCGCTATACGCTTGTGGACACGGCCGGCATGAAGAAGCACACGCAGATGTCCAAGACATCGGTGGACAACTTCTCGCTCTTCCGCGGCGAACGGGCCATCGAGGAGGCGGATGTCGTGCTGCTGACGCTGGAGTCCGAGCTGGGGCCCACGAAGCAGGACATGCGCATCGCCGGCAAGATCATCGATGCGCACCGGGCCTGCGTGATTCTGATGAACAAGTGGGATCTGGCCGAGGCGAAGGGCATTTCCCAGGATGAGGCCACCAAGGTGATCCGGCAGATGATGCCGTTCCTCTCCTATGCGCCGGTGGTGTATCTGAGCGCGAAGACGGGCTACAACGTACGGCGTACGGTGGATGCCATTGACGCCGTGGCCTCAAGCGTGCAGGCGAAGCTGCCCACGGGCGTCCTGAACCGCACCATCGAGACGGCCACCAAGAAGACGTCGGCGCCGATGCGCGGCGGCAAGCGCCTCAAAGTCTACTACGGCCTTCAGGTGGGCACGGATCCGCTCACCATCCGTCTTTTCGTCAATGATCCCAAGCTGATGACCGACGCGTACAAGAGCTATCTCGAGAAGGCGCTGCGTGCGCGCTTCGGGCTTGAGGGCGCGCCGGTGCGGCTCTTCCTCAAGGCGCGCAGCCGCAAGGACGGTGCCCAGCTCGGAATGGAGATCGGGCGGCTCAAAAAGAACAGCGGTGCCACGTAAGCTTGCCATATCTGCCTTTCGCTTCTTCTTGGCCGGCGGTGGATTGAGCGCCGGCAATGGGCGGCTTTTCGCCCAATCGGCTTTGGTGGGATTGGCTGTGGGCCTGGTTACGGCGGCCTTTCACTGGATCATCGTGCATTTCCATGCCTGGTTCCTTGATGGCTTGGGGGCGCACAAGTCGCTTTTGCTGACGCAAGGCGCGCTGTTCCGCGACCTGAGCACGGCGGAGGCCTGGTGTGATGGACGCCGTTGGCTTCTGTTCGTGCTGCCGGCTGTGGGCGCGGCGCTGGCGGCGCTTCTCATCAAGTGGGTCTCTCCGGGTACGCATGCGCGTGGCACCGATTCCGCCATTTACGTCTACCATCGCCTCAAGTGCCGCATGTCCTGGCGCATCATCCCCGTAAAGGCCGTGGCCTCCGCGCTGGTGATCAGCTCGGGCGGCAGCGCAGGTTACGAGGGCCCGATGACGCTCATCGGCGCGGCCTGCGGCACGACCCTTGCCCGCATCTTCCATTGGGATGGGGTCACGCGTCGCCGTCTGATGGTGGCGGGTCTGGCGGCCGGCATTGGGGCTCTTTTCCGCGCGCCGCTGGCGGGGGCGCTGTTTGCCGCGGAGATTCTCTATTCCGGACTGGACATGGAGTACGAGGGTCTGCTGCCGGCCTTCATCGCGTCGGCGATGTCCTACACGGTGTATGCGCTTTTCTGGGGCTGGGAACCGCTTTTCGCGATGCCGTCCTACACGTATGACCACGGGTTGCGCCTGCTGCCGTACCTGCTTTTGGCGCTGATTGTGTCGATTGGCGCCAAGTTCTACATCGAGACGTTCCGTCGTGTGGCGGGATCGTTTCGTCGTGTCAAGGGACCGTCCTGGGCAAAGGTGGCGCTCGGCGGCCTCTTGACGGGTGTGCTGGGCTTTATGTTCCCGGATGTGCTGGGCACAAGTTATGACCTCATCCGCGTGGCTTTCCGTGCAGATGCGGCGGCGCTTGTCACCTCGAATGGTGCCTGGGCCGCGGCTGGCATCTTCTTCCTTGCGTTTGTGCTCAAGGCCATCGCCACGAGCTTCACGGTGGGCTCGGGCGGCTCGGGCGGCGTGTTTGGTCCGGCGCTTGTCTGTGGCGCCACGCTGAGCGCAGGGTGCGGCTCGCTGTTCACGGCCATCTTCCCCTCGTCGATGGGACTGCACCCCGCATCTTTCGCCCTGGTGGGCATGGCCGGGTTCCTGGCCGCCACTATCCGCACGCCGATTACGGCAGTGATCATGGTGGCCGAGCTTTCGGGCAATCATGCCCTGTTGCTGCCCACCATGTGGGTGTGCGGGCTGGCGTTTGCCCTCAACAATGGCTGGTCGCTCTACCGCAGCCAGGTGCACGGACGCGAATCCTCGCCTGTGCATGTTGCGTGAGGCGCCCTGGCGACATCGGGGAATGGGGGAGCTGGACGGAAAATGCAGAGACGCGATTTCATGAGATTGGCGGCGGCGACGCCGATGATGGCGCTGGCGGGCGGCAACGTCGGAAAGGGCGAGGCGCCGTCTGCCGTGCCGATGCCGTTTGCCGCTGGCGCACCTGTGCTGGAGGCGTTGGCCGAAACCTCGGTTGCCGTGGCATGGGCGGTGAATCGTCTGGCGACAGGCGGCGTGGAGATCGCCGACAATCCGCAGATGGCGAATGCGCGCTTCGTCAAGACCGGCGGCCTGCCGTTGGCCGGGTTGGACGATCAGTCGCTGCTGGCGCGGGTGACGGGCCTGACGCCCGCGACACGCTACTGGTATCGCACGGTGACGCAGGAGGTCGTTTCGGCCCACAACCCCGGCTATGCGAAGATTTCACGTGGCGCACGCCTTGAGGGGGCGGTGCATTCTTTTGTCACGGCGGGAGCCGGAGCGGAGTCGCGTTTCTGCGTGATGAACGACACGCATGCGGCCTGGAGGAGCTTTGCCCTTACGGCGGCTAGGCTGAAGGCCCTTAAGGCCCCCGTGGTGATTTGGAATGGCGATGCGCTCAACTGCACGGAGACCAAGGCCACGGCCGTGAAGGCGTTCCTTTCGCCGCAGATACCGGATGCGGACTACGCCGCGGAAACGCCGATCCTTTTCCTGAACGGCAATCACGACTACGAGGGCCAGTACGCGGCGCATCTGCATGAGGTGATGTCGGTACGTCCGGCGTCCGAAAGGTCGGCGCGCTTTGCCGAGCTTTCGCGCAATTTTGCGGTGCGCCAGGGGAAGATTGCGCTTATCGGCCTTGATACCGGGGAAGGCATCCATGACGACGATGACCGGCTCTGCGGGCTTGGTTCCTTTTCGGCCTATCGCGCGCTGCAGACGGCCTGGCTGGAGGAGGCGCTCATGCGCCCTGAGATCGCCTCGGCTCCTTTTGTGGTGGCGTTCTGCCACATTCCGCTCTGGAACACGGGGGAGAATCCCTTTGGCTGCACGGAGCCGCGGACGCGTGGCTGCGCCAGCTGGATCAAGGAGTGCTATGAGGCCTGGGGACCGGTCCTGGATCGGTATGGCGTCCAGCTCGTCGTCTGCGGACACGAACATTATCATCGCTGGGATGACGCCATTCCGCGTTTCCGCTGGAAGCAGGTCGTGGGCGGCGGCCCCGAGCTGGGCATCCCGCAGTGGGGTGAGAAGGGGAATCGTTATTTCCCCACGCTCATCGAGGGTGCCGTCGAGAATGGTCAGCTGGTCGTGCGTACGCATGACACATGGCATGGGTGTGTGGTCAGCGAACGGATCTTTGTACCCCGACTGTTGGCGGGAGCCGCAGTTACAACTTTGAGGTAAGCGTAAGATGACGCTCAATCGTCGTGATTTCCTCGTAGGATCTTCTTTGGCCGCAGGTGCGCTGGCGGCTTCGGCTTCGCATGGGGATTGCATCAGGCCCCTGCGCACGCGTGCTGTGGGCGAAAAGCCCACCGTGGGCATGATTGGCATGGGCCAGCAGATGATGGGCGTGCTCATGAGCCAGTTCATGGGCCAGGATGTCATCATCAAAGTGGTCTGCGACTGCGACAAGGCGCGTCGTGAAGCTGCCGCCAAACGCGTCAATACGGTCTATGCCGGACGCAAGATCCCGTCTGTGTGCACCGCCGAGGCGGACTGGCGAAAGGTTGTGGCCGATCCCGGCATCGACATGGTGTGTGTGGCTACGCCGGACCATTGGCATGCCACCATCACCTGCGCGGCGCTCAAGGCCGGCAAGGACGTCTACTGCGAGAAACCCCTCACCTACAACATCGAGGAGGCCAAGATGGTGCTGGCGGCCTCGGCGAAATATGGCCGTCTGGTGCAGTGCGGCGCCATGCAGCGCAGTTCGCCGGAATTCCGCAGTGCCTGCGAAATCGTCGCCAACGGCCTCATCGGCGAAGTGAAGGAGTGCGACTGCTCGTTTGGCGGTCCGTCGTGCCCGCACCGTTTCTTCGACAATCCCGAGAATGCCGAAAAGGAAGGCGCCCCCAACCCTGATGTGGACTGGGACATGTGGCTGGGGCCTTCCGCGTATACGCCCTATTCGGACCAGCTTTCGCCGCGTGGCCCCTGCAAGACCTATCCCATGTTCTGGCGCTATGACGACTACTTCGGCTCGGGTGCCTGCGGCGACTGGGGCGCACACCACCTCGACATCGCGCAGTGGGGATTCGGCAAGGACGATGAGAGTCCGGTGAAGGTGATCGCCTCCACGGCGCCCCACTCCGCAATCGCCAAGCACGGCGGTCGTCGTCAGTCGGGACTGTCCATCGTCTATGCTGACGGCAAGCGCATCAACCACATCGCCGGCGGCTGGTTCTCGACGATCTTCTACGGCACGGAGGGCATTGTGGCCTGCGCACGCAACCGTTTCGCGTTGTGGCTCGGCAAGGGCGTGGCGCCTGACAACAAGCTGCGTGCGGCCTTGAGCGAAGGCACTTTCGACGGCATGCGCAAGATCGGCTTCTGGAACGTCAATCCCTGGGCGCTCAAGAACGACAAGAACTACAAGCTCTCGCCGGCCTGCGACCGGTCGATGCTCGAGGCGCTGAACAAGGGCATCAAGGAAGTGGACCTCAAGAACGCGAAGGTCAAGCTCTACAAGACCGCAAACGGCCATGTGGATGACTTCGTGAAGTGTTTCCATTCGCGTCAGCAGCCATGCTCGCGGGCTGGCGTCGGATGCCATTCGGCGATTCTCTGCCAGATGTGCAACACGAGCTACATGTACGACAGTGGCTTTGACTGGGATCCGGCCACCAATACCTTCGCCAATGGCACGGGCGATGCGCATTGGTTGGGGCGCCAGTATTTCCGCCATGGCTGGAAGATTGAGGCCTAATCGGGGGCATTAAGCCTACTGGACTTTTCCGCGAACGCCTACGGACTGTACCGCCTCTCGGTACAGTCGAATCGGCTTTTCGGTACAGTCGATTCGCGTCGTCGGTACAGTCAAATCGCATCGTCGGTACAGTCAAATCCTTCAGTCCTAACGGTCGATGTTCTCACCGCGTCTCCACCTGTGTTAGTTCCGCGAGGCGGACTGAAATAAAGTGGAAAAGAGGAAAATCTTGATCTGCCGCCGCGTTGGGATGAACGTCATCAAAACCGGGTGATCAAGGTGGCTGAACGCGCTTTTCCTATATATACATAAGAGAGAGAGTTTTTTGACGTATATATAGATAAAT
>JAKSOW010000070.1 GCA_024405395.1 Kiritimatiellia bacterium | reverse complement strand
CGGGAGGGACGTGGTTGAGGAAATCTGCTAAACTTGAAGAACGTTTTTGCGAAGGAGAAGGCTATGTTTCGGTCGATTAAGGTTGGTTTTGCGGTCGTGGCACTGACATCTGCCGTGTTTGGCTATGATGCCGACACGATGGCGTTCTATCCGTTCATGGATGGTGCTGTGGGCAGTGTTGTGGGGACTGCCGCCGGCTCCGTGACTAATGCCGTGGATGAGGCGACCTACAGCGGCAAGTCGTTCTCCACGGTCGCCTACACTTGGGGTAACTATGGCGGTGCGGTGTACCCCGGCAAGCCTCAGGCCACATATTCCGACGATGTGCCGGGCAATTACATCTACGACGGGTTTTCGGGAACAGATGTCTTCCTGCGGGCGGGGGAGTATCAGTCGTTGAACCTGCCGGATGCGCTCGCGGGCTACACCAACGCCACCGACCTCGCTTCCGTGATATACTGTCCGCCGATCACCAACAGTTCCGCTCGTCAGGTGACTGCGTCCTACAAGGGGGATTCGTTTCGTCCCTGGGGCGCCACGGGCGTTGATTTCGCCGGGGTGGACTCTGCGCTTGCTCGGGAGGCGGGCTGGACGCTGGAATGCTTTGTGAAGCAGGGGCAGGTGTTCACAGAAGGGGGACAGGTGTTCGGCTTTGGCGACAACAACGGCGCCAGTTTCTCCAAGGTGTACTTCTTGTCCGCCTATGGCAATTGGAATCGGTTCGTCAATTCCGGCACCTCCTATGATCTGCCCACCACCCAGAATATCGCCGATCGAGGCTGGTACCACATGGCGATCACCTATGCTAACGGGACGGCCACGCTCTATATCGACCATACGCTTGTGGTGTCGCGCAGCGTTGCGCGCGACGTACCCACGGATGACGTGCACGTGCTGCGCATCGGCGACTACCGCAATCACTTCCCCGGCCGGCCGTTCTATGGCAAAGTGGCGGCGCTGAGGATCACGAAGCGCGTGCTCACCCCTGCGGAGATGCTCTATGCCGCCGAGCGGCCCCGCATCGGCAATCTTACGATCACCGAGGACTATGTGGTGCCGGCGGAAGGGCAGAGCTGCCAAAACCTCGTTATTGACGGCACGGCGCGGATCACCGGCGGCATGCTCCATGTGGAGGGCGATGTCAACATCAATGCCGATGCCACGTTTGCGAATGCCGGCCTTGAGATGGTGAACAATGGCGGCAAGTTCTCTGTGGCGGCCAACCGCACGCTGCAGATGGATGCCGCGGTGTCAGGCCGCGCGAATTTCTCGGTCACCGGCACGGGCAAGGCCTATTTCAATGCCGCCAACACCTTCACTGGCGAGATGACGATCACCGGCGGGGTGGAGTTCCATGCCGCAAACGACGGTGCCTTCGGCGATGTGGCGGGAAAGACGATCATACAGTCTTCGGATGTCTATGGCGATTCCCAGCTCTGGTTTGACGGTGTCACGGTGCATGAGCCGTTTGACGCCGCCTTTGACGGTTTAAAGGCCAAGCCGCGCTACTTTTTCGCCGCCAACACCACCAATGTCCTTTACGGCAATGTGAAGGGGGATGGGCGCACGAATTTCCGTTTCCAGCCCGGTTCGGTGAGCGTGTTCTCCAATGACTGGGCGGGCATAGGCCCGATTGACTCATCCGGGAATGATCCCACTGCCCAGATCTACATCTGGGGCAAGATGTCCCTGTCGCGTGTGTATTTCGGTGGCGGACATTACTATTTCCATGGCCGGATGGACGGCCTGTCCGAGAACTACGGCATGAAGGTCTCGGGGGCCGACACGTACATCATGTGCCAGACCAATGTGTTCTGCACAAGCGATGAGGCCACCGCCGCCCTGTCGGGCGCTACTCTGTGGTTCATGAATGGCGGCACGCTGGATCTGAACGGCTTTGACCAGCGCTTTTCGCATCTCAACGACTTCAACAAGACTGCCATGGGGGCGGGTGTGATCACTTCGGAGTCGCCCGCCGTGCTGCACCTCGACAACACAAAGGCTGCGGCCGATCCTGATGTCTTCACGACTGTCTTCACTGGTAAGGCGGGCCTTTCGGTGGAGGGGCCGCGTCCGCTGCATCTCAACGGCAAGAACGTCAGTGAAGGTGCGCTTGCCCTCCGCAATGGGGCGCAGGTGACGCTTGGCGCTTCTGGCGCCTGGGCCGGCCCCATTTCGGTTTCGGGCAGCGGCTCCACGCTCACAGTGGTCAATACGATGGCGTTCGACGAGAATACGGAAATCACGGTGATGGATGGCGGAAAGATTGCCTTGGATCTGTTGGGGGATACGGTAGTCGTCGGTAGGTTCACGGTGGATGGCGTGCTGTACGATCAGCCCGGAAGATATGGTCCCGTGGGCAGTGGCGCCACGCATGAACTTGAGGCACTTACGGGATCTGGCTCCTTTACGATTGCCGCCGCACCCGCCGGCACGTTCACCTGGAATGCACAAGGTGCGGATGACGCGCTTGCCACGGCTGCGAACTGGGAAGGGGGCAAGGCGCCGAATTTCGTGGATGGGCTTGACGTCGCGAGCTTCGGCACGGCCGGTGAGCAGGCAACGGTGACAGCCAATGCGAAGCTCGCGGGAATCGAATTCAATCGTTCCTTTACGTTGGCGGCGGGTGGTGGCATCTTTTCGCTCGGCATGGGCGGCGTTACGGTAGTGACCGAGGGGGATGCGGCACGCACGCTCGCCAATACCGCGCCGATTCAATTGGCGGGCGCACAGACATGGCTGCTCAGCGGCACCAACACCGTCTGGCGGCAGCAGGGGGCTTTGTTGGGCGAGACGTATGCGCCTGTCACTTTTGATGGCGACGGCGCGCTTCATCTGGATGGCGACAATTCGGGCTATCATGGCAAGATGACCTTCGCGGGTGGCTACACCGGTACGCGCGGCCTGGACATCTATCCCGGTTCCAACGCCGCCTTTGGCACCGGCAAGGTGGAGATGAACACGCACAAGGACGCACGGGCCATGTTCCGCTTCCCCACCGGAAAGCAAGTGTATCTGAATGATTTCGACATCATCACCACTGATCGCGGCGGCCTGGGCGAGATGACCTTCGCCGATGACGCCGATGTGACTTTCGAGGGCAAGGTGTCGATCACGACCTATAATCGATCCGTCTACGGGAGACGTTCCCGTGTGGTCTACGCAGGAGGCTTGGATTCGGACGGTACGCGCAGCGGCATCAGTGATGACGCGACGATCGTGATCACGAATGTGCCGTCCAAACTCACCCACCTCTGGACCAGCGGCTACAACTCCACAATGGAGATCTGGACGTCCGGCAACTCCTGGAAGGACAGTGCCTACGGAATTGGCCTTGAGAGCGCATTCATCCTGGATCTGCATGCGCCCTATGCGGTGTGCACGAACATGATGGGCTCGACGGTGGTGCCCAGCTTCCGCTATTGGCATGGGTCGAGCCAGATCCTTCGTCCGGAAATGCGGCTCAATGGCTTCAACCAGTCGATTGCGTACCTTGGCCTCAAGAAGCCGACCCCGGACAGCCAGGAGTCCACGCAGGGCACGCCCTGTAAGATCACGAGTGACGCGCCTGCGCAGCTGGAGGTGACGCAGAATGTCGATTCCGAGCTCAAGATGCTGGCCTTTGAAGGTCAGGCGGGCCTTACGCTGGGCGGTACCGGCACGCTCACGTTCCTGCACACGCTCAGCTCCACGACGGGCCGGCTCGAGGTGGCCGGCGGCCATCTGGTGTTGGGTGCGGGTGCGGCGTGGCCGAATGCTGCCGAAGTGGTGTTGTCCGCCGGTTCGCTTGCGCTCAATGCGGATGAGCTCTTCGGCAAGCGGGTGACGGATCTCAAGCTGGCGACGGGTGCGACGCTCGCGCTTGCCGCCGGTACCGTGCAGCAGGTGCATGAACTCTACGTGGATGGCGTCAAACTGCATCCGCGTCGTACCTACACGAAGAATTCGCCGGAATTGGCCGGCATCGTTACGGGCGAGGGCGAAATCTTCGTCTATGGCGATGGTCCGGGCACAAAGATCTTCCTCCACTGATTGCGTCTGCGGGGCGAAAGATCCCTCCCCCTGAAGGATCAGGGGGAATGTGGCGTTGGCGGATTTTCCCTTTTCGCCTCCATGGGATTTATGCTATAATGCCGACATGAAAATTACGTTCTATGGCGCGGCGCAGACCACCACGGGATCGATGCACCTCGTTGAGGCCTGCGGGAAGCGGATTCTGCTGGATTGCGGCCTCTATCAGGGGCACCGCAAGGAGGCGTTCGAGAAGAACCGCAATCTTCCGTTTGACCCACGCACCATCGACTATGTGATCCTTTCGCATGCGCATGTGGACCATTCCGGCAACTTGCCGCAATTGGTGCGCCATGGCTTCCATGGGCGCGTGTACATGCGCCAGTCCACGGCTGACCTTGTGGACGTTCTGCTGCGCGACTCCTGCTTCCTCCAGAACCGCGATCTGGAGTTCATCAACAAGAAGCGCCGGGCGCAGGGGAAGCATCTCTTCGAGCCGCTCTACGAAGAAGAGGACGTGGATGCGCTGATGAGCCTCGTCACGCCGGTGCACATGCGCACGCCCACCGAGCTCTGCAAGGGAATCACGCTCACATTCTTCAATGCGGGTCATATCCTCGGCTCGGCACAGACGGTCCTGGATGTGGACGGTGGGGCTGGCCATAAGCACCGCATTCTCTTTTCGGGAGATCTGGGGCAGCCCAATCAGCCGATCCTCAAGCACTACGAATATCCCCAGGGTGCGGATATCGTCCTGGCGGAGTCCACCTACGCCGATCGTCTCCATCCTTCGGCGGAGGATGTGGAAGGGCGCCTCAAGGGCTACATCGACGACATCATCCAGCAGAAGTCGAAGCTGATCATTCCGGCCTTTTCGGTGGGGCGTACGCAGCAGATACTCTATTTCCTCAACCGTCTGCTGGCCGCCAAGCGCATCTATCCGATTCCCGTGTACATCGATTCGCCTCTGTCGCAGAAGGCCACGAAGATCTACGAGAAGCATACGGGCTGCTACAACGACGAGGCTCGGCAGCTGTTGGCCGAGGGCATCAATCCGCTGACCTTCCCGGGGCTCAAGTTCGTGGAGACGCCCGAACAGTCGAAGTCGCTCAATGACCTGCGCGGACCGATGATCATCATCGCCGCCAGCGGCATGTGCGAAGGCGGGCGGGTGCTGCATCACCTGAAGGAGTGCGTCTCGGATCCGCGCAACATCGTCCTCATCGTGGGCTTCCAGGCCGAGAACACGCTGGGGCGCCGTCTTGTGGAATATCACGACCCTATCAAGATCCTGGGCGAGGAAGTACCGCTCAAGGCCCGCGTCCAGACCATCAATGCGCTCTCGGCCCATGCCGACAAGAAGGGCCTCATGGATTGGTTCGACGGCGTCAAGATGGACGTCAAGCAGTTCTTTGCGATTCATGGCGAACCCGAGAAGGTCTCTGCCATGGTCGAGCTGGTGAAGGAGCACGGCGTGTTCAACGCGGTGGCGCCCGAGCCGGGGCAGACATTCGTGTTTGACTGACTTCGGTCTCGGCGGGCCCGCGGCCACGGTCGCGCAGGATTTTAGCATAAGGAGTGCGCATGAAGAGGCATATCCCGATTCTTGTTGGTTTGATTCAGGCGTTCTGTGGTCTGGGTGCGGCGGAGATTCCGCTAGCGCCCCAGGGCAAACCATTGCCGGTCGTGGTGCAGAAGAACCGGATTCCCGCCGAGAAGACGGCGGAGCAGGAACTTCTGACGTATCTTACCCGCATGGCGGGTGTGGCGTTCCGTTCAACGGAAGAGGCCTCGGCTGGCCCTGCCATTCGTCTTGTCGCCGACGCAACGATGGGCGAAGAGGAATGGGCGGTGAAGACGACGGACGATGGGTCTGTCGTCATCTCGGGTGGTCGCCCGCGCGGACTGCTCTACGGCACCTATCATTTTCTGGAGGATGTGTTGGGCGTACGTTGGCTGTCGCCGGTTGTGGAGTATGTGCCGCAGCGGGCCGAGCTTTCCGTGGCGTCTCTGGATCTGCATGGCAAGCCCGCCATGCCGTATCGGGCCATCTGTCTTGTGCCCGGCGAGAATGGCGCGCGTTTCCTGGCAAGAAACCGCATGATCGTCGATTCGGTGAAGTATGGCGGAAGGCGGCGCACTTTCGGCGGCACGTTGGATTGCCATACCGTGTACACGACGCTGGGAAATCCGGATGAGGTGCGGCGACTGTACAAGGAGCACCCCGACTGGTTTCCGCTGATCGGCGGCAAGCGCTTCTGTCATGTCGAGCGCGCCAACAGCGCGGCGCAAAGCCAGCTCTGCTTCACGAATCCGGAACTGCGTGACTATTGGGTAGGGCGGATGCGTGAATTGATCCGCAGGGACCGGGCGCGGGCGGACGAACTTGGCACGGGCTATCCGCTTTACTACGCGATTGACCAGAACGACTGCTACGATGGGTTCTGCACATGCTCCAACTGCGCCGCCATCGCCACGCGCGAGGAGTCCAATGCGGGCATCCTGCTTGATTTCGCGAACCATGTCGCCGAGAAACTGGAAGGGGAAGCCCCAGAGGCGCGTTTCCAGATGATGGCCCTGCACTCCACCGAAAAGCCGCCCAAGTACATGCGGGCGCGCAAGAACGTCACCATTCGCCTGTGCGACACCACGTCGAATGAGCTGGTGCCGTGGACGGATGCCCAGAACGCGAAGCACCTGGACAATCTCAAGGCCTGGACGGCGCATGCGGATTCGGTCTCCATGTGGGATTACCAGATCACGTATGGCAGTGCCTCCGTCGTGGGACTCCCCACGCCGGCCGAGCGCACGTTTGCCGCCGATATCCGCATGCTGCGCGACAACAAGGGCGACGGATTCTTCTTTGAGCATGAAATGCCGATCGCGGCGGACATGCGCGACCTGAAGGTGTGGCTGGAGTTCAAGCTGGTGGAGAACCCCGATCTTGACGGCGAGCGGCTTATCCGGGAGTTCATGGAACTGTATTACGGGAAGGCGGCACCTGCGGTGCGTGCCTATCGTTCCGTATTGGAGCGGGCGTCCGACCAGGCGAAGGCGCGCGTGGGGTGGTTCCCGTCGTTGTCGGCCTACGCGTTCATCACGGCGGCTGTTGTTCAGGAATGCTATCGCTGCTATGACGCGGCCTTGGCGGCGGTTCGCGGGGATGACGAGCTTATGGCGCGCGTGGAACACGCCTTCATGTCGCTGGACCGTCTGTACCTTATCCGGGCGAAGACCTATGCGCGTCAGTTGGGCGGCTCGGCGGCCTTGCCTGACGCAGCCCTGGTGGCGGCACGTTACCGCCGCGTGTTTGACCGTGAGGTGAAGGTACGTGGCTACAGTGCCGAACAGGCGGGACACAAGAAGGGCGTCAAGGAGCTCTTCGACTTCGTGGAGAAGGCGCGCGACCTGCCGGTGCCGGCGGCATTTGCGGAAGTTCCCCAAGATGCGCTTTTCCTCTATCCTACCACATTCGCCTCCACTTACTACCGTGGTGTGCGTTTCAGTGACGATCCGGAGTCCCCGGTTGGGCGCGCCTTGGTGCTGGACATGAGCCTGGTCGAGAAGAATCCACACAAGAGCTATCCCTGGGAAGCCTATAACTGGCCGCTGAAATGCACCATATGGCCGCTGTTTGACCGTGGTTCGCAAAGTTTCACATTGACGGAATGTCCGGCCGCTCAGCCTCGCGGCTATCATTGGTACTGCGTGGGGCGGAACGTCAAGCTCAAAGCGGAGTCCGTGCTGTCGGTCCTGCGTGGCTGCTATGTGCCCCTGGATGGGGCGATCAGCGACAACTCGGAGCTGGGTCAGGAATATGACATCTGGGCGTCCCTGAAAATCCAGGGGGCGGACGTATACGCTTCAGGCAAGCCAAGTGTGGAGACGTTGTATTTCTGTGACCAGATCGCCGTAGTCCGAAAAACGAAGAACGCCGCGAAATGACGCCGCAGAGCAGGATGATTAAAAACCTTCCTTTTCCCTATTGCTTTTTTGCCTAAAATAGGGCATAATATACGGACAATTTTTAGCACAAGAAAGGTCAGGAATCAAAATGGGTACAGGTCGTACGTTACGCAAGGAATCGCATGTCCGTCCGTGCAAGACGGAAGCGGGCAAGCATCGCCGCACCGCGGCGCAGCGCCGCCGTCTCGTCAAGTTCGGTCTCGGCGAGGAGGAAGTGAAGCTCATGAGCGCGGAAAACGTGCGCGTCCTCGTGCAGCGTCCTGCGGTCGTGAAGAAGATGATCGCCAAGAAGGCGGAAGCCAAGTAAGCTCGTCATCATGACAGTAGTCAGCTGTTCGGTTGCCGAACGGTTCGTCAATCCCCTCTTCGAGGTCTTCGATGGAGGGGATTTTGTTTTGACGTCCTACCGCGACGTCGAAGACGACGAAACCGAAATGCGGATATATTTCCCCGACCCCGCCGATGCGCCGGCCGCCGTGGCGGCATTGACGGGTGCGGCGGAACTTGTGGGGGCGCAGGTCGTGTGCGACACGCGCACATTCCCGGATGAGGACTGGAAGCTCTCGTACCGCAAGCACTTCAAGACGGAAGTGGTCTCGCCGCGTCTCGCGGTGGTGCCGGAATGGGAACGCGCGATCTGGTGTGCGGCACACCCCGACGGGTCCCCCAAGGCCGTATTCCTGGATCCGGGCATGGCTTTCGGAACCGGGCAGCACGCCACAACGCGGGCGTGTCTGGAATACACGGATCAGTTGGCCGAGGAGAATGCGGACCGCGCCTATCTTGACGTGGGGTGCGGGTCGGGCATTCTGGCGATTGCCGCCAAACTGCGCGGATTCCGAGAGGTTGCCGGCTTCGACATCGACCCCGATGCGGTGGCTGCCGCCAACGAGAATGCCGAGAAGAACGGTGTCGCCATCAACTTCATTCGTGGCGATCTCTGCAATGTGTCCACATTGCCGGGCGTCGCCAAGACGGGCGATCGTCAGTTCGACGTGGTGGCGGCCAATGTGCTGGGGCCCATCCTGACGCGTTTCGCCAAGGAGATTGCGGCATTGGTGGTGCCGGGCGGTACACTGCTTCTCTCGGGCATCCTCGCGGAGGAGGTCTACCCTGAGGTCAAGGCCGCCTACGAGGCTCTGGGCTTTTCGGAAAAGGATTCCAAGCTCATCGGCGAATGGCGCACGGGTCTTTTCGTCCGAACGTCTGCCGCCGAGGTTTGAACCATCCTGTAGTTTATGGTATAATACGCGCTTATGGAAATTCTGCTCACAATCGGGGCGATCGTCGCCTGTGTACTGCTCTTCTCCTTCGCCATTTTCATTCATGAATTTGGTCACTTCCTGGCGGCGCGCAAGCTGGGGATGAAGGTGGATGCGTTCTCCATCGGATTTGGCCCTGCGCTATGGAAGAAGACGGTCGACGGTGTGGAATACCGCATCTCGGCGATTCCTTTCGGGGGGTATGTGGCTTTGCCGGAGCTTGATCCGGAGGGCACCAAGGGGCTGGAAGGGCAGAGCGGCAAGAAAGACGAGGCGGAACCCGCCAAGCCCATTGAGCCCTGGAAGAAGGTCATCGTGGCGTTCATGGGACCGTTCGGCAATATTGTCTTGGCCGTTGTCCTGGCTTTCGCGCTGGCGCTGATCCCGGGTGCGCGTTTTGGCGAGCTGATGGCCGAGATCGGTTCGGTTCCCGAAGAGGGGCCTGCGCACGAGGGCGGGCTGAAGGCTGGCGACAAGGTTGTGGAGGTCAATGGCCATGCCGTGCGCACCTGGACGGAGATGCAGACCGAGGTGCAGCTGGCGGGCGGAAAGCCTGCGGCCTTTGTGGTGGACCGTGGCGGCACGAATGTGACCCTCTCGATTTCGGCGAAGCAGGAGCCTGCCAGCGGCGCCTGGTTCATCATGGCCTTCTCCACCACGAATGCCCTGGGGCGCACTGCCGCCTGGATGCCCAGCCGCAATCCCCTCAAGCAGCTCCAGTGGGACACGATGTCGATTGTGCGCGTGCTGCAGGCGCTCGCAACGCCGAAGGAGGCCGGCGCCGCGGCCAAGGCCCTCGGGGGGCCGGTGATGATCGCGGAAGGGCTCTACAACCAGGTGCGCCGCAACGTGTGGGATGCGCTTGGCTTCCTCCGCTTCCTCTGCGTGAACCTGGCCATCCTCAATCTGCTGCCGATCCCGGTGTTGGACGGCGGACTCATCCTCTTTGCGCTCTACGAGCTGTTGACGCGTCGGAAAGTGCCGCGGAAGCTGGTGGATGGACTTTCGCAGATCTTCATGTGGCTGTTCCTTGGCCTGATGATCGTTCTGGTCTGCCGCGATGTGTCGCGCAGCCGCCGGATGCATAAGGCGGCGAATGAATTTGAGGTCCGCAGCCGGGAAGAGGCGGCACATCGTGCCTGGGTCGAGAGCTTCAAGCCGGCCTTCAATCTGGAAGGCGCCGATGACAAGGCGCGCTGAGACGCGCGCGCTGAAGATAGGCTCCCTGCCGTTGGGCGGTGGTGCGCCCGTTTCAGTGCAGACAATGGCCACGGCCGACCCGCATGACGCGGCGGCCCTGACGGAAGAAATTGCACGGTGTGCCGCGGCAGGGGCTGATCTGGTGCGGTTGACGGTGCCGGATCAGCGGGCCGCCGAGGTTTTTGGACTGGTGCGGACCACTTCCCCCGTACCTTTGGTCGCCGACATTCACTTTGACCATCGTCTGGCTTTGGCGGCTTTGGCGGCCGGCTGTGATGCGCTTCGGCTCAATCCCGGCAATGTCGGAGGCGCGGAGAATGTGCGCGCGGTGGCGCGGGCGGCGAAGGAAAAGCGCGTCCCCATTCGTGTTGGCGTCAATGGCGGATCGCTGGAGCGGGACATTCTGGCGAAGTATGGTTCGGCCACGGCAGAGGCGCTGGTGGATTCTGCGCTACGGCATGTGAAGCTGCTGGAGGATGAGGGCTTCCACGACATCGCCATTTCCGTGAAGGCGAGCGATGTGGCCCGTACGTTGGCCGCCTATCGGTTGCTGGCCGCCCGCACGGACTGTCCTCTGCATCTGGGGGTGACCGAAGCCGGAACCTTCGTGCGCGGTACCGTCCATTCCAGTGTGGCCTTGGGCATCCTGCTCTCAGAAGGCCTGGGCGATACGATTCGCGTGTCGCTGACGGATCGTCCGGAGAAGGAAGTCAAAGTGGGCCTGGAGGTGCTGCGCGCCGTGGGGCTGCGTGCGCCGGGGCCTTCGGTGACGAGCTGTCCGACATGTGGTCGCACGCAGGTGGACGTGATGCGCATAGCCACGGAGGTGGAAAACGCACTGGAGGCCGAGATCCGCCGAAACGGGCTGCAAACGTGTCCGCATGTCGCGGTCATGGGTTGTGTGGTGAATGGCCCTGGCGAGGCTCGGGACGCGGATATTGCGCTCTGCGGCGGCAAGGGTGAGTTTCTGCTCTTCGAACGCGGTCGGCTGGTCGGAAAGATCGGCGAAGGCGATGCGGTGGCGGCTGTGCTTGCCAGATGTCGGGCATGGGGCGAGAAAAAGGGGAATGGGCTGGAGGTCGTATGAAAAAGGCAAGTTTCCTTGTTTTGTCCGTCTGGACCGGTGTGGCCCTGGCCGTTGAGAATGCGGCGCCTGCCGATGATTTGGCCAGGCAGCAGTCGGCTGGAGAGGTGTCCGTTCCCTTGGCACCGCCCGGTTATCGCCGTCCGGAGGGGTATGTCCCCGTGCTGTATCCCCGTGATTTGGCGACGCTTGCCCGCGAGGAGTCCTCGAACATGATGGCGCGCGCCCGTGAGACGATGGCACGTGTAGACCGCGTGAACAGCGAGGGTAAGTGGCATGCGACAGGCAAATCCATTGACGGCCACAAATGCCCCGATTGGTTCATTGACGCGAAATTGGGCATCTTCATCGATTGGGGCCCGTGGTCATTGGCGTCCTGGTGCCCCTATGTGAAGGGGGCGCGTCTTTATCCCGATTGGTATGAATTCCGCTGCGATCAGGCCTATCCGGCCGGGCACCGCTACCATGGCATGGTCGAGTACCACAAGAAGAACTGGGGCGAGGACTTCAAACGCGATCACTTCCTGGACCTTTTCAAGGCCTCGCGATTTGATGCGCCGGCGCTCATGAAGACATTCCGTGCCTGTGGCGCGAAATATGTGGTGCCTTTCCTGAAGCACCATGGCGGCTACTGCCTGTGGGATTCATCCTTCACCCACCGGGATGTCATGGAGCAGGGGCCGAAGCGTGATCTCACGCGCGAGATGGTGGATGCCTGCCGCAGTGAAGGGTTGAAATTCGGATTCTACGTCTCGCAGGCTGGCGAATGGGAATATCCGGTGTTGCAGGCGGATGGCTCGATCAAGATGCTGGTGGAGTCGCGTCCAACGCTCAATCCCCATACGCCCGACATGGAATGGAAGGCCTCCGGCAAAGTGGCCGTGAAGGACGTGGTGCGCGACTATTTCGTTCCGCAGGTCGTGGAGTTCATCGACAAGTACGACCCCGACATCTTCTGGGGTGACTATGACTGGTGCACGGATGCGACGGCCAATGGCTCCTATGACATGGTGGCCTATCTCTACAACCATGCCGAGGGGCGCAAGGAGGTCTGTTCCAACGACCGTTTCGGACGCGGAACGCCCGAGGAGCTGAAGGGCAAGGAACACACCAAGCTCAAGACCATGCTGCGTACGGTGCGCGGAGACTTCTACACGGACGAATGGGGCGATGCGGAGGATAGCCTCGATCCCAAGAAATGGCATCCGTGGGAGTCGTGCTCCGGCATCTCCAAGGCCTATGGAAACCATTGGCAGGAGACCGAAGACATGGTCATGGACGAGCGCACGTTCATCTGCTATTTCGCCGACATCGTCGCACGAGGCGGGAATCTGCTGCTGCTGGTGAATCTCGATCCCCAGGGGGCGTTGGTGGAACACCAGCGCAAACGCCTGCTGCAGATTGGGGCCTGGCTCAAGACCTGGGGCGAGGCGATCTATGGCACGCGGATTCTGGCGCCCTACAAGACAGATAAGATCGCCTACACCCGCTCCAAAAACGGCCGTTATGCCTATGCAATCGTGAAGGCCGTTGATCGCGTGGTTGATGCGCAAGGCAAATCGGCTGCGGAAGTGCGGCTGGCCTGTGAGCTGCCGGCCACCACGCTCATCACGGTCGTGGGGTCCGGCAAGCCTTTGGCGCACGTCCGCGACGGCAAGCAGACGCGCGTGTTCATTCCCGCCGAATTGGCCTCTTCATCCGTTCCGTTCGCTCTTCGCTGTACGCGAAAGTAGCAGCCCGGTCGTTACCGTTTCGCGGGTGCGTAGACGGTGAACGTGGCAAAGCCGAGCGGGCCCGGCTTGCGGGGCTTGAGCTCCAGCGTGTGCGGGCCGTTCGCACAGCCCTGCACGAGCACAATGTCTTCGCCCTTGGTGCCAGGCTTTGCGGGAGAGGTGAAGAGCGGCTTGGTCTCCCAGGTGACCTGGTAGCCCGGCTGTGGCTCGGTCTTGTGATAGCCCCACCAGAAGTTGTCGGCCCAACCGTCAGGCTGGATGGCCACGCGGCCAGACTTGGAGACGAAGGACTTGTCCTTGTTGCCTTCGCCGTCTTCGCCGGTCACGGAGCCGGTGAGCTTGAAGGGGATGTGCTTGCCGTCCTTGCTGGCTCCCGGCAGGAAGGTGAGCGTCCATTTCTCCGCTACCGGCACGCCGCCGCCGAAGTCCACCCGGTCGAGCACCGGATTCCAGCTGCGCTTGGAGGGGCCTTTGGACGTGCGTGTCATGGTCCAGGCGGTGCGGCATTCACCCACAGGCTTGCCGTCGAGGAATACGTCGTACTCGGCGCCCGTCTCGCCATTGGCCGTGGCGACCACCCGGTTTCCGGTGAAGGTAAAGGAAAGCGCGGCGGGAGAGGTGGTCACTTGGCCTGCGGCAGGATTCGGGCTGAGTGCGCCCTCGGCCAAGATGTCCTCGGCGATCATTTCGGCATAGGTGGCGAGCGAGGTGGACTTCATGTGGATGGTGTCGTTGAGCATCGCATAGGATTCGCGTCCAGAGGCGAGCAACATACGGCACCACTTCGTGCGCAGGTCAATGTACATGCAGTTGAATTGGTCGGCCGTCTCGCGGATGGCGATCGAGCGCGCATCGGGCTTGGCCAGCAGCGCGGCGGTCTTCTCGAGGGTCTGCCCCTCGGCGAGGTTCAGGTGGCTGGTCCAGAGAACGATGTCGGCGGTGGTGCGTTCACGCGCGCGGCGCACGATCTCCGTGTAGAGCTTGGTGTCGCCGTAGTCATGGAAGAAGAGCAGGTCGGGGTAAAAGGGGTAGAGATCCGCCTCGGCCGTCTTGATGAGCGCAGGGGTCGTATAGCCGCCGATGGCGCGATTCTCCACCACGAACTTCACGGTGGGGTATTTCTTCTGCAGCACGGGAATCACATAGAGCGGACCCCAGTTCTGCTGGACGATGGACTGGCCGTAGAAGAGCACGCGCACCGTCTCGGGGTTCTCCAGCGTGGAGCGCTGCATCCGCTCAAGCGTGCGCGAAATGCGTGCACGCGTCGGATTCGGCGGCGTGTCGATGCCGGTGCCGAACACCAGCTCGATGCTGCGCTCCAGTCCGCCGGGGCGGTTGTACTTGAGCCAGAGAGCGCGGTACTTGGGCGGGCAGATGGCGTGCACTTCCGCATGCTTGCCCTGGGCGCGCATCTCGAGGGCGTCAAGCAGCAGGTCCAGCAGGTCCATGTCGTCGCGTACCCATTCCGGGGCGCCGCTGAGAACGCGCTGGGCGCGTGCCGCCTTCACCTCCTGGAACACCTTGGCGAGATTGGCGTCCGTGACGGCGGCGGGGCGCTGGTATTTCGCGCCGTTTGCGAGCATGTAGAAAAGCTCGCTGGAATTGCCGCGTTCGCGTCCGCACAGACGGTAGAGGTTGCCCCAGCGCAGAAGGCATTCGCCCACCTGGGCGCCGACGAGCTTGTCGATGGCGCGGGCGAGGTCGGCTTGGTCGCCCATCTTCTCGCCACGCCATTTGGCGGCGGCATAGACAATCGCCGGCAGGGACACGAGGAAGGGCTGGCAGTGGCCATGGTCACCCCAGTCCGCCATCATGAGGCCCATGGCGCCGTGCTTCTTGCCGGCGGCGACGGCGTTGTCGATGCAGGCCATCATGTTGTCGGTGCGGCCGCAGATGGTGAGCCAGCTGCTGGCGCCGGGGCACACGTAGAAGGGGATGCCGCTCGCCTTCATCTCGGCGCATTCCTTTTCGAAGGGGTGCTTGGCCTCATAGCCCCAGTTGAGGGCAACCATGTTCTTGGGCAGCTGCGGGATGAGTTCGGGGTGGCGATGGACGATGTCGGCCCAGAACATCATCGTCTTGCCGCGTTTCGTGACCTCCTTGTGGATCTTGAGCAGGAAATCCACATAGACGGATGCGATTCCCTTTTCCTTGGCGAGGGCACCGCTGCGGCTGGTGAAGTCGTCCATGTCCACCACCTCATCGCAGCCGACGTTGAAGTACTTGGACTGGAAGTTCGGCAAAAGCTCGTCATAGAGCGAGGCGATGAACGGCAGCGAGCGGGAGTCGGTGGGGCAAAGGGCCATCGGCTCCTTCGTGATCGTGTTCCAGTGCGTCCGGATGCCGGCTTTGGGGGCTTCGGCCAGGTGATTGTATTCGGGGTGGACGAGCCAGCGTTCGAGATGCCCGAAGGAGTTCTGGTTTGGGATGAGGTCAATGCCTTTCTTGGCGCAGTAGGCGGTGAGCTCACGAATCTCCTCGGCGGTGAAGGCGCTCCACTCTTCCCAGACGCGTTTGTGGTCCTTGTAGGCGAAGGTCTGTTCGGAATAGAGCTGGAACTGGTCATATCCGAGCTTCGCCAGCAGATCCACGACGGACTTGACCGTCTTCATCGTGGGCACCTTGCAGCGGCTTATGTCCATCTGATAGCAGAGGTGTGCCTTGGGAACGTCGGCGCCACAGAGAGCCATAAGGGCTGAACTGGCCACAAATACACAAGAAAGAATAAGTTTTTTCATGGATGCGATTATAGCAGAAGCCCTGGCTGTATGCAAGGTGGAACAGGTGAAGTTCGCAAGGAAAATGTGAGGGGCAAACCCCGTATTGATAACTGAAAAAGGTGGTGGAACCCTTGTCTTTGTCCCTGCAATATGCTAATATATCCGTTCCAAATAGACATGTCAGAAGATTCAAGACAATTCGACTGCTGGTATGCGGTGCGCCACACCAAGGTGGTGCACGCGCCTTCGCGTGCGCTGGAGACCTTTGGCGCGACGCGGGTGAACTATCGTCTGGTGGCCGAGTTGGAGGATGATCCCAGCAAGGTGCGCATCCGCGAGGGGCGGTTGGAGGCCCACAAGCCCACGCTCATCACGCCGGAGGCCTATGTGCAGGATCAGCTTGAGGGTTTTGGCGAGCAGGCCAAGCAGTATCTGGATTTTCTCAAGCAGCATGAGGACAATCTGCGCATTCTGCAGTATGGGTACTGTCTGAGCCAGGAGGCTTTCTCGGAGCAGGTCGTCACCGACAATGTGGATGCCGTGGTCGAACGGGTGGTGGCGGACGTGAAGGCCGCGAATGATCCCTTTGCCACGGTGATCAAGGGCGTGGACAATCCCTGGGACGTGTGTCTGGTGCATTTCTTCTGGCTGCACGTCAACGCATCGGCGCCCGTCAATGTGCGGGAGCTCGAGAAGGCGCGGGTGGAGGCGTTCATGGACGCCACGGCGCCGGGGGTGCGGGAGGATGTCGAGCGGGCCTTTGCGCGCGCCGAGGCGAATCCGGGGCTTGTCAAGGAGCTGGGGGCCTTTTTGCGCCGGGAGGGCGTTTTTGAACGTTATCAGGACCGGTTCTTCAAACTTGTGAGACGGGGGTAGCAATATGGCGGAGATGCAGCGCAGAACACGCGTGATCGCGGTGGCCAACCAGAAGGGCGGCGTGGGGAAGACGACGACCGTCGTCAATCTCGCGGCCGCGCTTTCCAAAATGCGCCGTACGGTGCTGGTGATCGACCTTGATCCGCAGGCGAACGCGACGACGGGGCTCGGGCTGCAGCGTCAGGACGGCATTTCGATCTATCCCGCGCTGATGGGCGAGGCGCAGGTGGCGGACATGATCCAGGCCACGCCCTACGAAAACCTCAACGTCATTCCCTCCGAGGTGAATCTTGCCGGCGCCGAGATCGAGATCGCCCGCCGTGGCGACCATCTGGCCGTGGTGCGCAACGTGCTGCAGCAGATCCGCGACGCGCAGGTGTTCGACTACATCATCCTCGACTGCCCGCCTTCGCTGGGCATTCTCATGACGGCGTCGCTAGCGGCCGCCGACGGCATTCTCGTGCCCATGCAGGCCGAATACTACGCCTTGGAGGGCCTGAGCGTGATCACGGGCCTCATCGAGCGCCTCAAGGCCAATGGCGCCAATCCCGAGCTGGAGCTCAATGGCATTCTCATGACGATGGTCAACATGACCACACGCCTTTCGCAGGACGTCATCGAGGAAGTGCGCAGTCATTTCGGCGACAAGGTGTACACGGCCATGATTCCGCGCAATGTGCGCACCAGCGAGGCGCCGAGCTTTGGTCAGCCGGTGGTGTTCTACGATTCCACCTGCCGCGGCGCCGAAGCCTATCGCGCCTTCGCGAAGGAATTCGCCGCCCGCAATCCCACTCGTTTCGACCCTGATGCGCCTGTGGCGGCTCCCGCCGAGGTCGCTCCCGCGCCGGAGTCGGAGGTTGGGACCCCTGCCGAGACGCCGACCGAACCCGCGCCCGCGCCGGTTGCCGAACCCGCACCTGCCGCCGTTGCGTCTGCGGAAGCGCCTGTGACAACTCCTGAAGCCCCGCAAGCCATCTGACGATGACCAAGTCCGCAGAAGACTACATCGAGGCGATTCATGTCCTCATCGAGACGACGGGGCGCGCCCGCGTGCGCGACGTGGCCTCGCAGCTCAACGTGAAGATGCCGTCCGTGGTGAAGGCCATCTCCGAGCTGAAGAAGATCGCGCTGGTGACGCAGGAGCCCTATGGCGACATTGGGCTCACGGAGAAGGGCCGCCGCTGTGCGGCGCTCATCCTGAGCAGGCACCGCGTGCTGAAGGCCTTTCTGGAGAAACTGGGCGTGTCGGGCAAGACGGCCGACAAGGACGCCTGCCTGATGGAGCACATCCTCAGTGCCGAGACGATGGAGCGCATACACGATTTTCTGGCGGCCGACAAGGCCGCCGAGGAAGCAAACAAGGTTTCTGAAAAAACAACCAAAAAGGAACGCACATGTCCCAAAACAAAATGACCAACTTCCGGTGGACTATCTGCGCGATGCTTTTCGTCGCGACCACCGTGAACTACCTCGACCGACAGGTCCTCTCCCTGACGTGGAAGGACTTCATCGCGCCTGAATTCCACTGGACCGATGCCGACTACGGCACGATCACGGGCTATTTCTCGCTCGTCTACGCCATCTGCATGCTCTTTGCGGGCAAGGCGATCGACTGGCTGGGCACGAAGAAGGGCTATCTCTGGGCGATCGGCGTGTGGTCGGCGGCTGCGTGCGCGCACGCGTTCTGCGGCTGGGCCACGCTCCAGTGCATCAACGACCCCACGCTCAAGACGGTTGCCGACCTCGGCAAGGCCACGGGCGCGGTGGTGACCTCCATCGCCTCCATTTCCGTGTGGCTCTTCCTCGGCTGCCGCTATCTGCTGGGCCTCGGCGAGGCCGGCAACTTCCCGGCCGCCATCAAGGTGACGGCGGAGTACTTCCCGAAGAAGGACCGCGCCTTCGCGACCTCGATCTTCAACTCCGGTGCCTCCGTGGGCGCGCTGGCCGCGCCGGCTCTCATCCCGCCGCTCGCCGAAAAGCTCGGCTGGGAGATGGCCTTCATCATCATCGGCGCCCTGGGCTTCGTGTGGATGGGCTTCTGGGCCTTCCTCTACAAGAAGCCGAACGAGAACAAGTTCGTCAACGCCGCCGAGCTTGCGTACATGACGCAGGATGATGCCGCGGACGCCGCTGCCGCG
The DNA here is from genome assembly GCA_024405395.1 of Kiritimatiellia bacterium. Classification (GTDB taxonomy): domain Bacteria; phylum Verrucomicrobiota; class Kiritimatiellia; order RFP12; family UBA1067; genus RGIG6720. The sequence goes on along the minus strand of JAKSOW010000070.1, from coordinate 160 downwards.
CAGGCTGCCGCGACGGCCGCCGCCGAGGAGAAGCCGATCTCCTTCCTGAAGTGCTTCACGTTCCGTCAGACCTGGAGCTTCATCGTGGGCAAGTTCATGACGGATGGCGTGTGGTGGTTCTTCCTCTTCTGGGCGCCGGGCTACTTCTCCGACCAGTTCG
>JAKSOW010000007.1 GCA_024405395.1 Kiritimatiellia bacterium | reverse complement strand
GCCAGGACGCCACGCGGGTCCTTGGCGTAGGCCTCGTAGGTACGGCGGCCCAGGCCGTCCTTGTCGCCGCAGGCGAGCAAGGCGCGCGCAAAGGCGAGTTCGCGGATGCAGCGATCCATCACCGGCCCCAGACCATAGCCGCCCATCGGCGGCAACTTGGCGGGGTCATCCACGGCATGGCCGCCCACGGCAGTCAGATGTTCCGCCAACGCCCCCGCCGCCGCAGGGGATCCCAACGCCTCCAACGCCAGCGTAATGCCGCGCACCTGGCGCAGCTTGGGGTCTTTCATGTCGACCTGGGCCAGCGCGGCCAGCAGGGGCTCAACCGCACAGGGCGCCTTGCCGCGCCCCAGGGCGATCATGTAGCCGTCCATCGAATTGACGCCACTGCCGTAGGCGCCGACGTGCGGCATCCGGACAATCTTCTGCTTGCCGCCGACAATGGCCTTGAGCGTCTCCGCGCCCGTGGGATCACCCATGAACCCAAGCATCTTCGCGTAGTTCTGGCGTTCCGCATCGGTGGTCGCCGCCGCATAGGCGGCCTTCAGAAGCGGCACGGCGCGCGCACGGTTCTCGGGACGGTACACGACATCCGACCCCTTCATGTCAGGACCCATCGACTTCACGGCCGCAGCCAGCACCGCATCCGACGAATAGTCGACGTCCGCGTTCCAGTCCAGGGTCTCGGGACGCAGGATCTTCTGCGCCACCAGCGCCTTGCGCAGGGCGGCGAAGTCCAGTTTGCGGAAGTCGCCGTTCTGCTTTGCGGCCGCCCACGCCGCCGCCATGCCCACCGCATAGCCCTGATTCATCAGGTCGGCCTGCATGCGCACCATCGGCAGCACGTCACGCGCGCAGCCCATGCCCAGGCCCACCACCGCAAGACCGGTGAGATTCCGCGGCAACAGCGTGCGCAGCGGTATGTTGACCTTGTACTCCTGATGGAACTCGATCTTCTTGTTCACCGGGATCGCGCTCGGCGTGGACAGGAAACGGTAGTCGTCGATGAGATAGCCGTGCGAATCCTGCGAACTCTGCGCCTGGCACACGACATCGGGATACGGCCGGTTCGCCGTGACGTCCTGGGCGTTGATCATGTAGTCCGCGACGATGCGGCGGCGTTCGCGCGAGTCGGGCATCTTCGCCAGATCCCAGGCATTGGGCGCGCCGGCACGGGCACGCACGCCGAAGAGCCACAGGTCAAAGGCGCTGGTGTCGTCCACATAGCCGAAGTCGGAGTTGATGCAGCCGCGTCCCATGCGGTGCGGCGCCTGGCCCGCGCTCTGCAACGCAAATTCGCGGGCCGGATTGAACACCGTCTCCGCGCCTGCCGCCGCCGCGACATCGCTGTTGCCCGTGCCGTCGATGAAGCACTTCGCGCGGACGCGGCCGCAGCCAAGTTCCGTCGCGATGTCCACAGACACCATCTTGCCGTTCTTCGCCACGGCATCCACGCCCATCGCGCCCAACCACACGGTGACGCCCGCCTCGCGGCACATCTGCCGCCAGGTCTCCGCACGCGGATAGAGCGCAAAGCGCGCACCCGTGGCGCGATTGAACTTCTTGAATTCATCCGTAAAGCCGCAGTGGTTGCCGGCGTAGTAGCCGAGGATCATGCCGTCCGTGCCCACGCCGCCCAGCACGTTGAGATACTCGACGAGCAGCACCTTCGCGCCGGCGCGCGCCGCCCCGATGGCCGAAGGCGCCCCGCTGGTGCCTCCGCCCACGACAACGACATCGTATTCGCCCCACAGCGGCAGATCGGGGGCGGACTCGGCCTTGGCGGCCGCCAGCGGCGCCGTGGCGCCCTTCGCCGCCTTCGCCGCGGCGCGTCCCTGCTTCTCGCCTTCCACAAGGCGCGTCTCCAGATCCTTCCAGGACGCCATGTTCCACACAAGCAGATCGGCGTCGTCCATCATCCCCGTCACCCAGGTGCGTTCGCGCGCCTCCCATTCGGCGGCGGCGAAGCTCGGGTAGGTGCCGTCCTTCATCGGCAGCTTCATCGTGCAGCGATACATCCGTCCCAACACAGGCTGAGCCAGGTGCGACACGGGGAACTCGCCCGGCAGCTGCTCCACCGTCATGCCTTCGGCCTCAGGCGCCGCGCCATCCGCGATCACGAGACGCGAGAAGGATTCCTCGGCCGCCACCGGCAGGCCCTGCAGACGGTTCAGCACGCCATAGCGTGTGGCATCGATCACCTGCTTCGCACGAATCGTGCGCCAGCCCGACTTGTTGACGACCGTCACCGCCGTGCCCTTCACACCCGCGACCGCCGTGCCCGTCATGAAGCCCACGCCCGCAGACGTCAGCTCCGCATCGAGGATGCGCTTCGCCTTGAGCGGCGACGGCGGCGCGCTGAAGCTCTCGGGATTCGCCAGATGGAACCAGATGCGCGCCACAAATTGATGATTGGCGTCCTCGGCTTGGGTCACATCGAGTTCAACCTCGTTCAGCTCGCCGTCGATCACGGCTTCCCAGGCCACGCCGTCCACGTCGGGATAGCTGCCGTCGCCCTTCACGTCGAAGATCTTGCCCTTGCGGGTGAGCGCCAGCGTCTGCCCGGCCTTCGCGCCCGACTTCACCTTGCAGGTCACGGCCGATGTGGCCGCCTTGCCGCCATGGCGCGTCATGGGCTTCTTCTTGCCGGCCTTCTCGAAGACGACCACTTCAACACGCGAAATCTTCGCGGGCTTGCGCAACACGCACCGGTACGAGACGTCGCTTTCGTAGTAGACGCCGTCCGTGGGACTGGAGGGGATGCCGGGCTCGGCCAGACGATCCCACCAGTCGTTGCGGAAGACATAGCGAGGATGGGGCGTGCGCTTGCTGGGCCAGTAGTCGTACTCCGCCAGACCCGCCGTGCTCGCGTAGAGCTTCTTGACGAGCGGGTGCGTAGGCTGCGCGCCATTCGGCAACGCCAATTCAAGCGTGCCCGCAAGGTCCTCGCCCAGATAGGTGTAGGGCGTCACCAGATAGACGCTGCCGGCACCCGCCTGCTTGGCGGTCGTGGCGGCCACGACGCCCTTGGCGGTGCCGCCCACCACCAGCACATCGACCTCGGCGGGGACATCCCGCACCCAGGCGGCAGAGAGGGATAAGGACAGGGTTGCCAGGAGAAGAGGAAATAGAGTTTTCATTTTTATCTGTGAGTTGTTAGGGGTTTAAAGGTTTCAGGGATCTGGCGTTAGCGCAGCAGGATGGAGGTGCCCTGGGTACGGATGATGACCTGCAGCTGCTTTGCCGCCGCATTCCACTTGAGCGCCAGGCGGTCCGGCCTGCTGAAGCCCTGCACCGTACCCAGCGAGAATGCCGGCGCACCCTGCAGATTGGCCGCAAAGAGCGTGTAGACGCCTGGATCGGGAACCTGCGCGAAGACCAGATTCACCGTCACCTCATCCGGCAGCGCAAGCGCCGTGGTGGCGATGTCCACAGCCTCGGCGGCCACCGTCGCGCCTGCGGCAAAGGTGAAGGTCTGCACCTCGTTCGTCACGGCGATGTCGCCCGTAAAGCCGGCCCCGAGCTGCGGCAGCGCCTTGAAGCTCGGCACCACCAGCGAACCCGCGCCCGTGACCGTCATGCCGCGGAAGTCCTGATACCCTTCACGCATCTTGCCGAACCACTTCTTCATGAGGTAGGCCTCGATGTCGGCGCGCGTATCATCGTCAAGCTCCGTCGAGTAAGCCAGGATTTCGCCCACCACTTCGCGGAATGTGCCCTTGTCGTTGTTGTACGTTCCCACAGATTTCAACAAGGGGCCTTCGCCGGCCGCATTCATCGCCCCTGTGCGCACGGTAAGAACCTCGGGACGGCCGGAGAAGCTCTGCGTTGTGCCATCCACCTCCACACCGTCCAGGTAGGTATGCCCCGTACTCCCGGCAAGAAGACGGTAGGTCGGACCATACAGGAGTTCGCCAAAGGAATCCTTCTGGTTGGCTCTCCAGATGGGATCAGTCGCCGTCCTGCGCCGAGCGAGGTCGCCATTGCCGCTGGCCCAGTCAAGGAACGGCGAGCCGCCGCCGAAAGACGTGTCGAGCACCATGAAAAACGTTCGTGGGGCGAGAGACGTCATGGTCGCGTTGTCGATTCCCTCCGGATAGATGCGTTCCCCGGTCGTCGGGTCAAGCCTATAGAAGAAGAAGGTGTTCCGAGCGTCCGAGCCGTCGAAGTTGTCGAGCCAGCCTGCCGCCGAACCAAATTCCCGCGCACCAGCCACGTAGCAGGGCCGATAGTCTTCAGTTGGCTTGTAGGCGGTGGCCACATAGTACGCATTCGGCGTCGTCACAGGCTCGCCCGCATTGTCACGCTGGTACATAGAGGCCACTTCGCCAGGATGATCGGCGTCAAGCTCAACCGTCGCCGGGAGCGACGGATCGAACCACGCCAGACGGTTGGCGGCGGGAATCTCGGCATCTGCAAGCGGATATCGCCCTTCGGCAAGCGACAGCGTATTGCCGTTCAGGTCGATCGTACCGTCGAAGAAGCCATCCGCCACCAGCGACTTGCTTAGGGTGAGCGTGCCCGTGCCGGCGAGCGTATTCTCGCATGGCCGTTCCTCGGCGGGATCGGGATGCGTGACGGGCAGCCCCCACTTCGCCGCCAGATAGTCTTCGGCCTGCTGGATCTCAAGCGGCGTCGGCCGCGTGCCGAAGATCAGCACCTCGGCGTATTCCGAATAGCCGCGGTCAGGGAGGCTGGCCGCCTGCGCACCAGTCTCTCGGGCATAGCCCAGGCCGCCCACCATACGCCCGGCGAGGTCGGCGGAGACGATCTGCCAGCCGCCGTTGAAGCCCGTCTCGAGCGGATTGACGGGAATGCCGTTCGTGGCGATGCCCGTCACGCCATTCACGGTATTGGACACGATGGCGTAGGCGGCACCGGCCTTGTTCGTTCCCTTTTTGCGCGCAAGCCCACCATCCGTCAACGCCAAGAGCGAGCCGCCACCGCCGTTTTGGGATCCGAAGACGGCAATGGCGTATTCGGCCGCAAGCGGCGTGCGATCATCCGGACTGCTCGTGCAGATCTGCAGATTGCGGTTACTGCCCGCCAAAGAAACATAGGCACCCCTTCCGGCCGGTCCCTTGTTCTCGTCACCCGCCGGCACAAAATAGGGGATCACGGTGGGGACACTAGTTGCCTCGTCAAAGGTCTTGGCACTCTTCGCCCGGGTGCAGGTCACAAAACGATCCTGCCCTGGGCGGCAATCACGCCACTGCTGAACGTAGTCGTATGTTTGGCCGTTTGAGACGTAAACGGGCGAGTTCTTCGTGATGTCCGCACCCCAGGCTTCTCGGACCGTTGTGATGGAACTTGCGGCGGAGGCGTCAAGCCAAAGCGCCAGCTTGCTCTGCCACCCCCTGACGGCATACGCGAACGAGCCGCCCTGCATCTTGATCGGCATGTCGCCCACATCACCCGTCACCTGCGCGCCAGTGGCAATAATGACACCGTCAAAACCCGAGAGGCTGCCAATGTCAAGTTTGCCGCCCAACGTCAGGTAGCCACCCGCGACATCCTTGATGAACGTAGGGGAGAGCGTCGCATCGGCTGGGCCGTTGATCGTCCATTTCTTCGAACCGTCGCCTTCCGTGAGAGTCAGCAGCGCCGTGGGCGGCGTGTTGAGCGTGGCGGTCATGCCCGCGCCCAGGCTGAGCGCGGCATCCGCTGTGAAACTGTTCACGGTGAACGCGCCAGCCCCCTGCACGTCGAAGGCGCCCCGAAGCGTGCCCACCGTGAGCGCGTTACCGTCGCCAACCCTGACGTTGACCGTTCCGGAAGAGCCATTGCGCCCCAAAACGCCGACATTCAGCACGGTCCCCGCCGCGCCGGCGCATTCCAGTGTGGCGTTCAGATCAAACTCGATAGTCCCCGTCATGTCCACGGCGTTCTGGAAGACCACCCGTCCCGAATTGGAGTATCTGATGGTGCCGGCGCCCGTCATGCGGCCCGTAAACGTGTGTTTCTGCGCGGAATTGAGCAGCAGCTTCGCCGACGCATCGGCCAACGTGATGTCGCAGGGGAACGTCTTAGCGCCGTCACCAGCCCAATACCAGGGATCCAGCGCATGAGACGATCCCCAACTTAGATAGAACGGGAAGTAGGCCAGGATACGGTCGGCCGGCACACGGATTTCGTTCGGAAGATCCGTGATGTCGAAGGAAAGACCCAGGTCGAAATTCCCCAGCGTGAAGACGCCGTCCACCACCTGGTCGGCGAACGGAAACGCAATCCCGGGGCCCACCCAAAGCGAAGAACCGTCCGCGACCGACCACGGGCACGTCGGCGTCGCGCACATCGTCACGGTGTTCGTGAAGACGATCTCACCCGGATCATCCGTAAAGGTTACGTCCGAGACACACCAGCTTGCAAGCTGCCGCGTGGTGAGGTTGTTGGCCGTCGCCTCGCCGTAGATGATCTTCGTGAAGCCCTTCACGGTCATTCCGGCGGCGGGGATGGGCGACGCGCCCTTGACGGTCTGCGCCCGGGTGGCGACATGGCCGGTCATGCGCAGGGCCGTCGCCCCCGTAAGCGCGCTGCCGTCGATCGTGAACGAGGGATTAGGACCGTTCGTCGCGATAATCGAGGCGCTGAAGGTGTAGACGCCTTTGGCATCAGGAGCTCCGGTCAGCTTGAGCGTATTGTCCGAACCAAGAACGAGCACGCTCGCCGCGTTGTTGACTGCGGAGTCGACCGTGATCTCCTCATTCGGGCCATAATAGTACCCGTTCGCAGCCAACCCGGCCAGGGCGAAGGCCACACAGGCTGCCCCAAACAGCATCAGTTTTCTCATCGCTTCTCCTTCATTCCTCGGGCCTCAGGCCTTGTTACCGCAGCAGGATGGATGTGCCCTTGGCACGGACGACGGCCTGCAGCTGCTTGGTCGCTGCGTTCCACTTGAGCGTCAGGCGGTCCAACCGGCTGAAGCCCTGCACCGTACCCAGAGTGAATGCCGGCGTACCCTGCAGATCGGCCGCAAAGAGCGTGTAGACGCCCGCCTCCGGCACCTGCGCGAAGACGAGATTCACCGTCACCTCATCCGGCAGCGCAAGCGCCGTGGTGGCGATGTCCACCGCCTCGGCGGCCACCGTCGCGCCCGCGGCAAAAGTGAAGGTCTGCACCTCGTTCGTCACGGCGATGTCGCCCGTGAAACCCGCCCCGAGCTGCGGCAGCGTCTTGAAGGACGGCGCCACCAACGTGCCCGCGCCGGTCACCGTGACGTCGCGGAAGTCCTGATAGCCGTCCCGCGCCTTGCCCAACCACTTCTTCATGAGGTAGGCCTCGATGTCGGCACTGGTCGCCTCATCCAGCACATTCGTGTAGAGCAGCACTTCGCCCATGATCTCCTGCTGCGCTGCGCTGTTGTTGACGTTGAGCATGCCCAGGGCCTTGATGGGAACGGCATCCTGAACCGCCCCGGGGGCCGGCTGGAAGAACATGACCTCAGGCCGACCGTTGAACCCCTGCGTAGTGCCGTCAGCCACGACTGCGCCATCCAGGCGCAGACTTCCGCCTGTTGCCTGTGCCTGCGTCTTCGGACCCCAGATCGGATCCGACCAGCTGGGGTTGTCGCCACGGCTGCCCACGTCATACGTGTGCGTGGACCCAACGCCGCCACCCGCCTGCGAACAAAAAGGCGTGCCGCCGCCGCGTCTGGTGTCCAGCACCAGGAAGAAGGTGCGGGCCGAAACCGTGCCCCAGCCACCATCGCCCACCCTCGTGCTGATATCGGCATAATTGGCCATCGGCTCGCGGTACGGGAGCTGACGGAACATGAGGTTGTTGCCGTCCTTGTCGCAGCCATACGCATCGGCGAAGTCAAGCCACGTCGTGGCCGTGCCACCCTGAGACGCCGTGACCAGATGCGGACGGCGATTCGTGACGCCGTTTTCGGAATAGGCGCTCTGGCAATACCAACCCGTTCCATTCTCCACGCGAGCCGCCGCATTGTCGCGCTGATAGAGGCCTTCGATCTCCACAGGCTTGGCCGGATCGCTCCCCATGACGACGGTCGCCGCCGCCGAAGGATCGAGCCAGAGAACACGCCCCTCGTCCGGAATCTCGGATTCGCGAATCGGCGCCTTCCCGTCCGGGATCTCCAGCCGCTGACCATTGAGGTCAATCGTGCCCGCAAACATGCCCGAGATGCGCGTCGGCGCCTGCAGCACCGTCTCGCCGCTGCCCATCACCGATTGCGCGATCGTGGTGTTCGCGTGCGAAACCTCAAGGCCCCACTTTGCCGCCAGATACTCCTCCGCGAGCTTCCGCTCTTCCTCGGTGGGCATCTCCGAGAAGACGAGGATCTCCGCATAGTCAAAACCGCCACCCGCGTTGTCGTTGGCATCCTTGGCCACCGTCAGGCCATTCACCACCGCCCCTTCCGTCGTGAACGAGTAGATGGCCCACTGCGCATTTCCCCAGGGGGTCGTGGTGGGGTCGGCCACCCGCGTGCCGTTCTTGTACACCGTCAATGTGTCATTCGAGAAGATGTTGGCGTTATAGCCCTTGCCGGTCGCCTGCAGCGAGGCGTCGTCGCTGGAGAGCAGCGCGGCACCATTGTTCACCTGCACGCATCGTGCCAGCACGATGGCATACTGCGACGCAATGCCGTCGTATGTTCCCCTACTGCGCGTACGGCTCGTCTGGAGCGGCTTGTCGGGGGTGAGTACGCCCAGGCGCGTCTGGTTGCCGTACGAACACTTCAGGATGGACTTGCCGTTGAGCCCATCCGCAATGACGGAGGGATACATCCCGGGATAGACGTCGACATTGAACTTGCCCTGGGACGAATTCCAGTCGTTTGTGGAGAAGCGCGACATCGCCAAGGCATAGTCCTGCCGATCAGGGCGGCAGTCGTGCCACCAGAAGATCTTGTTGGGGCTGTCGACGGCCAGCTGCAGACCGGGATTGAGTTCGCCCACATACGTGAACGTATTTTCCTGCGAGGCATCGCACCAGAGCGCCACCTTTTTCTGCCAGCCGCCTGCACCTATCCATTTGCCACCCTGCGCGTGAATCGGCACCGTGGGCGGAAAGTCCCCCGTAACATCGCCATTGGCGGCGATGGTCAGGGCCGCCAGGTTGGCGGGCACGCCCGTGATGTTCAGCTTGCCGCCCAGCGTCAGCGTCGGTGCCACCGCCCCCGCGTCGACGGCAAGGGTCACCGTCATCCGCTCTCCGGTCGTGGGGCCGCTGAAAGACCACTGGCTGGTTCCATTGGCGTCAACGAGCTCGATGGCCTTGTCCACGCTCCCCTGCGCCACCGTGAGGGCGATGCCGTCCGCCACCCGCAACTGCGTGTCGGCCGCCAGGTTCTGCACCGTAACGGCGCAGTTCTCCGGGCCGCCCAGGATACTGAGCGCCCCCGACAGGTTCCCCACAACGAGAGACTGGTTGTTGCTGATCGTCAACACACAGTTCTCGAGGTTGTTGCCTACCAGCCCCGTCAGCCGTACCGCTGGCTGCGTGAAGGAAATCGGCGCCTTGTTTACGGACGAGACGGTCACCGTGGCCTGGACGTCTTCCGCTCCCAACACCAGACCTTTGTTGTAGACCTTGAAGTCGCCATCCACACGCACATCGCCTGTGATCGTCACGCCGTTCCCGCCGCGCAACTCAACGCGGCCCTGTCCGGTCAACGACCCATCGAGAGTGAAGACGGGCGTGCTTGACGTGTAGAACACACCGCCGTCGAGCACCACGTCTTTCCGCCACGTGTCGGTGCTGCCGCCCCACTTCCAGAACTTGCCCTTCTCGGACGAATCCCACAAAAGGGAGCAGGGACGGCACGACAGGCCGCCATTCGCCCCCACTTTCACCACGTCGGCAGAAATGGACTTGACCGAGATGATGCCCAGATTGTAGTCCGCCACCTCCAGCGTCTGCCCCGGACTTCCCAAAGCATCGTCAACGTAGGGCCAGAACCAGCATTTGGGGGCGATGCGCCAGGCACAGGAGGGCTTCGTGCAAAGCGTCACCGCATTGGTGAAGGTCAAGCCCGCAGGCTCGGCAATCGGCGCACCTTCCGCATCCACAAAGGCCGGATCGGCACGGAAATAGGTGATGTCCGTCGAACCATACGCACCCGCGGATGAGGCCCCGTATTCGATGTAGTCCACGCCCTTGACCACGAGCTGCCGATCGACGCGCAGGTGGTTTGACCAGCGCAGGCCCCGGCAGTTGGTGAGGCCCGAGGCATCCACCGTGATGACGCCGTTGGTGGCGAGAAGAATCGGCAGAAACTCATAGAGGCCACCCTGCACGTCGACGCTCGGAAGCGTCAAGGAGCCATCGCCGTGGAACCAATAAGTCGTGCCCTTCGCGTTGCCGGCCGCATCCAGCTGGACGGCGGCGCCATCCGTCAGATCAATGACGCTCTGCGCCGCCGAGACACTCCCCACCAGCAGCACACACAAAGCCAAGTTCATCCAGAAATTAGCAGATTTCATCCAGCACTTTATCCTTTCCAACGAAATACCGCCTTATGATAGCAAAAACACGCATCTTCCGCAAAGGGAAAACTTGTGGTACAATATCCGCCATGAAGACAACACTCGGTTTTTTCGGGGCCGGAAAGATGGCCGAAGGCATTCTCGCCGCGGCATCTCTGGCCAAGGGCTTTGATCCTCAGTCCGTCCTGATGGCGGAGAAGCTTCCTGCGCGCGCGAAAGAGCTCGCGAAGAAGTACAAGGTGCGCACCACGGCCGACGCCAAGGAAGTCGCCGCCTGCGCCAAGACGATCTTCCTCGCGGTGCGCCCGCAGGACGTCGCCGCGCTCGCCGCCGAGGTGAAGCCCCTGCTCACCGCCAAGACGCTCGTCGTCTCGATCGCCGCCGGCAAGTCGCTCGCGACGCTCCGCAAGATGCTCGGCCGCGACGTGCGCCTCGTGCGCGTGATGCCCAACCTCGCGCTGCGCGCCAAGGAGGGCATGTGCGCGATCTGCCCCGCCACCAACGCCACGGCGGCCGACGTGAAGCTCGTCGCCAAGATCCTCAATGGCGCCGGCCGCACGGTCGTGCTGAAGGAAAAGCACTTTGACGCCGTAACCGCGCTTTCCGGCAGCGGTCCCGCCTTCTTCGCCTACATGGAAGAGGCCATGGCCCTCGGGGGAGAGGCGCTGGGCCTGCCGGCCGACGCCGCCCGTCTCCTCGCCGAACAGACGATGCTCGGCACCGCCGCCTTCCTGCGCCAGTCGCAGATGGATCTGGCCGAGTTCATCTCCGGCGTGGCCACCCCCGGCGGCACCACCGCAGCCGGCATGGACGTGATGCGCGCGAGCGACTTCCGCAAGGTGGTCGCCGCCACGCTGAAGGCCGCCTCTGATCGCAGCGCCGAGCTGGGCAAGTAACATGGTTACCCTCTCCTACCCCTTTGCCGAAGCCGATGTGCGCGCGCTCAAGGCGGGCGACGCCGTGAGCGTGAATGGCCGCATCTGGACAGGGCGTGACCGTTTCCACAAGCATTTTGCGGACGGCGGCAAGCTGCCCGTCAACTTCCGGGACGGCGCGCTCTTCCACTGTGGCCCCGTGGTCGTGCCGCAGGCCGACGGCTCCTGGCGCGTCGTGGCGGCAGGCCCCACCACCAGCGTGCGCGAGAATCCCTATGAACCGGCCTTCATCGCGCAGACCGGGGTGCGGCTGATCATCGGCAAAGGCGGTATGGATGCCAATACGCTGGCAGCCTGCAAAAAGCATGGCGCCGTGTACCTCCAGGCCGTAGGCGGGGCGGCGGCTCTCACCGCCGCCGCCGTCAAGCGGGTGAGCGGCGTCTATTTCCTGCCGGAATTCGGCGCCGCCGAAGCCTGCTGGCAGTTTGAGGTCGAGGACTTCCGCTGCGTGGTGGCAATGGACGCCCATGGCGTCTCGCTCTTCGACCGCGTGCGCGAAGCCTCCCAGACGCGTTACACAGCCCTCTGCCCCGTGAAGTGAGCCTCACTCCACGGGCTTGAAGACAACCTTGCCCGCGTTCAGGACGTCTTCGACTTCCTGCGAATCGATTGATACGGACACGCTGGTTGTCCTGGCGCGTTCCACATCCCGTTCCGCCTCCTCCTGGCGACGCGCTTCGTCATAGAGGGACTGCCATTTGGCGCGCGCAGCCTCCTCTTTACGGACCTCATCCCGGTAAGCGTGCGTGTCCCAGTAATATTTGTGGCGATTGCTGCCGTTGTACTGAAAAGATCTCGGCACCTGCGTAACACCATCAATCGTGCGACGAATGGTACTGCCGTCGTAGAGCACAACCGTACGTTTGCGGCCCAACTTGCGTGCCGCCGCCGCAACGGCCTTTCTCTGTTCCCGCGCACCGGCCTGGTCGCTCATGATTTTCTTGATCTTGTCAAAGAAACGACCGCGCGACACCCACTCACCATACGCCGCCGTGCAGATCTCGACTGGCGTCTCCTCGTCTTTCGGCAAGAAGGAAACCTGCCACGACAAAGTAGGCCGCTTGAAACGCAGCCGGCTCATCGCCTCATAAAGATCGCCAAACATCTCCTTGGACGGGCTGAACTGCTCTCCCGTTATGGGAACAGCCAGCTCCGAAGCGCCTTTCTTCTGCGAACAGAAATAGGCCCGCTCGCCACGCATGACCAGATAGGGCGTCTGGGCGATGAGCTTGTTGAATTCATCCAGAGCCATCTCGACGGGATCCGCATCTGCCGACAGACGCTTGACGGCCATGGGCTTTCCTGGTTCACAGAAGAGCTCCAGCAGCATGGTCTCTCGGCCATCAGCACTCATCGGCACAAGGCAATGGAACGTCATGGGCGTCTTGGCCTTTCCGGGCCGTTCGTCTTTAGGCGCGTTCTTCCAGTAGTCCAAGGTCGCAGTGGAGAATTGGCGCAAGATCTGCTCATACCCGTCTTTCCGCTCGCGTATCGCCTTGCGTGCCTCTTCTTCCTTCTGCCGTTCGGCCAAACGCTCGGCCTCAGCTTTTTTGCGTGCTTCGGCAGCAGCCTCCATTTCCCTGCGACGCGCTTCGGCGAGAGCGGCCTCTTTCTGGCGGCGCTCTTCCTCTTGTTTGGCACGAGCCTCTTCCCTGGCCGCCTTGTCGCCAAACTTGTACTCGGTCAATTCCGTATCTGACTTATCTCCATTTCCAAGATCTTTCCCCTTGAGGAAATGGTCATAGGCATACCACCCCAGCGCCGCCAATAGAGCCAGCAGAAACAGCGTCGAGACAAAGTTCTTGAAAGCGCTGCCCCAAGCTCCAATCCGCCGTTTGCGCTCCTGTTCCCGCCACCGGGCCTCGACAGCCTCCACGGCCTCATTGGCATAGTGCTGCTCTTGTTCGGTCTGGGCGCCATGAGTCTCGGCTTGGCGCAGCTGCATCTGCACAACCGGCTCAGGTTCGGGCATAGGCGCAGGCGGAGGGGTGGTCTGCGCCTTGACGTCAGCGACGCGCCGCAACGTCATCTTCTTGCCCTGCGACGGGCGCCTGCTGGTCATCAGATCCAGCAAATGGTCCCGAATGTCCGGGTCGCTTTCATGCTTGATGAGGTACGAGATGTCAGCTGTCGAGAGATCGGCCTCAACTTCATGGTAATAGCTTGCGGCGACCTCGGCCGCCACCTCTTCGCCATAGACATTCAAATAGAACTCAAGGGCAATATACGGACGCGCACCCTCCGGCGCATTCTCGTAGTAACGCGCCAACGATGGATCCTGCAGACACGTGGCGAGGGCAATCTGAGCCTTCTCTTCGGGAATGGGTACATATTCGCTCATGTCCGTCATCACTTTCCTTTTTCCACTGCGCGGCAAATCACCTCTGCGCCATCAACCACAATGTCCGGCAGCAGAACCTTCTCCGCAGCCTTGACGAAGTCTTCACGTGCCAATTCCGTCCCCAGGTCAAACGTCCCCACAGGGATGACCGTCTTTGTGGCCGCCGGGCGGCAGGAAACCTCATAGGCAAAACGAGGCTTCCCCAAGGCCCCCTTGACGCCATGAAGATACAACTCGCCCAAATCTGCCTGTCCACATCTGAAGGTTTCTCCCTTCTTGGGGGCCAACAGCCGCTGCTCTTTCTTCTTGGTGGGCGAACAGAAATAGGCCCGATTGTCAATCTTTATGACACAGGGGTGTTCGGCCATGGCCCTGTTGAATGTGGCAAGAGGCATTTCCGCCCAAACATCATCCGCAGAAAGACGGCGCACTTCCATCTTCTTTCCTGGCGCCGTATTCAGCTCGTAGAACTCCTTGCCGCCATCGCGCGTGGGCATTAGACAAATGAATGTGAGCGGCTTCTTGGCTTTGTTTGGCCGATCACTGTCTAACGCATTCTTCCAGTAGCCAAGTTCGGCATTCATGAACGCATGAGCCAATTTGACATTCTCGGAGGACATGTCCACCACCTGAGCATTTCCCTCAGCTCTTCCATTAGACTGGATTGGCTTATCGCTGGCCACGGGGAGTTTCTCAACCGCCGCCCCATCGGCGGCAACTGGATTCCCTGATGCGCCAACGGAGGAATTCGTTGTGTTTTCCTGCTCGATTTGCGCCACGTCTTCAGGTTCCTGGGTCAGGAACGATCCAACCTTCCACAGGAAGAATCCCACCGCCAACAGGCCAATCAGAAAAAGCAAACGTGAAAAGCTCATCGCCTCACCTCCCAGTCGATCCCCATGGCACCTCCATCAACTTATATTTGTGGAGCATGCGCGCCAACTTGTCCTGCAGCGTGACAGCATCTTTTTTTGACTCGGGCCCCGTCCATCGCACGGACTGTTTCTGCACAGTATCCTGTAATCGCTCCACAGTACGAATACGTCTTGTGGCACAAGCCTCCTTGTTTTGAATGATCCGCTCCTCCTGATGTGCCAACTCATCGTTTGATTTCAGGTCAACCCGTCCACGAACATTGAGGGTCGGTCCCAACTTGGCCAACCTCATTTGTTTCTCATTCGACTTTTTCATATCAGCCAACAACTTCACAGCTTTCTTATAGAATGCATCAGCATTGACAATCTCACGGAAAAGATCAGGCATATCCGTCCCTACGACCCGCTTATTCAAATCATAGTCATCCTGCAGGGGCGGTTCTGCTGTACAAACCTTCTCCAATAGATCGGCAGCAGCCTTAAGGGAGCGGCGTTGTGCCGCCGTGGCCACATCAACCGGATCCTTCTTCGGCTCGACCTGTGGCGATTGTGGCTCACCGAACCATTGCTCCCAAAGCGCCAAGACATTCCGCTTTACATTGGGATAGGCATAACGTGCCGGCAAATAACTCTCGCCAAAGAAGAACCAAACGCTTCCCAATACCACCAACAAGATAAAGCACCAACTCAAGAAGCCCTTCAGCGCACTACGGGCGCGCTCGCTCTGCATCTTGGCATCTTCCGCCCGCCAACGCGCTTCCACGGCTTCTATCGCCGCTGCTGCGGCAGGGCGAACTTCTGCCGCCCCCTGGATGGACGGCTGCGCACGATGCAGCGTCATCTTTATCTTTACTGGCTCAGTCTCATTATCCGACATAGAATCTCATCCTCACGCTGTCTTAAAATCCAATTAGGCCTTACCTCTTAGATACGTAAATCCCACCAAAGCGCACCACACAAATGCATCCTTTTCGTTTCGCATGCGCGACGTTCCTCGGTGACTTTCTGGTTATTTTATCAAATCTCCCCAGAAGTGTCAACAAACTCACGAATCTGCAAGATATTCCATCTCATCGTTTCACCGAAAGTTCACAGGGATTCCCCGGAGATTCCCCGGGGATTCACAAAAAAATCGCCTAAGTTGTGAATCGTAGGTGAATCCCCGGTGAATCCCTGTGAATCTCCGGTGAATCCCTGTGAATCTCCGGTGAACTTTCGGCGAAACGAAAAATGCCCATAACGGATATTTTTTGCGCAATGCAGAAAAAACGCGAAGATAATGCAATTCTTCCGTGTAGACAACAGGCGAAGCCTCGCACACGCAGGCCAAGGGGTCCCATCCGCCCACAAAGCCGTGCCATTTCCCTAGGGCCCCCTGCACAATTCGTGCGCACGAATTCGTTTACCCTCTACAGGACAAACGCCCCAACCCTACTGTCGACAAGACGATTCGTGCGCACGAATCGTTCCCTGCCAAAGGGGCCTCAAAGCGCCAATGTGCGGCGGCGTGCCGCCCAGCAGAGGTAAGCCACCGTCACGAAGAAGCTTGCCGGCACGCGAGGACGCGAGCCGATCTTGACGGCCAAGAGCGTAGTCGCGCCACCAAGCCCCATAGGGCCAATGCCCAGCGTATTGGCCTCTTTGAGGACACGCTTCTCAAGCTTGGCAAGGCGCGCATCGGGATTGACGTCCGCAAGGTCGCGCAACAGCTGATGCTTGGCCTCCTCATAGCCAGAGGCTCGGTCGCCACCGATGCACACGCCCAGAATGCCAGGCGCACAGCCAAATCCCTGCGCATGCTGCACCGCCGCCAACACGGCACGGCGCACCCCCTCCAGGTCACGTCCTGCACCCAAGGTGGCATCCGGCAGGGAGAACTGCATGGACATGTTCTCGCTGCCGCCACCCTTCATCACCAGCTTGATCTGACCATGCCCAGCAGCCGTACCTGCGGCCGCCGGCACATAGTGGACAACCGGAGCCCCTGGGCAGACATTCGTGTCAATGGACTTGCCGGAGACGGAATCGATTGTGTTGCGGCGCAGCCAACCCTTTTCGGTGGCCAAGGCGACAGCCTGGCCGAGTGTGTCAGGCGTCACCTTTCGGCGTAGGGTCTCGTCCACAAAGAAAGTGAGCGTGCCGGTATCCTGGCAGACGGGCGTGCCGTTCTTGCGCGCCAACGCCACATTGGCGAGAATCGTCTCCAGGATGGTGCGCGCCGGCGATCCTTTCGCTTCGCGGCGCAAGGCGGCGCGAAGTGCCTTCTCGGCATCTGCGGGCAACGAACTGGAGGTCTCGCGGATAAAGGCCGCCAGCTTGACGACAAGCGCAGAAGTCATACCAGCCCTCGTGCGCGCAACGCGGCGACCAGCTTGGGCTGGAATTCGGCGTTGTCCTGAGGCGGCGGACGATACCCCTGCGGCAAACCCGAAAGACCAAGCCGGCCCATCTGGTCCAGCATCCACTTGCCGGTTGTGCCATCCGAGAACGTAACGCTGCCGCAGGCGATGCAGCCGGGCGGCGCCAGCGGATCCACATCCACCGAGAGTTCCCCAGCGGCCTCGCCGGCCGGCGGCAAATCGGCGCCAGACTCAGCGCCATATCCTTCGGGCGGCATCGCACCGGCAGGATCGGCCTCAGGCGGCAGGCCTTCATCGCCCGCATACTCTTCGCCAGGCATACCCGCCGCAGCGGGCCTGCCGCTTTCCTCCTCAAGATCCACCACCGGCGGCTCCGGCTCTTCCGGCTGCGGCAGCTCCGCTACCATCAGCCGCACATCCAGATACGTGAGATGGATGCCAAACTCGCCCTGAATGCGCTTCTGGATCTCATCCAGCGACGCCCCGGCCGCGAACCACCCCGCAACCGCATTCAACTGTTCTGCCGAAAGCTTTTCCATGAGTCACACGTCCTGAAATCAGTTCGTCTTGTCGTCCGCCTTGCTGGCGCGTTCATAGCGCGAGCCAGTGAAAGAGACCTCGTCACCCTGACAAAGCCAGGTCGTCAGATTCTTCATCTCAGTTGCGCTTGCATTCTTAGGCAACATGAATTTCGCCACATGTCCATCGGCAAAGGCAACATGGGCAAAGAAACGCTTTGCACTCTCGTGGTTGAAGCCTATGGTCTCAGCAGACCCACTCCAGCCATTATTGGGCTTCATGTCATACTGCAACACACAGTCAAACGCAGCTGAATTCCCCTCAAGGACAACTTTGTTCTGCACTTCGCCATACTTCCTGTCAATTTGCGTAAATGGCAATTCTGCGAACAACAAGACCTTATCCGCCCCCAAGACAACTCCCGAACCGCCCTTGGAGCGAATTCCCGTCTCGGAAACACGATCCCATGCCGAAATTGAGGATCCCTGGGTTCGGTCAAAGCCAAAGAAGGAATTCATCACATAGCTCCACACGGGCGTAAGCTTCTCCTTCCGACAAGCCTCTATGTGTTTGGGACAGGTATAAGCCGCCGAACTACGGCCACAGTATGCCCAGATAGCACCATTTGTCAACGCAAAAAGCGATTTGTCATGTGCAGATTTATTGCCGGCAGAATAGGTGGCATAGGTTGTCCAGCTCGGGCTGGACTGATGCGCCGTCGTCTTTTTGCCATAGACGCTCTTGTCATGAACCCACGAGATCCACCCCCTATGCTCAGTGATCTTGTTCTTGGAACGATATTCATACGATCCTGCACAAGGATAGTACCCATCATCCGACATGGCATAGCTATGGGCAGCCACGGCAAGTGCACGCATATTGGCCATACATTTCGCAGCCTTAGCCGATTCGGAGGCGCCGCCAAACACACTCATCGACACACCCGCGAGAATGCCGATGATGCCGATCACGATCAGCAGCTCAATCAAGGTAAAGCCGCAACTTGCGGAAAACTTGTGGACTCGGTTACGCATAGGAAGTCTCACCCCTTAGTCAAACTGATGGAAGAACAGGACCCGCATGCGATGAGGGACCCAATTGTTTATCGACGTATTGCCATCCTGAGAAAGCGTCACCCCCGTAGAGGGATTACAGGGATTTTCCGGATCGCGCCACACGAGCGCCACCGCATGGCCACCCTGCTGAGGCGGAATCTGGCCCTCGCCACTGCCGCCCAAAGCCATGGACTCGGCACGCAGGAAGACAAGGAACAGCTGCTGGCGATTGGCCAGGCAATTTCGCCAGAATGCATAAAGATACTTTCTGTCAACACCATGCAACGGCTCCTCCACCTGAACGCCCAGGAAGTTCTTGAAGGAACTTTCATCGTCAGGTTCCACGTTGCCATACCAATCCAAACCATCATAGACACTCTCCCAGCTCTGATTCGGATTGTTTCTGATCTCATCTCTGATTTTTCTGGCAATGGTCCTGATCTTGTCATCGCCGATCTTGGCCTCGGAGGAGTTTTCGTGGAAAGTATACTTGCGGCTGTACTCCAGCTTCTCAAAGTGTCCTTTACTACGCTGACTGAAGCTATCCTTGCTGTTTGTTGTCTGCCAATTCGGCGAGTTCATGCCAGCTGCCGCCCACCAGTCGTAGGGCGTGTAGGCAAATGCCGTCATCAGAATGGCGTCATTGTCAGTGTACGGATTCACGCGAAAACCGCGCGCACCAAAATCCCGGAAGGCCATCGCCCCACTGGGAAAGTTCTTGAAGTTTAGCAGGTTGTCGCCCCCATTGGCGTAGGGCTGATAGGTCCGCCACACGCAATTCGCGTTCGGAATACTCCGCCATGTATCGGAAGTCGCATGCTCCACACCATTGTATTTTCCATTCCTGGCCAGCATATCTGTTGGACCGCTCGCGCCTGCTGCCGCCTGATTCCCGAAATCCGTAACACGAGGCAGGAACGCGAGCTCGCCCATCGACTGCAGGAAACCCTGATTCGAGACAAACATGAAAATGTCCGAATCATGGCCATCCTCGCCCAGCAGAGAATCCATCCCATTATCAGAACCCAAAACCCAATCAATCCAGTTATTGCCTGTGGCCTGCTTGTTGACGGGCAAATAATCCTCCGGCGCCCAGTTGTAGCGCGGGTCAACCGCGAAATAGGCCTGAGGGTGATCTACGGCCGCACCAGATAGAGTGAAGAAGGTGTCAGGAGTGGCGCCAGGCGTGGTTTCGGTCATTGACTTGAAGCGGAAAAGAGGCACACCCGCATTATTGAAGCCATCATAGCCCTCCATTGCCACGAAATTGTTGTTCACGCCATTGTAGATGTTGTCGTCCGCCGCAATCGCCGGTACAAGATCAACCACGTCGCCCGTGGCGGCATCTTCAATGGCAATCCACAAAGACGCCTGAACGGTGTAGCGATTAGCTGCATAAGCAGCAACGAAATCCGCCTCCGGCTGGTAGGCTGACGACGTGTAGAGCAAATCGCCGTCCGCCTTAAAGGGGGTCGCGGAAAACTTCCATTCAACCACAGGAGGAGCAGGAACACCCGTGGTGGCAGGCGGCACGGGAGCAGCGGTATTGACCGTCTCCTGCTTTGTGAGCAACGCCTGTACAGGTAAAGCAGTAATCGGCTGGAAGCTGAATTCCTTGTGGAACGACGCATCGTCCTGCTCTCTTATGGAGGTAGGCATGGACAGCGACACAGGGTTTGACGCAAGCGTAAAAACAATCGGGGGGAGAGGCGAGTTCACACCTGGAAGTGAGAAGGCGGAACACTTAGTCCAGTGATCCGACTTCACACCATCTTGAGGTCTTAAGCCTGCGAGGGCTTTTCCGCCGCCGATTCGCAATCCAGAAGCGCCATTTTCAGTGAGAAAAATACGCAGCAAGGCACGTGCGCTAAATGTCTTGTTGAGTTCACCGGCACGCTTAAACGGGAAAAGAAAGGAAACTTGGGCCTTCACGGCATTAAGTTGATCCACAAATGAATTGGGAAGCACATAATCGGTTATCGTGATCGTCGTTGAGCCACCGCCCGCCGTGGGGGTGGTGGTTGGAGCGCCCGCATTGGCCTGCAAGGTCAGGTTAAGCGACAGATTCTGAATGCTCACGCCCGTAACCATCGGCACACGCTCGACACAGGGCAGCGCCAATGAAACAGGCATGTCGTCGCGGGCGAGATAGTCGTAGAGCATCGCATACGTTACAGGAAGAAACGTCTTGTTCTGCCCACCTTTGCCGTCTGGCGTCTGGCCATTGGCCACACGCCTGGCGAATTTTGAATTTGCCAACGTGAGCTGCTCAAAGCTCTTGCCGCCCTCCATCCAACTCCTTTCGGGGAACGGCTGTCCGCCGTTGTCATTCTCCTGCCTGTCATTGAGATCGACGATTGCCGCAGCCCCTCGTGTTTCGGACGAGTTGGGCGGCAACCAGGAATCTGTCACAAACGGCTGATCGGCCGCCGTGTCACTTCCCGGATCGTACATGGTGGACCGCGTTGAGCTGCACCACCGATAGAACGCGGACTGCCATTGCGACAACCCGGCATACCCATTTTTTAGCGCCAGGGCGTAGTCCAACATGGAAACAAAGGGCCACTGACTATGGGCATTGCCGCGACTCGACACAAAACTGCCCAGGGCATCCGCCGTCGAAACGCCCTCCTGCTCGCCCTTGAAGTCCTGAGCGAAAAGAGATGCGAGATTTACGCGGTTACTGCTGGACCGCGGTACATTAGCCAGCACCCGATTGACGTCAAGATAATCCGACACGTTCACCGCACAATAGGCGAAACGACCGGCTCCATAGTTGAAGGTACGCCACTTGGACGACCAGCTGCTGCGCGCCAGGAAGCGGACATCGTTCAGGAGCGGCGGCGGCACATACCCCAGCCCCTCCAGCGTCACCACCGAAACCGTGTCATCCTCGGACGCCATGAAGTTGCCGTCATACTTGCCGTCCATCTTCATGTCGGGATTCGGCGGCATGAAGATGCGCCCTCGCCAACTGTCGAAGTAGCGGTCACCGCCCCCATCGGTTCGGTCGCAGTTGTTCATCTTCCGCGAGGAATCCGTGGTGAGCCCCGGGAACTTGTCATTGCGGATGGCGTCGTCGATCTCGCTCATCGCCCGCGCCAAGGCGGCCTTGACGAGCTGACGCGACTGCACGTTGCGGCGAAACACCGAAGACGGCACGCGTTCCGAACGCATGAAGATCGAGAAGGCCACGGCGCTCACCACCATGAAGGAGAGGAAGCCCAGGACGATCAAAAGAGCACTGCCACGTCTGCGATTCATCTGTCACTCCTCCCCCGCGAGCCGACGATTGAAGTTGGGGAAATAGACCTGCGTGCGGAGCGTGTTCGCCGCCGAGTCCTTGATCTTCTGGGTCTTCCGCACAATCTTGTACCAATAAGGATTGCCCCAGGGGTCTTTCAGCTCATTCTTCGTTATGTCGGCATTGAAGAGAACCGGTATCTTTTCTCCACTAGCGGTACTTTCCTCTCCCAGAAGGAATCGGATTTCATTTCTCTTCACTTCTTTCCAGGTATCGCCCGTGGCCTTGTCGGCAAGCGAACGGTAATTCTCGAAGGCGAGAATGGCGTTCGTCATCTCCTGGCATGTGGCAGTTGCCTTCGCGATCTTCGCACGATTGCGCGCACTCATGACGGCACTGGAGACCGACCCCATGAGCAACATGAGCATGCCGATCACGACCAGCAGTTCAACTAGCGTAAATCCCTTTTTCATCGATCAATCCATATCGTCTGGCCAGGTGGTGACATCATCCTCGGTATTGGGCTTGCCGTCCTTGCCATAGGACCAAACCCCGACGACAAAGGCATTGACGGTGCCAAGGCCATTGTCGCTCATGCCTGCACTTTGCTGCCAGGCCCGTCCACTGGATGAACGCGGATTAATGCCGGCAACCGTCAATTCGGTTGACCCAAGAGAGTCCACCGCCCGCGAACGCAATCTGGAACCGCCAGAACCCTCTTCCCAGGCACTGACCACACGGCCGACGGTCATGCTTCCGGCCTGAACGCCCGGAATGACATCATCAGACTGCTTCTGGATGACCGAAAGGCGACGGCGAACCATGTCCATTTCCGCCACGCTGGCCTTGCCGGTACGCCAGGCTATGGAGGACTGGTTGAACACCATGGTGAGAATCATCACCAGCATGCTCAGCAGCAACGAGGCCACCAGCACCTCGATCAGCGTAAAGCCCTTCCTGTCCATGATCAATTCCCCCCCGCAGTCTGAATGCCAGGATCTCCCTGGTAATGAACCTCTGTGTAGAAGGCGGGTTGCTCAAAAAGCTGATTGGCGTGACGCGCGAGGCGCAGACACAGGACAAGGCGTGAACGATCCACATGATACCCGGAATAGGTGCCGCCCGTTCCGTCCAACGTGGGCAACTCACCCGAGGAAATGACCAGAGCCGCCACCATTCCGCTGTTGTCCAGAATGCTCCGCGCATCACTTGCGGGGTTTCCGCTACCTTTGTAGGCCTCCCCGATACGCGAGATCACGGTACGGGTCTGGGAATTGATCTGAGCCTTGGTCTTAGGCGTGTAGGTCTGGGTATCGCAATAGGCCAGCCATCCCTGATCGGGGAAAATCGGCCTGTTCTCATTGTTGCCCGCAATATCCTTCCACGCGCTCCAGGTAATGTTGGAGGCGCAATCAGAAAGCGCGGCGACAAGCGGATTGAGGATGCCATCCGCAACCGCGGCCTCATAGACGTCATCACGCGCATGTCGGCTCTCGCGGAACCCCAGCGGATAGAGGGCCACCATGCCCAGGACGCCAACCGCCATGATGAAGATGGCGAGGTTGACCTCCATCAGCGTGAAACCGCGTCTGGACAAAGAATGTTTCATTACGCAGATCCTCATCAGTTGTTCAGTCGTCCTTAAGGTCGCTCTTCGTGATCGTACGCGCCCTTTCGGAGGTGTTCATGCCCGGGTGGTAGGCCTTGATGGAAACTGAGCTGAAGTTCATCGACTGCGCCGTGGCATTGTAGGACAGGCCCTCAGGGAAGAAGAACACGGGCTTCCCCGCCCCCCGGCACTGCCCAAGCTTGGTCGGCAACGAGCCCTCATCGAAGATATAGCCGTGCGGCAGACGCAAAGAGGCGATTTCGGCGCCATAGGGATCGCCCACGCGCCAGGACGCATTGCCATCGCCCTCCGTCTTCTCAAAGGCCCAGATGTTCGCGTTCGTGGTGGTGTTCAAGCCAAGAATGTCCTCCGTGGGCAGCGAGACCTTCTTCACATAGTCCTTGACCGTAGAATAGCAATTCTCCAGGGAGCCCCCCTGCACCATACGGTAGAGACGGAAGCCCGATTTGGACTTCTGGGCGGCACTCGCACTCTCAAAAACAGGATATGTGCGCTCCAGATCAGCATATTCATCGGCCAGATAATTGCCCGATATGCAGCTGATGCGCCCCGCCATGCGGACGGCCACCGCCTCACCGACCATACGGACAGGTGCCCCAGTATCGGGATCCTCTTGGGCCAGATAGCGGTTCATGAAGAAGACGGCCGTGGGCACCTGATCAATAAGGGCCCGCTGCTGCGCCAGGCGAATGAAGGAAACGACATCCTGCGCCGCCCCCCGCTCGGTCATGCCGCGCACAGCACCATAGTAGCCCGCGATCGAAATCGTGGCCAACATGCCCATCAAGCCCATCGTGATCAGCAATTCGACGAGCGTGAAGGCCTTTCTGTATCGTCTTGTTCTCATCAGTCTGTAGGTTGCGCGGGCCATGTGGCATCCGTTTCATCATGATATTCACTTTGCGTCAGCACATCCACCGAATCCGTGAGGAAGTTGTACTTGACGACAAAACGCCGGAAGCGGCCCTTCTCGGATTCGGGATACCCAAACGCCATCTGGTTCGTGCTGATTCGGGAACGCTTCCCGCCATTCATCTTTGCCGCCCGGAAATCCATGCCGCTGGCGTTCTTGTTGCCTGCCGATCCCGACTGGGCAACGAAAAGACCCGAGACATCCAACATGGGATTACCGTTGGCCGACTCCGTCACCAGCTTCTGAATGGCGGTATCCGCCTCACTGTCGGTGAGGTAAACCACATTGTGCTTCTTGGAATACGACGAGGTTGCGCCGTTGTCGCAGTAGTTCTTGATCTGTCCCGGCCATTCGCCTTTCTGCGTGTAATAGGTGGCAAAGCCCGCGCGCAACACCATCTTCATGGCGTCCGTTCGCCGCACCCGCGATTTGCGGATGACGGCCGAAGACGACACCGTCACCAGCGTCACCAAGATGCCGAGGATGGCAATCACCATCAGCATCTCAACAATCGTGAAACCCTGCTTCTTCATTTGACCTCCTGTCCCGGGCCCCAGCTGTAGACATCATCCAAGCCCTTTTTGGAGCGACGCCCATAGGGCCCCAGCTCACCGTCGGCACCCGCACACCACACAATGGCCGGCGCCCGCACCTTGACGTTTACGCCACCCACAGACGCCTCCGTTACGCCGTCACCATCAGTGTCGATGGCATACCACAGAATATGATCCTTGACCGTCTTGCCGGAGGGAACCTTGAGATCCACGCCGTCATTCTCCGACGTCGAGACCTTCTGCTTCAGAATGGTCGCCGCCCACGGATCGACAATGCCACAACGATCCGCGCCCGTGAGCTTGATTGTCCCCACTTTCGTGGTGACATTGTAGGTCTTGGCGTCATAGGAAAGCCCCAACAGCTTGAAACGCACAAAGATATGGCTCAGCACAGCGTCCAATTGCTGCCCGGAATTCTGCATTAGTCGCGAAGGCCAGGACATCTCGGTCTGAAAGATCGTCGCCAGCGCCGTGGCCGTATTGGAAACGGTTTCCTGGGCTTTTGCCTTCTGCGCCGTCTTCTGGATGCGGCCCATGCCCACCATGAGCGAACCCGACAAGACGGCGATGATGCCGATCACCACCAGCATCTCGATGAGCGTAAAACCGCTTCTATACATGTCTCTCTTCATTCATGCTCTCCAATAGTGATCTTAGTTCGCGGGGGTGGAGAGTCCGACAATGTCATCGGCAATCCACCGAGCACCCTCTTCACGTACGTTCTTCATGTCTGCCGACTCGAAATCCACCCAGGGCGGGATGGTCTTGCCGTTAGGTCCAGCCGACCAGACGCGATAGCTTTGATAAGGCGGCTCAGAATAATAGAACAAGTCCTCATTCCAACCATCGACAATCGTCATCTCATCCAACATATAGGTGTTGCCCCCACTGCCAGCAGTAGGCTTACCGTCATGAGAAGGCGCATAGACGGGCCGCCACATGGAGTCGAGAAGCCCACCTCCACCTGGTGCAGACCGAGCGTAATCCTCGTTATGATCCACCATCGTATTCACGCCAAAGAATATGCGGCCTCCATAAATGAGTCCGTCAAATGCCTGCATCCAACGTGCACACACCGCCTGCGAAGGCTGCATAAGCAGACGCTTATACTGCCATCGTTCCTCAAACTTACTGAGCTGTGAATTCTGGTTCTGTTGCGTATCTTCCTGCATGGCCTGCCAACCAGACCCGCCAACACCGCCGTTCTTGCCCTTCATGGAATAGAGGGGACGGCCATTTTCAAAATTGAAGATGGTTCTAAGGTCATTCTGGGAGTTCCACTGATCACTTTCCTCAGCCCCATCGTACATCCAATTGGGGCCTTCAAGCATGAACAGATACCGCGGCAACAGGAACGACAGAACACCAAATTTGAACTGTTGCGTCTTCTGCCAAAGCGTTCCCTTGGCCTTCTTAATGGCCTTGGAATCCGGGAAGGACCCCTTACTGCCATCCTTCAAGACATTGACCGAAGAAAGACTTGAGTTGGCATCTCGGAACATCTTGAGCATCGTTTCCGAGTTATGCTGATTGAGCGGAAACTCCACGGCCACAGGCTGCGAAAGGCAAGCCGCACGAACTCTTGCCCAATCCAGCTTCTTCACCCCAGAATCCGTGGTGTCGGTATACTGGACACCATAGTCACTGACGCCACAAAAGATGTCCCGCGAACCATGGAGCTGCACGGGCGGATAACTGCCAAAAGCCGCATAGTAGCCAGAAAGCGCGAATTCAAGCTTCTGCATGCGCGTAATCGTGACATTACGCGCCTTTTGATCGCCACCCACGCCCGCGAGGCGGAAGAGAATGCCCATCATAGTGGCGATGACCACCACCACGATAAGGAGCTCGATGAGGGTAAATCCCCTGTTGTTTCCGCCTTTTGCCATTTCAGCGAATCTCCATCAACCTAACTGTTCACTATTCCCTGTCACCTATTCCCTGTCACGTCACGATGCTCCGCCCGAAACAGAGGAGATGATCTTGATCATCGGCAAGAACATGGCGATGACGATCGTACCGACCACCACGGCGAGGAAGATGATCAGGGCCGGCTCGATGGCCGCCGTGAGGCCCGCCACCGCGTTGTCCACTTCGTCGTCGTAGGTGTTGGCGACGCGCGTCAGCATGTCCGGCAAGCCGCCCGTCTCCTCACCGACCTGCACCATTGACACCACCATCGGCGGGAACACGCCCGAGGCGGCGAGCGGATCGGTCATCGATTCACCTTCCTTGACGGCGTCATGCACGCTCTGGATGGCCTTGCGCACCACCAGGTTGCCCGTGGTGTCGCGCACGATCACGAGCGCCTGCAGAATCGGCACGCCCGAGGAGAGCAGCGTACCAAGCGTACGCGTGACCTGCGAGATCGCCGTACGCTTGACCAGCGTGCCGATGATCGGCATGTTCAGGCGGACCTTGTCCAGCTGATAGGCGCCGAACTTCGTCTTGCCGAACACCTTGTACATCACCACGATGGCGGCCACGCCAATCGCCACCTGCAGGCCGTTGTGCTGCACGAAGTCGGACACGCTCATCACGAATTCCGTGATCGCCGGGAGCGACTGGCCGCCGAGAATGTCGTTGAACACCTGCTGGAACTTCGGAATCACCGCCACGAGCAGGAAGGCCGTGATGCCGATGGCGGCGAAAAGAACCACCGACGGATAGATCATCGCGCCCTTGACCTTGTTCTTGATCTTCTGCGCCTTTTCGGCGAACTCGGCCAGACGGTTGAGCACGACTTCCAGCACGCCGCCCGCTTCACCGGCCTTCACCATGTTCACGTAGAGGTTGTCGAACACCTTGGGGAACGCCGTCAGCGCATCGGAGAACGTGCCGCCGCCCGCGATGTTCTCGGCAAT
This sequence comes from Kiritimatiellia bacterium, assembly GCA_024405395.1. Taxonomy (GTDB): domain Bacteria; phylum Verrucomicrobiota; class Kiritimatiellia; order RFP12; family UBA1067; genus RGIG6720. The sequence goes on along the minus strand of JAKSOW010000007.1, from coordinate 22,434 downwards.
GCCGTTGAGGCAGTCCATCATCGCCGGGGACATCTTCTGCTTCTTGAGCACGTCAATGCAGCGCATCAGCGGCAGGCCGGCGTTCACCAGCGTGGCGAGCTGGCGCGTGAAGCCCGTGAGGTCCTTCGCCTTAACGCTGCCCTTGAGGAACGAAGGCAACTTGATGTTGATCTTGATGTCCTTGTTCATCGCGCCACCCTTCTTGGGCGCGATCTTCGGCGCTTTGGTGGCCTTGCTGCTCTTGGGCGCAGCCGCCGGTGCGGGCGCACTCTTCACCTCGCCCAAGGCAGTCGGCATCAGGCCCTGTGCGCGAATGTTGGCAATCGCCGAGGCCCGGTCACCCGCCTCGATTGTTCCGCGCTTTTCGCCGCCTGCGGCATCACGTGCAATGTACTGGAAAGTCGCCATGAGGAAATCACCTTTTCTGGTTTCTGTTTGTCGCCTATTATAGCTGATTCAAAGAAGAATGTGAAGAAGAAAATGCCGTTAGAGGGCACGAAGGAAAGCGAGCAGCGCAAGCCTGTCGGCCGTATCCTCGACGTCTCCGCCGGGCATGAACGGCAACACGGCACCCAGGTCGCTGCGCAGGCCGTCCGACATGTACCGCCGCCGTGTGGACAGCCCACGCAACGCCGGCACCTTGCGCCCGTCCGACACCTGCCAACCGCCCAAGGCGGGCCCATCGTGGCATGTGACGCACTTCTGCGTCCGGAACACCTTGAATCCCCGCACCTCTTCGGCCGTCAAGGCGTCCTTCTGGCCATTGAGATGGCGGTCAAAGGCGCCATTGCCCGCCACTAGCGTCTTGAGATACTCCGCCACCGCCTCCACGGCGTTCGTGGCGTTCACCCCTTCGGGGAACTGCTTTTTGTATCGATAGGCGAACTTGAGGTCGGAATTGACCCAGGAAGTGGACTCGTTCAGATTGGTGCACCCGCCAAAGTGAGGATTGAGGATCATATGGCGCACCAGGTCGGTGAGGTTGGAGATGGAGCCATCACGCAAAAAGACCTCTGCCAACGCCGCATTCTGCACGGGGCGCGTCAGCACCTTGCCATGCAGCTTGCCGTCGACGCCACCGTAGTTGAGCTGGTGGCAGGTCATGCAGGGGCGGCACGCCGGGGCAGACAACCGCCGATCACGGAAAAGATCTCCTCCCAAGGCCGCCACCGCCGGCCGATTGGGCACAAAGGGCGGCAAAGGATGGAAATCCGAAACGCCATCGGTCGAGACGCCGAATTTCTCGAAACGCGCGATGCGCGCCGCCTTTTCGGCCGCCAGACGCTGAGCCTCGCGCCAGGACTGGAGCGCATAGACACCCGCCAGGACACCGAGAAGGAGAATCGCCGCCCCGAGCCACAGGGCCTTAGGGGCCCGATCTTTCTCTACCTCGCTCACCAAAACACCTTTTTGTCCGCAGAAAGCGTCTGCGTACGCGGAAGCGCCGCAAAACGCGGCTTCATCTCGGCGATCGAATCGCCGCCCAACTTCGCCGCCAAAGCGTCCGCGAGCACAATGCACGTCGCCGCCTCGAGAATCACGGCCGCACGCGGCACCGGACACACGTCGCTGCGCTCATACACGGTCTGGGCCGGTTGCCCCGTCGCCAGATCCACCGTGGGCTGCGCCTTTTTCGTGGTGGGAATCGGCTTCATCGCCACACGGAATACGAGCTCATCGCCATCCGAGATGCCGCCCGTGCTGCCGCCCATGCGGCCACGCGTCTCCGTGCCCTTCATCCGCGCCAGCGCAAACCCATCGCCGAACTCGATGCCCTTCATCGCCGGCAACGCCAGAAGCGCCGCCGCCAGGCAGGCGTCCAGGCGCCGCTCGGGCGAAACATGGCTGCCCAACCCCACCGGCAGACCCTTGGCCGTCACCTCCAGGATGCCGCCCAACGTCTCGCCCTCGGCACTTGCCGCCGCTATCGCCGCCTCGATCTTGGCCTGCTCAGTTTCGCCGCCAATCTCCAGCACGCGGCAGGAAACCGAAATGCCGAACTCCGTCAGAAACGCGCGACAGCAGGCACCCACCGCCACGCGGGCCGCCGTCTCACGGGCGCTGGCCCGCTCCAGCGAGGGACGGATGTCGTCATATCCGTACTTCACGACTGCCGCAAAATCGGCATGGCCCGGACGCGGCGTCGTGAGCGCCGTCACCTCCTTGCCCTTCCAGGCCTCGTGGTTCTTGTTGAGGATGCGCAGGGCAATGGGCGCGCCCGTCGTGCGCCCCGCCATCACGCCGGCCACGATCTCGGCATAGTCCGTCTCGATGGCCATGCGCCCGCCGGCGCCCAGGGCAATCTGCCGACGCGCGAGATCCGCCCGAATGAGCGCTTCGTCAATCGCGATGCCGGCCGGCAACCCCTCGAGAATCGCGGTAAGCGCGGGCCCATGCGATTCGCCCGCCGTCATGTAGTGGATTGTCGACATTTCTGCGTCCTTGCCTTAGCTGAATGAGGATAATGCGTTACTTGGCCAGTTTGACGTCCATCAAATAGACCTGACGCGAGCCTTCGTGCACCGAATTGAAGGCGATCTGCTTGCCGTCCGCACGCCACCGCGGGTGCAGATCGCAGCGGCAGTAGATGTCGCGGTAGATCTCGGGCACGAAGAAATCGCCCACGTGCTGCACCTTGCCGTCCAGCAGACGCGCCATCTTCCAGTGGCGATAGCCCTTCTTGTCGAAGTAGCCGTCGCCCGAGACGAAGTTGCCGTCCGGCGAGTAGATGCAGTGTCCGTCGAAGTTCATCTCGCGGCCGCCGATCTGGCGCGGATAGTCCTCCTCGCCCACCGTGAACTCGACATGCGTGTAGATCTTGTTGAGCCACTTGCAGGTGACGATCATCGTGCGCGCATCACGTTCGGTGAGGGCCGGCTTCCAGTTGAAGTGCGAGCTGCCCCAGCCATCGGGGAAGCAGCGGCGGATGTTCGTGCCGTCGCCGTTGCAGGTGAAGGCCGTGGTCTGCCAGTTGACGCCCTTGAACTTCTTCACGCCCTCCATCGACTGCTCCACCGAACGCGAGAGGAAGTAGACGCGCTTGCCGTCCTTGGAGATGACCGTGTGGCAGAGGTAGCTCATGCCGTTGGGGTCCTTCACCTCAGGGACCATCTTCTTCACGTCGGCACAGGAGACGATGAGCTTGATCTCGCCCGTCTTCAGGTCGATGCGCCAGAGACCGTCGTCCTCGGGGAACACAACGCCCTTCTTGGGATCCTGCCCGTCGCCCGCATAGCCATAGTCCGGACGCGTAATGAAAAGACGCGAATAGTTGATACCAATGGCCCAGGTACCATCTTCGGACACGGCGCTCACGGGGTACGGAATGATGCGCTCATCGCCCGTGCGCCAGTTCTTCACCACCGAAACGAACTTGCCGTCCCGCAGATCGTTGAACACGAACGTGTCCTTGGCCCACGGCAGCCAGTGCGCCATCGCCGCCTCCTGGAAGTTCCAGCAGCGCGTGGTCGTGACGGGAATGAACTTGTTGCCGTCCGCCGTGTCGGTGACGCCCAAGGTGCAGGGCGCGCCATCGGGGAGCTTGTCCTTGATGTCCGTCTCCAGGACGAGCAGATAGCGGTAGTCCTCCGGGCTCCAACAGTTGATGGCAAAGTAGTTCGCCAGGAAATGGTCGTGGGGGCCTGAGGTCACCGCACGTGGTGCGGAGAGCTCGGGGAAGGGCTTGAGCTCAATCGACTCGCCTACGGCGGCACAGACAAGCGAAGCGGCAAGGGCGGCAACGGTAATTCTACTCATGGATATCCTCTTTCGGTTGAGAACATATTTTACACCTGATGGCGTCTAAACGCAATCTGCAATCGTGACGGGGCACGGATACAGGCGCCTCACATCAGGGTAAGGCGGAAGCCGTGACGCCGAATGGTGATGGAACCCTGGGATCCCTCGGCGAAATGGCCGGCCAACGCGCCCGGATTCGCGGCCGAATAGGTGCCAGCCGGCAGACGCGTCATCTGCCCCTGCGCGTTCTCCACCCAACCGACGGCAAACGCCTGGGTGACGCCCGCATCCAGGGCGAGGAGGCCTTCCTCGCCCACGTGCAGCACCGCATGCGCACCGGCGAAAACGCCGCCTTGGTGAAGCCGCAGCGTACCCGTCCCGCAGACGGTGACGTTCGTGCCGTTGAGCCAGGTGGCGCCCGTCTCAAACTCCAGAGAACCGGCCGACACCTTCAAATCGCCGTACGAGGCGAAGGCCTGCTGGCCGAGCACCAGCGCGTCGTTCACGCCCAGCTCGCCCAAGGCATTCTTCTCCAGCGTCACCCAACCCGTGATCTGCGAACGGTTGGTGGAATTGGCGAAGACCTCAAGCGTGGCGGGCTCAACACCGTGGATTTTGGCGCGATTCGCCTTCTGGCCATTGATGAAGCGGAAGCGCTGACGCGTGCCGTTGAGCTCGAAGAGACCATCCGCCGACGAATCGTCAACGCTGATGCAGTTGCGCTGCCAGCGGGCAACGCAGTCCTCGGCCACGGCATTGTCGGCCCGGAACTCGACGACCGAATTCGCCGCTTGCGCCATGAGACGCGCAAACGTATTGCCCGCGACATCCAACACCAGCCGCGAGTTTGCATTCCAGGCACCAAGGAAGGCATTGTTGTCGGTGATGGCCGTTGTGCTGACGACGGGCTTGCCGGTGAGGATCAACGTGCCGAAATCCTTGTTCACGGAAATCTTGTTGCCGAAGGTCATGCCGCCGGAGATCGTCAGCTGCGCGTTCTTTCCGATGACGAGATAGGAGGCGCCATCGCAAGTGACGGGGCCGCTGATTTCGTTCGTCGTGCCGGCCGGGCAGGTGAACCAATTGTAGGCCCAGGAGTGACTGCCGTCGCCCTGCCACTTCATCGGCGCACTGACCACCGCATTGGAGAGCACCAGCTTGCAGCCGTTCCAGCCCTGCACCTGCAGCTTGCCCTCGCCTGCCACCGTGCCCGTGAAGATCAGCGTGCGGTTGAGATCGTCAGTCGTCTTGTCCGTGGAGGCGCAGTTCTTGGCGCCCCAGCTGACGAGATCGGCGTCCAGCGTCGTCGTGCCCGAGAACAGTGCCGTGCCATGGCCCTTGGCCGAAACCGCCGCTTCGGCCGTGAAGTTTGTGAGCGCGAGGCATGTGTTCTCGGCCAGGTTCCACGTCTGGGCCCGTGTCGTCGTGACAGGGACCTCCACGGCATAATCCACCCCGGCAGCGCCTTCACCCACTTCGGCCGTCGCAAGGCCGCCCGAGCCGAGCGCGATTGCGGCGGAATCGCTTCCGGCAGTCAATCGGAAGCCATCGGCCGTGGGCGCATCGAAGCTGAGCATGTTGAGGTCATAGGCGCCATCGACGACGGCCTTGGTTGCCGCCGTGTCCGCTTTCGCGAAGAGCAGCTGATACTTGTTCGGCACGGAGAAGTCAAACACCGAAACGTCCTCCCAGTTGTCCCTCACGGAAAGGACGGCGTTCGGATCCTCCGCCTTCCAGACGAGGGCCAGGGGATCGGCCCCCAAGGAGATCAGCGAGCCTTCGCCCAGAACAAGCCCCGACGCGTCGCCTGAGCGGAATTCGCCCACGCGCTCCTCGCCATCCACCATCAGCGAGGCCAGGCGCCAATTGACGCCCGCCGGCAGTTTCACCTTGCCGCCGTTGGTGATCGTCAGCGCCACCGCATAGGACTTGAACGGATCCGTATCCGCCTCCAGCTCCAGCACGCCGCCGTTCACCTGCACGGTGGTGACGTTCGGGAAGAGCGTGCCGCCGCCCAACGCCAGAGTCGCCTTCGCGTTCGCCACCGTGATGGCGCCCGTCATCGTATGCCGGCGGTTGAGAAGGCGCTGACGGAACGCGCCTTCACCTGTGGGGGCCACGTTCAGCGTCACATTGCCGTCCAACTGACAGTAGGCCGTGGCCGTCTCCACGCCGCCCGTAAGCGTCAGCACAGCGGTCTTGCTGGCGTCGGTGCTGACGAGCCGATAGCAGTCGTCCTCGGCGGCCGGGCACTCGTCGCTCACCAGATAGGCCGCCTGCTGTGCAGTCGTGCCCGTGAGCCGGAAGACCGTGTAGTCGGAACGGAAGTCCTGCCCGAACCACTCCAACGCCGCCCCGCCCAGACAGTTGTTCACCCCGCAGAGGATGCGGGCCATGCTCGTGCGGATGGTGCCGATGACGTTGCCGCTGGAATTGAAGCGCACCGACCCCAAACCCTTTGACCCGTTCCAGTCGGTCTCCAGCGTGCCGCAGACGAGCGTGTTGGCTGCCTCCCAAAAGCAGAATTGTGCATTCGGACGAAAGAGAACCTTCTGTCCGGGTGCGTAGATGCGTCCATTCTTCTCGAATTTCAACTTTTCCTGCTCGGCGTACGCACCGCTTGAGTACCCTGTCTGATAGAAGGCAAGGCCATCTGTAGCCGTGATCAGTCCGCCAAAGGAAGCCTGATTGTTGGCCTGCAACGGCGGATAGGCCATACTGACAGGGCCAACGACCTCAATGTCGTTAGGCAGGATGGACGTCCAGACCGTTACCGAGCAGGTATAGGAGGTTGATGCATGAACCGTAATCTTGCCTGTTCCGAAAAAGGGAACGACCTTGTTGATCATGCTGCCGCTCTTGAGCTCGCCACGCTCAACGATCCATTCGCCGGAGAAGTTCGTGTTCGTGTTTTGCACCAGCAGTGTGCCGGCACCCGACTTCGTGATCGTGCCGTTGCCCTCCAGGCGGCAGTTCCAGGTCACGGTGCCGGCCTCCACCACCACATTGGTGGGTTCGTTGATCGTGAGCGTATCCTCGAAACTCGCGATGTCGACGCCCCAGGCGCCCCAAGACGCCGCCAGCGCAACCCCCATCGTCCACAACGATGCTCTAGTTCCAGATTTCATGAAACGATCCTTTCCGTTCTCCCACCTACTACAACAGCTGGGATTGTAGCATAAGCCAGCAGATTCCGTCAATCTTCCGAAGCCGCAAGTGCCATCTGAGACTATCGGTTCAACGCCGCTCGCCTCATGCAAACTGACGTAAAATCAAGTGATTTAGCTTTGCGTCAACGCCAGCACGACGATGATGGCGAGAATGATTCCCCAGATGAAGAACCGCATGACGCGTGTCGCACGTGCCGCCTCCTGCGCCCGCCGCTCTTCTGGCGTGCGCATATCCCGGCAGCCACAGCAGCCGCCCGAACACGTCCGCCCGACAACCGCCTCATTCGATTCAGGTGCTTCCTGTTCCTCTTTCATAGGTGCTTATTATACCCCAACTTTAAGGCAATTGCAAAACAGTTCCTACCCAATTTCGTCCGCTCGTGGTCGCGAAGTTCCTAAATCTGGGAAATGAACTCCGAACTCACAATCTGCCGACATAGCCAAACCTGGGTGGCCGATTAAACATCCCTCGCCATTCTCCATAAAATCTTTAAGACAGGATTTACAAGATTAACAGGATTTAGGAACCTAATCAGACAAGTGGCAATTGCAAGACCCATCGTGGCATCAACGATGCCGCCGCTTTAACGAGGTTATATCCCAGCCAGTCAACCGCGTTCAGATTTGACGTAATATCTGGCCCTGGGAGTTTGTGGGCGTGCCGGCCGAGTGGGTGGATTTACCACGGAAAGACACGGAAACCGCCATTCGGCGGGTACGGAAAGTGATTATGAGAGAACCCGTTCCGACAAGCCAATCGTAATCTGCCGCCTTGTGAAGTGCCCATTCCCGGGTTCTCAAGTCCTCGGGATTCCCTTCCCCAACCGCCTTCCGTGTCCGCGAAGCGGTTTCCGCGTCTTCCGTGGTTTTAGTGCCCCGAAAATCTGCTCCTGCCGCAAAAAACCGACGGCCCAGCCTACGCCTCAATTTCCATGGGTCTCAAAAATCCCCTCGATAGGTCTCCAAATTCCCCCGCATGGGTCTCAAAAATCCCCTCCAAGGGTCTCAGAATTCCCCCTCCAAAGGCGATCCTACGTGTTTCCACTGCGGCACTTCCGCTAAGAAAGCCGATTCAACCCTTAAAGGCCCGCAGGGCAGTGGCCACGGCGGGCGGCACGAGATCGGAAATGGATTCGCCGGCGGCCAGGCGGCGGCGGATTTCCGTGGAAGATTCGCGGGTACGGGGATAGGATACGAAACGGCAGAGGGTGCGGAGGGTTTCCCAGTCCTTCCAACGAGGAAGCCCCGCCACCGAATCCTCGCCAATCACGAAGAACACCTCAGCCTCCGGATGGCGTTCGCGGGCGGCACGCACCGTGTCGATCGCGTAGGACACGCCGCCCCGATCCAGCTCGATCGTCCAGGGCACCAGCCGCGGATCGGCGGCACAAGCGGCTTCGACCATCGTCAGACGTTGGACATCGGTGAAGCCGGCCGTCACCTGATCAGGCGGGGCGTCGGTCTTAAACGGCGACACGCGTGCCGGCACCACGTAGAGGCGGTCCAGCGACCAGTCCGAAAGCGCCTTGAGGGCAATGCCGAGGTGGCCCGAATGGATCGGATTGAAGCTGCCGCCGAAGATGCCGATACGCCGCATGGCCTACAGGTTTCCGCGGTTGACGAAATAGACGGCGCCCACCATGCACAGGAGCGCCCACAGGTAGTCCCACCGCCACTTCTCGCCCATGAAGAAGATCACGAACGGGATGAACACCACCACGGTGACAACCTCCTGGATGATCTTCAGCTGGGCCACGTTGAGCCCCACCGCCGCCCCTGTGCGGTTGGCGGGGATCATGAGGCAGTACTCGAAGAACGCCAAACCCCAGCTCATGAGGATGACGAGGATGACCGGCAGATGCTCCGCGAACCCACCGGGCTTGGCAGCCTTGAGATGCCAATACCACGCCAGCAGCATGAAGAAGTTGCTGGCCACCAGCAAGGCCACCGTAAGGACAATGGATACGGGCTTTGACGCGATCACGGCACGAGACAGGCTCAAAGATCGGCGAATTCAGACGGCGGATTGCCGCTGGAATAGATGCGATGGGCCTGACAGATGGCAAGCAGCGCAAAGATGGCGATCATCATCTCGCCGCCCTCCTCAAACGCCGTGAAGAACGACGAAATGGCGTCGATGGTCTTCTCCTTGGGCAGACCCTTCGCATGGCGCACCCAAGCCGGCATGCGGTCGCACAGCTGCACCATCACGCCCGAACCGCCCAGGAAGCAGACACTCCAGGCCACAGGGTGCAGCTTGAAGAACCCCTTGAAGAGTTTCTTGGAGAAATAGGCCAGCAAAGCGGCGAACACGCCGAAGAAAAGCGCGAAATAGGCCACCACAACCACTTTGGCCAGAATCGGGATCGGCATCGAATGGGCACCGCCGGTGACGCTCTTCGTGAGGAAGCGCATCTTGAAGGGCGTGCCCTTGAAGTCCGCCACCACGTCAGGCCAGAGGGCCGTGAGCGCCGCCAGATGGAGATCCAGCTCCTTGCACACAGCAAAGAAGGCCACGCAGCTCACGGCGGCACAAAGCAACGTGCGCCGGCCCTTGGATCCCGTGAACGGACATTTCCACCACACCATGGGGATGATGGCCGCATAGAACGGAATCGTGGCCAGCTCAAAGGGCGAGTAGCCATCCTGATCAAAGAAGTGATGGAGCGCCGACGGGTCCATGATGGCCCACGTGAGGGCCAAGGCGGCCGCACAGGCAAGAAAGACGATTGGGGCGAGCAAATAGGATTTCTTATTCATCGAGGGAGCCCTTATAGGCGACACGGCGTACTTTCTGGATGGAGGTGCGCTCCAGCGGCTCCTTCACCACCTTCACCTTGCGCACGCGTTTGTAGTCGGCCAAGTCTGCGCACTGCGCATGGACATGGTCAGAAACGAGCTTGACCACCTGCTCCCAGGGGGCGTCCTTGGGCAGCAACGTCGCCAGCACATCCTCATTGGGGTGCACCACGCACCCCACCTTTTCGCCGGGGATGCCGCCCGTAAGATAGCCCACCACCACGCAATCCGACACCAGCGAATCGGCCCCAATGCGGTTCTCGACTTCCTCGGGGTAGATGTTCTTGCCTTCGCGGTTGACGATGAGCGCCTTCTTGCGTCCGCGAATGGAGATGAGGCCATCCTCGTCGATGGAGGCGAGATCGCCCGTCTTCAGCCATTCGCCGTCGAACGCCTCCTTGGTGGCGGCCTCATTGTGCCAGTAGCCCTTCATCGTGATGGGGCCCTTGACCTGCAGCTCGCCCACGCCCAGCTCATTCTGGTCCGCCAGACGAACCTCGATGTTCGACAGTTTAAGGCCGATCGTGCCGATCTTCGCGCACTTGGGCCCGGCCACGGAGACGACGGGCGAACATTCCGTAAGCCCATACCCCTCCAGCACCATGATGCCCAGCTTGCGGTAGCCCTGCAGCACATGCTTGGGACAGGGGGCGCCGCCCACGATCATGAAACGCAGATTGCCGCCGAGTCCCTTGACGATGTTCTTCGTGACGATCCGCCCCAGACCGATTTTCATGAGGATCTGAGCCGCCTTGGAGGCCTTGAGCTTCGCGTCGATCTTGTCGAACATCTTCTCCGCCAGAAGCGGCACGCTCATCACCACCGAGGGCTTCAGGAGCTTGACGTCCTCGCCAATCGTGTAGAGCGAACGCACGATCTTCATCGTACAGCCGCAGTACAGGCTCAGCACCAGGTTGGTGCAGAACGAGAAGGCGTGGAAAAGCGGCAACACCACCAACAGCGAGTCGGTGTTGTCCACATGCTCGTCAAAGGCGCCCAGGGCACCGATGATGTCAGCCACGAAGTTGGCCTGCGTGAGCATGGCGCCCTTGGGTTTGCCCGTCGTGCCGGACGTATAGATGACCGACGCCACATCCTCGGGTTTGGCGACGTGGGCGGCATACCAGCCCGCCGTGCCCGTGGACCTGAAGCTCATGTAGTCATAGACAGGCACTTGGCCAATGGGCTCGTAGGTAGTCGTGCCGCCATCGATGACGACGATGCCACGCAGATCCGGCAGACCATGCGCGATGTTGCGCATCATGTCCAGATGGGCCTTGTCGGTGGTGACGACCACCGCACCCGAGTCCTTGAGGATATAGGCCACTTCCTCATCATGCAGCTTGGGGTCGATCGGCACCACGCTCACGCCAGCGCCCGACTGCGCCAAGTAGGCCTCAATCCAGATGGACGAATTGGGCAGAATGAGGGCGACATTCTCCACCTGGGGCTTCAGGTCAAACCGCGGGCCATAGGCGTCCGCCGTCCGGGTGACCGAAGTGAGAAATTCCTTCCAGGTGCTCTCGTGCCAGGCCTTGTCGAGACCATAATACACAAGCGCAACGGCTGAGGACAACTCAGCCGCGTTTTTTTCAAGGTAAGAGCGTATTGTCATGGTCAGCTCCATATTCGAACAAGATAAATGTACCACAAACGGACCAAAACTTCAAGGATTTCCGTACCATTTCAGCGGGTCGCGGAAACGGTCCCAAAGAGGCTTCTGATGGCGTGCCACGAGGATGGCAGCATCCAGCGCCTCGGCGGCGGCGGCCAATTCCTCGGGCGAAAGCGCTAATGCCGCCGTGGACAGGGCGTCCGCCACTGCCGCCGAAGCGGCCCGCGACCAGGTCTGTCCCCAGCGTTCGGCAGACATACCCGTGCGCGGATCGAATACGTGCGCTCCCTGAATCTCGAATCCGCTGCCCGAGAGCGCCCCCGTGTCGAGGCTGAGAACCGTATTCAGGCGCGTGCGCTTCTTCCAGACGCCGCCCACGCCCAGTTTCCAGGGGCCGCCCGAGACGAGCTGGGTCGACGTGCCGGCGTCCAGCAGCCAATTGTCGAGCTCAAACTGCTCCCCCTGGAAGATCTTAGCCACCTCGTCCAGAGCATAGCCTTTGCCGATGCCGCCGAAATCCAGCTCCACAGGCCCCTTCTTGACGCCCACCCGCAAGTGGTCGGGATCCAGGATCAGATCGCCGAAGCAACGAGCCTTCACCGTGGGATCGTAGGCGCCATTTGTGGCGGCGCACACCTGGGCGGCCGTGACGAGCACCTCCATGGTCTCCCGGGCCACAACCGCCGACTCCCCAGCGGACAGTCCCCGAATCACGGCCACGTCACTCGTGTCGTTGAAGCGCGTGAGCAGCAGCTCCAGTTCGTCAATACGGGCAAAAGCGGCGGCCGAAGCCGCCGCGATCAGGGACTCATCCTCCCCATCGGCGAAGAACACGGTGAACTCCGTGTCCATCGCCCGATGGTTGAACTTTCTCACTTCTTGTGCTTGAAGGTGACGTAGCAGAGCGCCGCCGAAAGCGCCACGAAGCAGAGCGACACGCAACGGTGGCACCAGAGGAGGAACTGCTGCCCCTCCATGCCGAAGACGGTCATCATCGGCATCACCGCCGTGAACACCGTACCGGCGGCAAACACCACCCACAGCGCCCAAACAGCCGCCGGCAGCGTCTTCTCGGTGCGGACGTGCTGCCGCAGGAAGACGAGGCACAGGAGCGAACCGGCCAGCGTGCCGCCCGCCACCATGTGCAGAACGATCCACCACCAGGTCATGCCGCCCGTGAACCAGCCGATCACCCCGCTCAGCACCAGATAGGCGATCGACGCCACGAGGGCAATGTCCAGCACGAAGCGGAAGGCACCCCAGATGAAGTCCAGCGTGGACTCGGCGATCTGCGAGCAGAGCTTCTTGAGCGCCACGGCCGCGGCTGCCGCCGCGAAGAGGCAGAGGAAGCCGAACACCGTCCACAACACCACCTTGAAGAGCGGGCGGAACAGGAACACGAAGCCGAAGAACGTGTGGTAGGCGCAGTCGGCCTTGAGGAACTTCGACTGGCACACGGGCTCGCCGGTCTTGCCGTCAGGATAGACGGGCGTGACCTTGCCGAAGAAGAACTCGGAATCGGCCGTGTGGCAGGCGGCGCACTTGGCGGGCTTGGCGCCACGCGCCTGGCGGGCCGGCTTCACGTCATGCGCGAAGGGCCAGTAGACGGGATCGGCATCGGCCGCGGTCCAGGTCATGCGGCTGGGGCGGATCACGCCGTCGTCGTACTTCACGAACACGGGCTCGAGGATGTACGGCAGGTCGGTCGCCCACTGCGCACGGCCATAGATGCCGATGCGGTTGGCGCGCGCCGTGCGCACCTGCGCCATCTTGCCGTCCTTCGTCACGCCCGAGTGGCACACCGTGCAGGAGAGCTTCTCGAAGTGGACAGTGGGGAAACCGGCGTGCACCGGACGCGGGCCGGCACCGTTCTTCTCCAGGTGGCAGGAGGCGCACGACTTCGTGGTGACGCGGTGGTCCATGCCGTTCTGGTGGCAGTCGATGCACTTCATGCCCCGCTGCAGGTGGACATCGCCCGCGATGTCATGGGAAGGCATCCCCTTCTCGCTGGCGGCGTGACAGGCCAGGCAGTTCTCGTTCTTGGGCTTGCCCACAGCGAAGATGCAGCGGCCCTTCGAATCAAACTTGGTCTGGTCATAGGAGATCGTCTGCGGCACGCGGAACAGGTGGTCGTCCTTGTTCTCGTCGATGAAGGGATCCCAGGCGTCGTTCAGGCGCTCGTTCATGCCGCCCACATCGGCGAACATCGCAGCGGCCGACGCCGCACCCGCGAAGTTCTCGCGCAGCACCTGGCGCGCCCACTCGCTGGAGTCATACGGCGTCTGCTGGTGGCACGCAAGGCAGTTCGCCTCCAGCGGACCCGTCACGAACCAGCGGCTCTTCTCGCGGCCGACCTCCTCCATCGCCCGCACATCCGACCCAATGCCGCCGCCGGGGAAGGCTCGGCCAAAGGTCTTCGTGAACTGCCAGGCCGTCATGCCGATGTCGGCCGGCGACTTGGTGCCCGGCAGACCGCACAGCGACAGGGCCGTCACGAGGCCTTGATTCTCGTCCACGAGGGACCACGGCTCGAAATTGACCTGCGGCGGCACGTCGTTCGTGTCCAGCCCGGTGCGGAAGTGGCTGCCGCCCGCCATCGACTTGACGTCATGGCACTGGCCGCAGGTCTGCACCTGGGAAATGGCCTTGGGCAGGCGATCGCCAGGGGAGACCTTGTCGCCCGCCGCGTCCTTGGGCGCCAACTTGTGCACCGGCACCGTACGGCCGCCATTCCAGTGCGATTCGCCCGCCAGAGCCGAACCGGCCCCCAGGGCCAGACCGGCGAACACAAACGAAAGAATCTGGTTTTTCATCGGTTTCATTGTACCATTTCCCATTTTCTCAAGACAAATTCTCAGTATTTCGGGCGAACTTGGGGTTATTGCCCGCGATGACCAGCGCCACCTCGCCCTTGACCTTGACGTCGGCATACTCACGTGCCAGGTCTGAAAGATAGCCGCGGGAGACGCGTTCGTGAAGCTTGGTGAGCTCGATGCACACCGCCGCCTCCCGGTCACCGAACACCTCAAAGGCCGCCGTCAGCGTCGCCCCGATGCGAAAGGGGCTCTCGTAGAAGATCAGCGTGGCGTCACGGTCCTTTTCCTCGGCGAACCAGTTGCGGATGGCGCCCGGCCCACGGGGCGGAAAGCCCTTGAACGTGAACGAACTCGTGGACAGGCCGCTCATCAGCAACGCCACATTCACGGCGCTCGCCCCGGGGATCACCTCATAGGGAATCCCCTCCTGCGCGCACTTGCGGATCAGACGGTAGCCGGGATCGGAGATGGCGGGATAGCCGCCATCCGAACACAGCACCACCTCACGCCCAGCGCCCAGAGCCGCCACAATCGTCTCGGCGATACGTTCCTCATTGCCCTGGCGATAGGAGATCATCTCCGGCCGCGGCACCCCGAAGTGCGTGAGCAGCTGCCAGGTGCGCCGCGTGTCTTCGCAGGCAATGAGCGAACAGCCCCGAAAGGCCTCAAGCCCACGTGGGCTGAGGTCCCCGAGATTGCCGATCGGTGTGGCGACTACGTGCAGCATTACGCCTTGCGCGGCGGGACCTTGAAGTCTTCCGGCTTGAAGTAGTGCGTCTTGTGCGAATCAGCCGAAACGTTGGCCGCCAACACGGCCACGGCGCTCTCGTAGGCGAGCTCGGCCGGGCAATTCAGCTTAGCGCCATGGCGGCAGGCCGCGAAGAAGTTCTCCAGGTGCGGCATGTGCGCGGGCTTGTTCATCGTCACGCCAAGCTCGTTGCCGGTGGCCTGGGCGGAGATGCGCGTATCGACGGCGATGTCCTTCGTCACTTCCTTCTTGATCTTGTCGCCCGCGGACGGCAGGATCCAGCCCTTGTCGATGAACTTCTGCCATTCCTGGTCGGTGAGGCCGCCCGCACGCAGCTCACGCTGCACGGTGTTGCCGCGGGCCGAGATCTCGGCGATCGTCAGCGACGCGTTCACGCCCATGAACTGCTCGTAGAAGCCGCCGCGGGCGTTGGAGGAGATCACCTGGTAGTAGGCCTCGTTCTTGGTGCCGTCCGGCATCTGGAACTCATAGAGGCACATCACGCGGTCATAGGCCTCGCGACGGGGCGAGAACGCATCCTTGCCGCCGATGGCGGTCACGGACGACGGCGGCACGCCCCACGCCCAGATGAAGAGGTCGATCTGGTGCGAACCGAGGTCCACCATCGAACCGCCGCCGTGCTTGTAGAACCAGCGCCAGTTGAGGTACTGCTCGGGATTCTCGTAGCCGTACTTGGTGAGCACCTCCTGCTTCGGCGGACGCTTCACGGAGAAGAACGGGGCGAGCGTGCGGTTCCACTGCGCATAGGCGGTGGTGACGCGGCCGAGCATGTTCGGCACGATGTTCTCGAAGCAGTGGCGGTAACGCGGATTCGAACGGCGCTGGTGGCCGATCTGGAGGAGCTTGCCCGTCTCCTGCTGCACGCGGCACATCTCGGCGGCCTGCTCCAGCTTGTTGGACATCTCCTTCTCGCAGTAGACGTGCTTGCCCTTGCGCAGGCAGTAGCATGTGTGCTCGCAGTGCATCCAGTCAGGCGTGGCGATCACCACCGCATCGATGTTCTTGTCTTCCTTGTCGAGCATCTCGCGGTAGTCTTCGTACGTCGTGATCGGCATGCCATAGTTCTTGAAGAAGCTCTTGGCCTGCTGCTGCTGGAACTTCCAGATATCGCACACGCAGCGCACGCGCACGCCGGGAATGCGCACGAGCGACGCCGAGAGCACACGCGCCTCGGCACCGAAGCCGATGAGGGCCACGTTGATCTGGTCGTCCTTCGGTCCGATCGTGGCATCCTCGGCATGGAGGATGTTGAACGAAGGCAGGAAAGCGGCGCCAACGGCGGCGCCTTTGAGGAAACTGCGGCGGTTCGTGTCTATGGGCATAGTTTCTAATCCTTTTGGGAAAATTTCTAGCATTATAACAAAGGCATGTGAAGATGGCAACAGAAAACCATCGCGAACGCGAGGCAAGTTCACCCTCCGCTCATAACCGTTTGAGGCACTCCTCACCCCCCTCCCATCATCACATCCTCTACGACGAGGTGGACCTCGGCTGTACTGTTGTTGTTAATGTTGTTATTTTCTGTATTCTCAATTACACCGCATCCTGCGGCAAACCTATCCGCAACCTGCGGTGTAGTTTCCGCATGGTGCGGTATAGTTTCCGCACGGTGCCGTCCTGTTCATAACTTTCGGGCACGCTGGGAGGCTGAAGGCCCGCCCCCTGTTCATAACTTTCGGGCGGCACAGCATCGCCTTCCCACAGGTTCTTGTAAACCTTCAGGCCATCCTCGGCCGCAAAGCGATAGTAAAGTCCACGGGATTTGACTGTATCGCCCAGCCGAATCGACTGTACGGGCCAATCGATTCGACTGTACGGCCCGCGAACCTCCCCTTTAGGGCCGACTCGTCTCCCCTTTAGAGGCAGCGCCTGTCCCCTTTAAGGGCAATCGATTTCCCTTTAGGGAATTTGGGGTTTCCTCGGTGCACATTCGCCGCCAAGCTGGGCTTGGCCAAAACTGGTGGATGGCCTTGAGCCCCTTAATCTTTCGGGACGATGCGGATGCGCTCCACAGTCAGCTGCGGGCCGGTCATCAGGTTTATTTCCAGCTCGAGCTTGCCGTCCAGGAAGTCTTCGCGGATCACCGGCAGCGACACGGAGGTGCGAGCATCCACTTTTTGCGTGAACGGCACCTCGAAGGGACGCGATTCCAGCATGCCGCGGGCGGAGACCAGTCCTCCTACCTTCTGGACAAAGTCCACCACCACTTGTCCCGTTGTCGGCGGCACGCCGCGAATCTCCTTGCGGAAAGTACGCCCCGACCATCCGACCTTTTCGTCGTAGACGGCACCCGAAAGATCCGGCGCCTTCACGGCGGCAAACTCCTCGTCCAGCCAGGACGCCGGCATCCGAATCGTGCCCGGCGTTGCCGGACGGGCCAAGTAGGCCGCCAGACTGGCGCGCAGACGCTTGGCCTCCGGCGTGTCTTTGCCCAGATCATACCCGCACACGAAAAGCCGTCCGGTGCCAACCAGTACCTCGAACATCGTGGCGGTGAAGTCCGAAAAATGGAAATCGTTCACCGAAAGCGCAATCGGACGATAGTCCGGCGGCAGACCCCGCAGCGCATGGATGGTCGCCCCCTCGGCGAGCGAGTACCACTGCCAATCCGTGAAGTCCTCGGTGACGAAACCGGCCAGCGCAGGATGCGTCACGTCAAACCAGGCGCCCAGGGCCGCACTCGTCGTGTTGGCGACGGGGAACCAACGTGCGCTCCAATAGATCGACTTGAAACGTCCCTTGGCCGACTTGTGGCTGGGACCCGTGTACACCACCGTCTTGCCGGCGGCCAACGCCTGCTTGAGGGCGGACAGCTCCGCCGTCTCCACCACCCCCGCCGGCCAGACGCACGGCTGCTCCTTCGGGTACACCCAGAAGTTCCAGCTGTTGGCGCCAAAACTCATCTCCTGCTTCCTGCCCGTCATTGCCGCCGTAAGCGGCAACTCCACCCGCCCCACCTTTCCAAGGGCTCCCGGCGCAATCGCGGCCGGCAGACGGAACACGCGCTTCTCGCCGGCACAGACACATGTGTATTCACTTCCCGCCGCCAGGGGCACTTCAGTGAGGTTGCGGATCTCAAGTTCGGCGGCAAAGGTCTCGCCTACCGTCCAGGTGAACTTCGGCAAGCGCGCCAGATACGCGACAGGTCCCCACACGGTGGCAAAGGGCCTCAGATCCTTGAATCCGGTCTTGAGCGCATAGAACGGATCGCGCCAGCCCACCAATGCCTCCGCCTGGCCCGTATAGTCCTGCACCTCCAGCAACTGCAGACCGGCGCATGACGGCGTGCGCAGGAAAGACTCGACCTCCTCCTTGTAGATGAGCCGATTGAGTTTGGCCGAGGCCATGTGGTATTCACGCTGAAAGCGCAGCGTTCCCTTCTTCACGGCCGTGTCGTAGTGGCGGGAGAGATTCCACGGACGCATCGTGCCCGTGAACGGCGAGAGCAATTCGTCCCAGATAGGATAGACCGGCCACTGGCCGATCTCATGCGCGACCGTGGGAATGGTCGAAACCGCATAGATCGACTCGTAGTCCCAGTCCGTACGCGGCAGCAGCTTCTCGCGCGCCAGCCCCTTGCCGGGCACGACATGGGAAAGCGAAAAATCGTCGGCCGCGGTCAGCTTGCGGGCCGACGACGCGTAGCAGAGCGCACGCGGATCATATTTCTTGTGGGCGGCAATCCACTGCTCCATCGTCTGGAAGTTGGAGTTGCCGAGCTCGTTGCCCAGCGTGAGCGACAGGAAGCTCGGCGAATCGCCATAGGCGTCGGCAATGGCCTTGAGCTCGCGCTGGACAAAGGCATCCACGCTCTTCCCGTTGCCCAGCTCATCGCCTTCGCTCATCCACTTATCCGTCCAGATGCCGGCTTCAGGCTGAAGCTTGACGCCGAGCTCATCCGCCGCAGCAAAGGCCGCGGCCGGCGGACACCATGTATGGAAGCGCACCGTGTCAACGCCATCCTCGTCCCGCAGCGTCTGGAACATCTTCGCCCATTCGGCCTTCGTCATCCACGGGATACCATCCTTGGCGAAATTCGCGTTCTCCACATTTCCCCGAAGAAAGGTTTTCGTTCCGTTGACGGTGATGGCACGCCCTTCCGTCCCGTAGGTGCGGAAGCCAAATCGTATGCGTTGCGTGAAGTCGGCCGCCGCATCACGCAACGCTACCGTGTAGAGCTGCGGATGAAAGGCGCTCCAGGCCACGGGCTTGGCGGCCAATTCGATTTCGGCCAACTGGAACCCTGTCCGGTAAGGCGAAGGTGCCGCCGTGACACGCGTCACTTCCAATCCCTCAACCGACACATTCTCGGCTGTGGCGACGAAACCATTCGGAACCTCCACCGCCAGCTTGCCGGCGGCCGACGCAAACACGCGCGCCTGCCGCAGCGCATGGGCTCGCCGCAAGACGATCTGACCCAACACGCCATTCCACACGGCCTGCATGTTGGGTCCGTAGGCATGCGACTGCCGCGAGAAATTGTAGAAGCACGAGTTGTCGATCTCCAGCCGCAGCTCGTGCCGCCCCGGCGTCAAGGCCGCCACCGGAATCGCGTGCACATGCGGCGTCGCGAGCGAATCCTGCGAACCAAGCGAACGGCCATCCCAGAAGGCTTCGCTTTTCCACATCACGCGCTCCAGGAACAGCTCTAGCGGATGCGCGCAATCAGCTTCGGTCAGGGTGACCGTCCGTGCCCAGACGGCTTTGCCGGCATACTGGTGTTCCTGAACCAGCGCCTCGGACTGCGGCAAGTCCATCGTGGTCTGGAAGTCACGCTCGGTCCACCGCTGACCCAATTTGGCCGCCGCCAATGTGCCCGGCAGATTGGCCGAACCGCTGAATCCCTTGCCTGAAACCCGCCAAGCGCCCGACAGGTCCACGTCAGCAGACGCAAACCCCACCATCAACACTGCGGACAAGCCCGTCCAAATCCATTTGTGCACGTACATGGTTCTCCTCATTTCAACTTCAGCGCCGCGCGCACCACAGGCGTGAACGCCTCGGCCATCGAGAACATGCCCCAATCATTGGGATGGCATCCATCGACCGCACCCTCGTAGTCGCCGACATGCATCTTCTCCTTCGATACGTAGTGGAGATTCTTCCACCCCTCAGACAGCAGCTTCTCATAGACGCCACGAACGACCAGGTCATGCGGAGCCGGCTTTTTGGAGAACACATCGCACTGCTCGGCGAAGACAATCGGCGTATCCGGACGAAGCGCGCGCAGGCGGCGCACGAACGGCTCATAGCGTGCCGTGACCAGCTGCACTTTGTTCGAGACGTTTGCCGCCCGCAGGTCATCGTCGTCCTTGGTTGGATACACGCTGCCCATGTTCCAGAGACAGTCGAGCACATAGCAGCTGGCATCGATCTCGCCCAGATAATTGGCCATCGACGGTTCCATGCGCCCATTGCCGGAAAAGCCCAGATTCACCAGCGGAACGTCCAGCCGGCGGCAGACCAACGCCGGGAACGAAAGCCCCGGCCGCGAACAACAGCCGCCGTGCGTGATGGACGTGCCGTAGAATACTACAGGCTTGTCCACGCCATTGCCACGAGGCGGCAGCGGTTCAAATGTCGCCCCGGGCGACACGCCAAATTCCACCTTGCTTGGGCCGTTGTAGAGCGGCAAATAGACCATCGCGTCTGCCCCGTAGGTCCAGAAGTCGGCCTCATTGCCATCTTGCTTGGCGGGCCGTGCATTCTTGTAGAACCGCCATTCGCCCGTCTGGGGATTGCGCAAATACAGATCCAGCCCCGAAACACCCGTGGCCGGCATGTGGCCCATCGCCAGCTTGTCGGAGACGAGGCTCCACCGCACCTTGAAGTGCTGCGTCCCCTTCAGCCGGAAACGGAAGCACTCGCCCGACGAGTGGTAACACTGACTCCAGACGCCTCGGCGCACGGAGGGATCCTTCTCCAGACGTGCGGGCATGCGATCGTAGAAGCGAAGGACGTCGCTGTAGCCCTTGCCTTCCAATGGCACCAGCGAGCCGTCCCACCAGACGATCTTGCCGTCGGCCGACAGGTGCTTGCCCGGCGCAATCTCCGTCTCGTTCGTTGTCGCCACAGGGCTCGTGAGCTTCCCAGGAGCCACATTGGTCACCCCCACGGCACTTAGCGCCCCCATAAACGCAACGGCCATCAATCCACAGGAAAACAGTTTCATGACCACCCCCAATTCCATTCCATCAGTACAGCGCACACGCGTGCGCACAAATCAACGCCTCGACTTGGCCCTGCCTGTGGGCCGATTCCCTTTGGGCGGCGCTTTCGCAGGTTTGGCGGGCCGGGCCACCGGTTTCGGACGGGCGGCAGACGCCTTTGTGGGCCGAGGCCGCACCTTCGCAGGCTTCGTCGAGTGGCCATGCGCCTTCGGCGGTGCACCATGATGCCGATTCTGAACCTTCACCGGATGCCCATGCAGATCATGGTCATGATGGTGCTGGACATGGTGATGAGGAGGCGGCAACGGCCGCTCGTAGTAGGTTTCATAGACAATCGGCGCTGGAGCCACATACTGGGGCGCAACAACCACTGGTTCAACGTACTGGGGTGGAGGTGCCGGCGGAGGCGGCGGATAGGCCACTCGGCCATCCGGATACGGAGGCGGAGAATGGCAGCCCGCAAGCAAGGCAATCCCAAGAACCGACAAGAGCAGCGCGTGCATCTTCATGCTGACAACCTCCATTGACCGACAACCAAACGCCACACCCAATGACCTCAGCGGACATCAAGCGTATCAAGAACCCCGTGGCCAGGCTTGACCGTTCCCCGGAAACACTGAAATACCTCGGCCTTGTTGAGTCCGGAATTGCGACCGTAGACGATGTTGCTCTCGTCCTTGCGCTTCGCGATGGCGGCTCCCTGCTGGCAAACGTATTTGGCTACCAATTCCGCCTTGCGGGCGACGACAGGCGCGATCTCCACATAGTAGGCCGGCGTGAACGAGCGGCTCTGGCGATCCTGTTCGTGGAAATAGATTTCCGGCGAGATCTTCGCGAGCCTTACCGCCTTCATCGCCGTGGCGGCACTCATCACATGATCGGGATGGGTGTCCACGGGCCAATGGCAAAACACGGCCCGCGGCTTGAGCGTCTTCAGAAGCTCGGCCAGCTTGTTGCAGGTCTCGCGGCTGGCGAAGGAATCGCCGTCGATCTCATCGAGCCAATGCAGCGTGAAGCCCGCCTCTCCGCAGACGGCCGTTTCCTCGGCCGTGCGCAACTTGGCCGTGGAGCCATCCCGATAGCCCGCTTCGCCCAGCCCCCGCTCGCCGTGCGTGAAGTCGACGACGTGGACATTGAACTTCTGCGCCAGCAGAAGCGCCGTTCCCATGTGCCCGGGAAGGTCATCGGGGTGAGCCTCTACGAGCACGATGTTCTCTCGCGCTGCCCCACTGGCGGCCATCGCCGCCAACAGCAATGCGGAAAGACAGGGCAGGAACTTCATCACGCCTCCCGGCCGATCACTTCACGATCGTGTAGGTGCCCGAGACGTATTCCTTCGTCTCGCCGCCCGGCACCA